>DASSKW010000074.1:0-12538 GCA_035690065.1 Gammaproteobacteria bacterium
CCTTGCCGATGGGCGTATCCACAGAAGCGATGCGTTCGTTGAGCCCCAGCAGCCGTTTCACATCTTCCAGCGGTTTATCGAGTATCTCGGCGATCTCTTCCGGCGTCGGCTCGCGATCCAGATCCTGCGTGAGTTTGCGGGCGGCGCGCAGATACAGGTTCAATTCCTTGATCACATGGATCGGGAGGCGGATGGTACGAGTCTGATTCATGATCGCGCGCTCGATGGCCTGACGTATCCACCAGGTCGCATAGGTAGAAAACCGGAAGCCACGCTCTGGATCGAACTTCTCCACCGCGTGGATCAACCCGAGATTACCCTCCTCGATCAGATCGAGCAGCGGCAACCCCCGATTTATGTACTTGCGCGCCATCTTCACGACCAGCCGCAGGTTGCTTTCGATCATGCGCTTGCGCGCGGCCTCGTCGCCTTTTATGGACAGTCGGGCGAAATAGACTTCTTCCTCTGCACTGAGCAACGGCGAATAACCGATCTCCGAAAGATACATGCGGGTGGCATCCAGTTCTTCCGCGCTGAACTGGGCCGGTGGTTCGGGGGCATCATCCACTTCGACTTCGATCATGTGGACTTCATTCGGCAACAGCGGCTCGCCTTCCGCTTCGGCGTCCTCCTCGACCAGGACGCCCGCGTAAGGGGAATGTTCTTCTTCAGCTTCCAGAAGTACCTTTTCCGGTTCTGATATGCCGTCGCGACTGTAACCTGTCATGACACTTGCGACGTACTCCACGCAGTGTGTATGGCTAATCTTGCCAATCTATCCGGTTGCGATGCAAGCCCGGTGCCACACAGGCTCTTGCGGGCGTTTTTCCGATTGCGACACAGCACCGTTCTCAAGTGCATACCTTCAGTGTTGGCGAGGCAGATATTGCAGCGGATCTACCGGTTTGCCGTTGCGGCGAATCTCGAAATGCAGCAGCGGACGGCCATCCCGGCCCAGCCCCATGGTGGCGATCCGGTCGCCGGCCTGCACCGTATCGCCTTCCTTGACCAGGATCTCGTCATTGTCGGCGTAGGCGGAAAGGAATTGCTCGCTGTTCTTGATGATTATGAGTTTGCCGTAACCGATGATGCCGCTGCCAGCATATACCACTTTACCGGCCGCCGCTGCGCGGATATCCGTAC
Source organism: Gammaproteobacteria bacterium (assembly GCA_035690065.1). GTDB lineage: Bacteria > Pseudomonadota > Gammaproteobacteria > Natronospirales > REEB76 > DASSKW01. Next base: position 1,144 of record DASSKW010000074.1, read on the forward strand.
CGCGGCCAGCAGTGATGTCGATTCCTTTCGCCAAGGTGCTATCGGCATGAAACAGGCGGATCACACGTCCGGTTACCGGCCAGCTCCATGTAATATTGCCCGCCGGTGGCGTGAAATTACCGTTCGCAGGAGGTGCCGGGTTGCGCGCAATGCCGGTCGCGTTCGTGGCAACAGGCGCGATGCGCGAGGTGCTGCCCGTACCGGGCGAAGACAACCGCAAACTCTGGCCCGGCTTGATGAGATAGTCTGAACCGATGCCATTCCAGCTCGCGACATCGTGATAATCGAGGCCGTAGCGCCATGCTATGGAATACAGCGTATCGCCGGTTTTCACCGTATAGCCCGCCGGCACCGGTTCTGCAGCAGGTTCCGACTCGACCTGCGCTTGATCGTGCGGAGTCCAGTTCAAGGCACCAGCGCAGCCTGTCAATATCCCCACACATAAAAGTACGCTGCCATGATGCAGAAGGCGTCTCACCCCAGCCCTCCCAGCAATGGCACAAAACTTACCTTTTCCAGTGTCTGCCGTTCATAGCGGGTTTCATCGCGCCGTGTAATCAGCAACAGTTCCTGGCTCCCGCCTTGTATGCCGACCGGGATCACCATCCGGCCCCCGGGCGCAAGCTGCTCTAGTAATGCAGCGGGGATCTCGTCCGGCGCTGCGGTTACGATGATGCCGTTATAAGGCGCATGATTGGACCAGCCCCAGCCACCATCCGCATGCCGGAAGCGCACATTGCGTACACCGAGCCCATTCAGGATCTGACGCGCACGCTGTTGCAGCGGCAAGATGCGCTCTACCGTATAGACCTGTTTGACCAGCGCGGCGAGGATTGCAGTCTGATAGCCGCAGCCGGTGCCGACTTCGAGTACGACCTCGGGCACGCCGTCGGCCAACAGCGCTTCGGTCATGCGCGCAACGATGTAAGGTTGGGAGATCGTCTGCCCATGGCCGATCGGTAACGCTGTATCTTCATACGCCCGGCTCGCGAGTGCTTCGTCCACGAACAAGTGTCGTGGCGTCGAACGAATCAGGTTCAATACCGGCGCACTGCGTATACCCTGCTCCCTGAGGCGCGCCACCAGCCGCTCGCGGGTGCGTGCAGAGGTCATGCCGATGCCGCGGGTGGTCGCCTCGTTCATGGCAATCCCGCAGCCTGCAGCCAGTTGGCCAGCGCATCGAGCGCCAGATAACGGGTGAGATCGATCTGCAACGGCGTCACCGAGATACAGCCGCGCCGGATGGCATCGAAATCCGTGCCAGGCCCGGCATCCTGCTCGCTACCTGGCGGCCCCACCCAGTAGATGGGGCGGCCGCGCGGATCGGCACCGCGGGTTACCGGCTCGGAGCGATGACGGTGCCCCAGGCGAGTCGCCTCCACCGCTTCGAGCTTATTCCGGGGACGATCCGGCACATTCACATTGAGGATGGTATCGGCAGGCAATGGATGGCTCAGCAAACGCTGTACCAGCTCGCGGGTAATCTGTGCAGCGGTCTCGTAATATTGCGGTGCTTCACTCGCCAGGGACACGGCGATGGCTGGATAACCGAGGAAACGACCCTCGATCGCGGCCGCCACAGTTCCGGAATACAGCACATCGTCACCCAGATTGGCGCCGGCGTTGATCCCGGAGATAACCATATCCGGTTCCTCTTCGAGCAAGCCGGTGATGGCGAGGTGCACACAGTCAGTGGGCGTACCATCCACACACCACACATCAGATCCTTCGTCACGGGCCCGCAGTGGACGATCCAGCGTCAGGGCATGACTGGTACCGCTGCGATTGCGGTCCGGCGCCACGATAGTCACGCTCGCCATATCGCGCAAAGCATCCGCCAGGCAGCGCAGGCCCGGCGCATGGCAACCATCGTCATTGCTGAGCAATATCCTCAAATCGCAATCCCCGGAAGCAAACGCCCACCCCCCTGGCTCATGGAGCGTCAAGGATACTGTAAAAGCCGTGTTGATATACTCTTGAAAAGCACGGACGGATCGACATGGCACAGCGATTCAAACTAGACGAAGCAGAAAAACGGCTGTTCCGGGATGCCGTCGCCGATGCCATACGCCTGCCCGTGAAACCCCTGCCACGCAGTCCCAAGCCGAAACCGCGCGCCCGCTTCACCCGCGCCGCAGAACAACAGGTGCTCGAAGAGAGCCTGACTGGACTACCCGATCCGGATGAACCACTGATCGGCGATGGTCTCTGGTATGCCAAACCCGGGGTGCAGGATGCGACCCTGCGCAAGCTGCGTCGCGGTCATTACAGCGTCGGTGCCGAACTCGATCTGCATGGTTTGCGCAGTGAGGCGGCACGCATGGCCTTGGTTGAATTCCTGCATTCCGCACATGCTCGACGGGTGCGTTGCGTGCGCATCATCCACGGCAAAGGCTACCGCTCCGGACCACGCGGTCCGATACTGAAACAGAAACTCAATGGCTGGCTTAGGCAACGCGACGATGTGAGCGCGTTCTGCTCCGCGCGTCCTGCCGACGGCGGCACGGGTGCAGTGTACGTCCTGCTCAGCGTCCGCAAATAACATCCCGGAGAACCGCGATGCCGCACAGGCCTTATATCGATCTGCTTATCGTGAGTGCAATCATCCTGGGTTTGTTGATCCTGTTACGCCCGTCATTGCTGACAAAATCAGCATTGCTGCGTTACCTCTCCGGCGCAATCTTGCTGACATTGGGCCTGTTGCATCTGGTTGGAATCAGCCTGCTCAGCATACGATTCCTGTAGTTCAGATCATGTTTTTCGTTCTGCCAGTTGCTGCACCAGCTTCTTCATTGCCCTCTGCGTCTCCTCACTGAACCAGACTTTCATCAGGTCTTCATGGCTGCGCACCCCCAGTTCCTCGAATCGCGATGCCAGATCGGCACGCGCCAGGCTTCGGGTAGCGGCTACTGCCTGTGACGGCAGGGCCAACAGACTCCGGCACCATTCCAGTGCTGCGGGCAGCAATTGCGCCGCTGGCAACACCTGATCTACCAACCCGATGCGTTGTGCTTCCTCAGGCGCGATCAACAGACCGTGCAGACACAGGCGCTCAGCCTGACGCGCGCCCACCAGTCGCCTGAGTGCAGCATGGATGATCGCGGGGACCGGTAATCCAACCTGGACCTCGTTGAGGCCGATCTTGAACTTGCCTTCCGCAGCGATGCGTGCATCGCAGAAGATCGCCAGGACTGCGCCGCCGGCTGGACTGTGGCCGGTGATAGCGGCAATGATGGGGACCGGCGACAAGGCGATGGTACGCAGCAAATCGATAAAATCCTTCCAGAAAGCATGCATCGCAACGCGATCCAGTTTCAACAACTCCGGCACATCCAGACCTGCCGAGAACATGCCTTCGGCACCCGAGAGAACGATCGCTCGCACGCCCTCCTGTTTTGCAGTGCTGATCGCCTCGTGCAGTGCCTGCACCAGTACAGGATTGAGTGCATTGGCAGGCGGACGGGCGAGTTGCAATTCCCGCACGCCACCGTCGTGATCAATCTTCTTCAACATCGTGGTTGACTCCTCCAGCCGGATTCTCGATCTCTACCAGTTCTCTCAACACCGTCGTCGCGTATGCGCCCGCTGGAAGAAAGAATTCCAGAGTCAGGGTACGCTCATTCTCGCTTTGCCAGCGCAGGTCTGGCACTGGCAGACGCAGTGCACGTCGTGCCGCCGCCAGGCGTGCCGCTTCAAGTCCGCGCGTGAATGCCGGATAAGTCTGCGCTACACGCACCTCAAGTGCGGAAACTTCGTTACTCACAAGCCTTTCGCCCTCGCCCCACATGGGGCCAGTAGGATGTACATCGCCAGAAGCGATCCGCGCCTGCAATGCCGCATCGACCTCATCGTTGCGGAATACACTATGCGTACCTTCCAGCATGCACACTTCACCTGCAATTGCAGTATTCCACGTGCCTGATGCTACGCGCTCCGAGAGTATCGCATTGAAGATCAGGCTTCGCGCCGTGGACAGCAGCAGACTGCGCAGGTCCCGATCACGGATAGCGCGTGGGTCGGCGAAGAACCGCTCTGCGTTTGAGATATTGCTGCCGCCATGTCCGAAACGCTGGCTGCCAAAATAATTCGGGACACCTTGCGCGCGGATCAGCTCCAGCCTCTTTATCAGTTCTGCCGCTGGTACCGACAACTCACGCAATACCAGGCGAAAGCGATTACCTTTGAGCGCGCCGAGACGCAACTTGCGACGATGACGCAGCGACGACAATACCCGGTATTCCGGATGTGCATGTGCCGCCCAATCCGGTTCTGGCTGCTTGCCGAGCCATAGCGAGAAATGCTGGACCGTCACCGCGTTCCGGTCCTTGCGTCCGGCATAACTCACGTCGCGCGATCTCACGCCAGCGATACGGGCCAGTTCACGCGCTACCCAGGCCGTATTGGCGCCACGCTTCTCCACCTGTAACAGCAGATGCTCACCGTCGCCGTCGGCCGTGAAACCCAGTACTTCATCGACGCGGAAATCCTCCGGCAGGCTGCGAATCCGGGCGCGGCATTCGGGTCGGCCATATGCAAATGACCAATCGGGCAGTTCGGACATGAGGACTCAGCCGCCGGGATGGGAATCTATCAATGCTACCGCATGCACAGCGATGCCTTCGCCGCGACCGATATAACCCATGCCTTCCGTGGTGGTGGCTTTCACGTTGACGTGATCCGCTGCAATCTTTAGATCAACAGCCAGATTCGCGCACATGGCAGGGATGTGCGGCATGAGCTTCGGTGCCTGCGCAATAATCGTGGCGTCAACCTGCACGGGGCTCAGTTGCTTCCCGGCTAACAGTTTCAGGACCTGTGTCAGCATCTTGCGGCTGTCAGCGCCTCGCCAGACCGGATCAGTATCGGGGAAATGCCGGCCGATGTCTCCCAGCGCTGCTGCTCCAAGTAACGCATCGCAGACCGCATGCAGCAGCACGTCGCCGTCCGAATGCGCCTTGATGCCCCGGGTATGCGGGATGCGGACGCCGCCGAGTACGATGCTGTCACCGGTCGTGAAAGCATGGACATCGAAGCCGTGACCGATCCTCATGCGGTTACTTCTGTGTGCGACATGGATATCGTTTTCGTCATAGTCACACTATCCGGGCGGGTAATCCCGGGAAGAAGATGATTCGACCAGCAACTCATCAATCTCGTCACCCGGCATCAATGGTTCCTGGGCGGTGGTGGCGCCGGTTGCACGATCTGGTAGAACGTCTCGCCCTTCTTGATCATGCCAAGATCGGTACGGGCTCGCTCCTCGACGGCTGCCTGCCCCTGTTTGAGGTCTTTCACTTCCGCGGCAAGTGCCTGATTGCGTTTGCCGAGCACAGTATTTTCCTGCTGCTGCGTCTTGACCTGATGCTGGAGTGTCCAGGCATCGTGCAAGTTGCCGGTACCTAGCCAGAGTTGATATTGAAACAGCACGAGCAATAACAGAAGCAGTAACGGCATCAGCAGCTTCGGTTGCAGTTCGCGCAATTGCATCTGGTCAACCAGCCCGGCCTAGACCAACCGGAAATGCCGCACGCCCGTGATAACGTGCCCTTGCGCCCAGCGATTCCTGGATACGCAACAGTTGGTTGTATTTGGCGAGACGATCGGAGCGCGACAGGGAGCCGGTCTTGATCTGGGTCGCCTCACTGCCCACCGCAAGATCCGCGATGGTCGCATCTTCGGTCTCGCCTGAACGGTGCGATATAACCGCAGTGTAACCCGCCTTGACCGCCATATCGATCGCGGCAAACGTCTCTGTCAGGGTGCCGATCTGATTGACCTTGATCAGGATGGAGTTGGCGATCCCCTCCTTGATTCCACGCTGCAACAACTTGGTATTCGTTACGAAGTTATCGTCACCCACCAATTGCACCCGCCGGTCAAGTTTCCGGGTCAGCAGCTTCCAGCCTTCCCAATCATCTTCGGCCATGCCGTCTTCGATACTGATGATCGGATAACGCGTTACCAGATCGGCAAGATAATCCGTGAACTCGGCGGCAGAATACTGCTTGCCTTCGGAATCGAGATGATAACGTCCATCCTTGTAGAATTCGGAGCTGGCGGCATCCAGACCAAGGCAGACATCGCGTCCCGGTTCATAGCCGGCTCGCTGGATCGCTTCCATGATGACCTCGATCGCAGCTTCATTGGATGGCAAGTCCGGCGCAAAGCCACCTTCATCCCCGACTGCCGTGTTCAGACCGCGGCCATCCAGCACTTTCTTCAGGGTATGGAACACTTCTGCAGCGTAGCGCAAGGCTTCGGCAAAATCCGGCGCACCGACCGGCAGGATCATGAACTCCTGGATATCGACGCTGTTGTTGGCATGCGCCCCACCGTTGATGATGTTCATCTGTGGTAACGGCAAGCTCACCGCCTTGTCACCGCCCAGCCAGCGATACAGGGGAATCTGATGTTCGCGTGAAGACGCTTTCGCTGCTGCCAGCGACACACCCAGTATGGCGTTGGCGCCCAGCCGCGACTTGTTCTCGGTACCATCCAGTTCGATCAACGCATGATCCAGCTTGACCTGATCCTCGACCTGCATGCCGCGTACACGGCGCAGGATCTCACCACTCACATTGGCGACCGCCTTCCTGACCCCTTTGCCGTTATACCGTTTTGGATCACCGTCGCGCAGCTCTACCGCTTCGCGACTGCCGGTAGAGGCACCGGATGGCACTGCCGCACGACCGACTACACCGCTATCGAGAATCACTTCTGCTTCCAGTGTGGGATTTCCGCGCGAGTCCAGAATCTCACGGGCACGCAAATCAACTATCTTCGTCATGCTTTCCTGTTCCTGATATCGTGAATATTAAATTCCTATCCCGGCAATCTATCTTCTGCATAAGGCTGCCGCTTCACCGCACTATCCAGTTCCTTGAGCGTGGTCAGCAATTCTTCCATCATCGATAGATGCCAGGAATTGGGGCCGTCGCACAGTGCATTGTCCGGATCCGGATGCGTCTCCATGAAGATACCGGCCACACCGGCGCCGATGGCAGCACGTGCCAGCACCGGGATGAACTGGCGCTGACCACCGGAACTACCCCCCTGGCCGCCCGGCAACTGCACCGAATGGGTGGCATCGAATACCACCGGACAGCCGGTGTCGCGCATCACTGCCAGGCCGCGCATATCGGACACGAGGTTGTTGTACCCAAAACTGAAGCCCCGTTCGCAGACGATGATCTGATGATTGCCGGTAGCGCGCGCCTTGTCCACGACGTTGCTCATCTCCCAGGGCGAGAGGAACTGGCCTTTCTTGATATTCACCGGTTTACCGGCTTTAGCGGCGCGCTGGATGAAATTGGTCTGCCGGCACAGGAAGGCCGGAGTCTGGATCACGTCCACCACTGAGGCGACTTCTTCGATGGGCGTGTCTTCATGTACGTCTGTCAGTACCGGCACGCCGATGCTCTGCTGCACCTTGGCAAGGATCCGCAAGCCTTCCTCGACGCCCGGGCCGCGATAACTTTTACCTGAAGTGCGATTGGCCTTGTCGAAGGAGCCCTTGAAGATATAGGGAATCTTCAGGCGCTGGGTAACCTCGTGCAGATAACCCGCGACATCGAGCGCCAGTTGTTCACTCTCCAGCGTATCGGGCCCGGCGATGATGAAGAACGGTTGCGTGTTGCCCGCTTCAAATCCGCACAGTTTCATGCTTGCACCGCTACGCGCGGCGCTTGCGCCACAGCATAAGCACGCGCCGCCTTTATGAACCCCGTAAACAAAGGGTGGCCATCGCGTGGCGTGGAAGTGAATTCCGGATGGAATTGGGAAGCGATGAAGAAGGGATGTTCAGGCAATTCCACCATCTCCACCAGCCCATCGACCGAGAAACCGGAAAACACCAGGCCCCTGGTTTTGAGCTGCTCCAGATAATTATTGTTGAATTCATAACGGTGGCGATGCCGTTCGAAGATCGAATCCTTGCCGTACACCTTACGCGCCAGGCTTCCAGCAGTGAGTCTTGATTCCTGGGCGCCCAGACGCATGGTCCCGCCCATATCCGATTTCTCATCGCGAATCTCGTGCTGGCCGCTGCGGTCTTTCCATTCAGCGATCATCGCGATCACAGGCTCCCTGGCATCGCGTTCGAATTCGGTGCTGTGTGCGCCTTTGAGCCCGACGACATGTCGCGCAAATTCGATGACTGCAACTTGCAGGCCGAGACAGATACCGAGATACGGAACACCATGTTCCCGCGCATACCCGGCTGCCGTGATCTTGCCTTCGATACCGCGCTCGCCGAAACCACCGGGCACCAGAATCGCATCCATGCCGCGCAGGATCTGGGCACCCTGTTTCTCGACATCCTCGGAATCGATGTGATGGATATCTACACGGGTATGGGTCTGCAAGCCGGCATGCTTGAGTGCTTCATTCAGCGACAGATAGGCATCGGCCAGGTTGACATACTTGCCGACCATGGCGATGTTCACCGTCGCGTCCGGATTGGTCTTGGCTTCCACCACCCGCCGCCATTCTTTCAGATTGGCTGACTTGGCATTGATACGCAGGTGATCCACCACGATGTCGTCCAGACCCTGCTCATGCAGGATCAACGGTATCTTGTAGATGTCGTCCGAATCAGGAGCGGAGATGACTGCACGTTCTTCCACGTTGGTAAACAGCGCGATCTTGCGACGCGCATCGTCCGGCAATGCTTCCGACGCCCGACACAACAGGATGTCGGGCTGGATACCGATGGAACGCAGTTCCTTGACCGAGTGCTGGGTGGGTTTGGTCTTGGTCTCGCCTGAAGTCGGGATGTAGGGCACCAGTGTCAGATGGATATACACGCATTTGCCGCGCCCCATCTCGATGCCCATCTGGCGGATCGCCTCCAGGAACGGCAACGATTCGATATCACCGACTGTCCCGCCGATCTCGACCATGCAGATATCGGCATCGCCGGCACCTTCGCGGATGCAGCGTTTGATCTCGTCGGTGATATGCGGAATCACCTGCACGGTACCGCCCAGATAATCGCCGCGACGCTCCTTGCGGATCACGTTCTCGTAGATGCGGCCGGTGGTGAAGTTGTTGCTGCGGCCCATGCGCGCACGCACGAAACGCTCGTAATGGCCCAGATCCAGGTCGGTCTCGGCGCCGTCCTCGGTGACGAAGACCTCGCCGTGCTGGAACGGACTCATGGTGCCAGGGTCCACGTTGATGTAGGGATCCAGTTTGACCATGGTGACATTGAGGCCGCGAGCTTCAAGGATCGCGCCCAAGGATGCCGCCGATATGCCTTTCCCCAGGGAAGAGACCACACCGCCGGTAACGAATACGAAATGGGTCATTCAAAACTCCCGATGCAGGGCCGGAATGGCCTTGCAGAATCGGGAGAACAGCGTAACAGAATCGGCCTTGATTAAGAAGCTGCCGGAGAACTTTCTCCTTCAAAATCAGCAGTTTTTTTATTTTCGCCAAGAAACATTGGAGCCTGTTCCCAGACTACGCGCAGGGCCGGTTCACCCGGCAGTGCCTGCCAGGAGTCACAGGTGAACAAACCGGCCACCCCCACCAATTCGTCGCCCTGCTTCAGCAGCGGCAGGTAAGTACGCATCCAGGGCAATACCTCCAGTTCTTGCAGCCATTTCTTGAGCGGTCGCCGATGCGCCTGACCTGCTGGCTGACAGAGTTCACCGCCGACACGAAACGAAACCTGCAGCCCGGCATCGGGGCAGGCTGCCGCCCTTATGCCGGTCTCGGCTGGTAATAATCCCAATCTGCCGAGACCGGGCCCCAAGTCTCGGTATTCCCCGGCACGGATCCGGAAGGATCCAGGCAACTCCGGAAGCGGCCGCTGCACATACAGCCGGTCCCGGTAACGGCGCAGCTCCGCCCCTGGCCAATCCAGGCACGGGGTTCGATCAGAGCCCGCCGTCAGTATGTCGGTGAACACCTGTTCCAGTTTGTGTGCGGGGGGCGGTACAAACCCATGTTGCGCCAGCCAATGCCGGAGCAGCTGCTTGGCACGCGGGCGTGACAAATCCCGCACTGCTTGCAGCGCCAGCGAGTACCCATCGGGGATCCCATACTGTTTCAGATCATCGGCTGCCTGGATCGTCAAAAGCTCCATTGCTTCCGCGCAATGCCGTGCGGTACGTGCTACGGTTTCGGCTGCTGATGGCCAGCGATGTTTTAATCGCGGCAATACTTCATGGCGCAGGTAGTTCCGGTCGAACCGTAGTTCCTGATTGCCCGGATCATCAACCCACGCAAGCTTCTGTTGGTGCGCCCATGCAGACAGAGCTGCGCGGGTAACGTCAAGCAGCGGGCGCACCAGTCGGCCAGATGCGAAATCGGCTGCTGCCGGCATCGCTGCCAGCCCGGCCAGCCCGGTACCGCGCAGGGCCTGCAGCAGGAAAGTTTCCAGTTGATCGTCCAGATGCTGCGCGAGCAGCAAGTAATCGCCTGGCTGCATCAATTTGGCAAACGCCGCGTAGCGCCGCTCACGCGCCACCGCTTCCAGACTTCCCCCTTTATCAACATTAACCTGCACGACCTCAGACACAAACTTCACGCCCAGCGCACGACAAACTGCTTCACACTGCCGTTGCCATGCCTCCGCTTCTGGATGCAAGCCGTGATTTACATGGATGGCCTGCAAAGGACCGGGTAACTGATCGCGTTGGGCAGCCAGCGCGTGCAGCAGCACAGTCGAATCGAGCCCACCGCTAAATGCCACCCGATAGCGGGCGGCTACCGGCAGCTCGCGCAGCTTCTCGATGATGATTTGGGGATCGAAACTCAGCATGACGGGCGAGACGCCGCGCCCAGCGCATTCATTCCTTGAAGCTGCCGAACGACGTAAAACGCTTGTAGCGTGCTTCCAGCAATTCATCCATGGAATAGTGCTCGAGACGAACCAGATTATCGGTTAGTGCACGTTTTATGGTCGCGGCGATCGCATCCATGTCGCGATGCGCGCCGCCCAGCGGCTCTTTCAATACCGCGTCAATCAGACCCAGACTCTTGAGCCGCTCGGCGGTGATACCCATGGCTTCGGCTGCTTCACTGGCTTTCGAGGCGTTCTTCCACAGGATAGAGGCACAGCCTTCCGGAGAGATCACCGAATAGATACTGTACTGCAACATCAAGACCCGATCGCCGACACCGATGGCAAGTGCGCCACCCGAGCCACCTTCGCCGATGACGGTGCAGATGATCGGTACCCGCAACATGCTCATGTCGAACAGGTTGTGGGCGATCGCTTCGGACTGTCCGCGTTCCTCGGCTCCCACACCAGGATAAGCCCCAGGTGTATCGATGAAAGTCATTAGCGGCAGACGGAAACGCTCCGCCAGTTTCATGATACGCAAGGCTTTACGGTAGCCTTCGGGACGCGGCATCCCGAAATTGCGGCGGACCTTCTCCTTGGTAT
>DASSKW010000075.1:0-8347 GCA_035690065.1 Gammaproteobacteria bacterium
ATGTGGATGCCAGTCAGACTGCCTATCTTTTGAGTCTGCGCGTCTATTATTAGAGGACAAAATGCGTAACCGTCTCGCTCTGTTGTTTTGTGTCGCGCTGATGCTGGCGTGCGGCAGCGCACGCGCAGCGAGCGATTGGTCGGTGTACTGGGGCGCGGGCGGCGGGTTACTGCTGCCGAAAGACGCTGGCAACCGCATCGGACTCAACGCGGGCGGCCGCTTCGGACTCGAGAACGAGCGGCTGCCCGGGTTTGCACTGGAAGGCGATCTCACCACCACGTTGATCAAGGGTCATTTCGACAATCGCGATCTCAAACTCACCAGCCTCGCCGGCTATCTCGCCTGGCGCAGCAGTGGGCGCTGGTATCTGAAGGCGCGGGTCGGTGGCGTCTGGGAATGGACCAAAGTCGGGAATGGTTCCGCAAATGACAATGGCTTGAGTGGCGGCATCGGCGGCGGTTATCGTTTCACCGATGGGCGTGCGCTGGAACTGGAATTCACGCTGATCGAAAAGAACGTCAACATGCTGAGTCTGACGTATCAGTTTTGAGATTCTTTCTGATTTCTTTTCTCGTCATTCCCGCGCACGCCTACAGGGATGTAGGCGATAGAGCGACGCAGGATGCCAAAGCCGAGGCGGGAATCCATCCAGGTTCTTCGTCACCCCGGCGAAGGCCGGGGTCCAGTCAAGAAACTGAATTTTCTGGATTCCGGCTCGAATGAAGTCCGATCTATCCTGAGCTGATCGAAGAACGGGAATGACGGCAAATAGAAGGGCCCCTCACGGGGCCCTTCGCTAGCACTCAATCAAAAAACGATTACTGCAGTACGACGTAGAACGCCTGATCCTGTCGTTGTACCCGCAACGCCACTCCGCCTTTGGTCTTGCCGAGCACCTTGCGGAATTCGTCTACGTTCGAGATCGGCGTGCGGTTCACTCCGGTGATGATGTCGCCCGGACGCAGTCCTGCCGTGTAGGCTTCACTGTCGCGGTCAACACCGGTCACCTGCACACCTTTCACCTGGCCGTACAGCGGCGAACCCGCATCCATGTTGCTGACCGACAGCCCCATCAGTTCCGGGTGTTCCTTGGCGCTGATGCTTTCCGACTCCCGCTTGCCGATGGTGGCGACAATCGTCATCGGCTTGCCGTCGCGCAGGATGCCGAGGGTTACCTTGCTGCCGACCCGCATCACACCGATCGCATTGCTCACGTCGGCCGAACCGGTAACCGGTGAGCCGTTGACACTGGTGATCACGTCATTGGCCTTGATGCCGGCTTTCTCGGCTTCCGAGCCCGGTGTTACCTGCGACACGATCGCCCCCTGATTCACGTTGATGCCCAGAGGTTTTGCCAGTTCAGGCGTCAGATCCTGTACTCCCACGCCGAGCACGCCGCGCTCCACCTTGCCGTACTTGATTAGCTGTTCCATCACCGTCCTGGCCATGTCGATCGGGATCGCGAAGCCGATGCCGATGTTGCCGCCGCCACGCGACAGGATCGCGGTGTTGATGCCGACCAGGTTACCTTCGAGATCCACCAGTGCACCACCGGAGTTGCCGGGGTTGATGGAGGCGTCAGTCTGGATGAAATCCTCGTATTTGCCGTCACCGACCTGATTACGACCGCGGCCCTTGGCGCTGACGATACCGGCCGTCACGGAGTGGTTGAGACCGAACGGGTTGCCGATGGCGACCACGAAATCGCCCACCTGCAGTTTCGCCGAATCACCCAGCGGGATCGCAGTGAGATCCTTGGCGTCGATCTTGAGCACCGCGATATCGGTATCCGGATCGGTACCGATCACCTTGGCCTTGAAACTGCGGTTGTCGTTGAGCGTGACCGTGATCTGGTCCGCGTTCTCCACCACATGGTTGTTGGTGAGGATGTAACCCTTGTCGGCATCCACGATCACGCCCGAGCCCAGGCTCTGGAACTTGCGCTGTGTCTGCTGCGGGCCCTGGTTGCCGAAGAACTGCTGGAAGAACGGGTCGTTGAAGAATGGATTGGCCCGCACGTTCACATGGCCGCGTGTCGAGACGTTCACCACTGCCGGCGTCACGCGTTTGATCATCGGCGCCAGCGTCGGCACCGGCTGGCCACTCACGAACGGTGGCGGCATGTGCGCAGAAGCAGTGAGTGGATTGAAATACAGGAGCGTCGCGCACAGCGCGACAGTGAGGCTCAGATAGCGTTTCATTCTCATCCCTCTTGTCGTTGTGGACACGGATGCAGGACACGGCAGCAACACCGCGCTGCATAAAGACCGATATAGCAGCACCCCCGTGCTGTGCAAGATTGCATTGAAGGTGCCGCCAAGTCCGCTACGGGGTAAACGATGGGGATTAGCGGAGCATTGACGGCACAGTTAGAGACATCCCGCTGCACGTAAAAGTTCCCCGCCGGGCGACGGGGAACATTACCGCTGCTTAATTCAAGCCGCCTTCACCGTGATACGCCTCGGCTGCACCTTGGCGTGCTTCGGGATCACGATCTCGAGCACCCCGTTGCTGCCGCGGGCGCTGACGCCTTCGGCATTGGCGGTGTCGGGCAGGGTGAAGCGGCGGAAGAACTGGCCGTTGACGCGCTCGACGCGGCGCCAGCCATCCTTCTCGTCACGCACTTCGCTCTTGCGCTCGCCGCGCAGGGTCAGGATGCCGTCTTCCATGGTCACTTCGATGTCTTTCGGGTCCACGCCCGGCACATCGGCATGGATCACGAAGCGCTCGGCTTCCTCCTTGATGTCCACTGCCGGTACCCAATCGGTCGCGGCGGCTTCGTCGCGGTTGTAAAGGCGGTTCATCTCGTTGTGGAGCTGGCTCATCAGACTCCAGGGTTCAAAACGGATCATGTTCATGGTCGTCCTCCAAAAATACATACCAAACGGATGCCTACTAGGTAGGGGCGCTTGCGCACAACTCAAGCCCCCGGCGTCCCGCGACGGCGTGGAACACGCGAAATTGCATGAGGTGCTTCCCTTGTCTGATGCTTTGTGGTTTACTCCCGCCATCCAAGATGTTGTGTTCACAGGTCTGTCCTGATCGAGCTTGGCAACAGGCTCGAACCGGATGGATATTTGTGCTACAAGTCTTTGATTTCAAACAGAAAATTTATTTGACAAACCCCGAACTGCGGACTAGTCTTAATGGGTGCCTCGCCGGGCTTTTGAAGCACAAGATGTTGTGTTTTGGTATCCCCAGCTTTTGCACAGTTTATCCACGGATAAATGGACTTTTGGCCTGTAAGGGATGCGTTGGTACAGGCCCGCATAGCCACCACTAATAACAATGGGCGCCCCGCCTCACGGGGGCCCGCAAAGAGATCATGGAGAGCAGGCGTTTATGAAACCCGCATTGCAGATGGCCGCCGATGCCGTCACCGAGATCACCGTGCAGGAAGCCTCCGCCGATATCTGGGACAAGAAATACCGGCTCAGGGCAAAGGACGGCACCATCATCGACCAGAGCGTGGACGACACCTGGAAGCGGGTGGCGCGCGCCCTTGCCGACGTCGAAGCCCCCGAGCTGCGCGAAGTCTGGTACGACAAATTCCTGTGGGCATTGCGCCGCGGGGCGATTCCGGCCGGCCGCATCACCTCCAATGCCGGCGCGTTGGAGCACAAGCCCGCCACCTCCACCATCAACTGCACCGTCTCCGGCACCATCCGCGATTCCATGGACGACATCCTGGGCAAGGTCCACGAAGCCGGCCTGACGCTCAAGGCGGGTTGCGGCATCGGCTATGAATTTTCCACCATGCGCCCGCGCGGCGCCTATGTGGCTGGCGCCGGCGCCTACACCTCCGGTCCGCTGTCGTTCATGGATATCTACGACAAGATGTGTTTCACGGTCTCGTCTGCCGGCGGCCGCCGCGGCGCGCAGATGGGCACCTTCGAGGTCGGTCATCCGGACGTGATGGACTTCATCCGCGCCAAACGCGAGAACGGCCGCCTGCGCCAGTTCAACCTCTCGCTGCTGGTGACGCACGACTTCATGGAAGCCGTGAAGGCGGATGCCGACTGGAAGCTGGCGTTCCCGCTGGACCCGAAAGAAGTCGAGACCGAGAACGTCGATCTCGAAGATGCCGAGAAGATCGTCTGGCGCGAATGGCCCACCACCGAAGGCTATCTCGTCAACGCCGCCGGTCTGGTCGCCTGCAAGGTCTACAAGACCCTGCACGCGCGCCGTGTCTGGGACATGATCATGGCTTCGACGTATGACTTCGCCGAGCCGGGCTTCGTGCTCATCGACAAGGTCAACGAGATGAACAACAACTGGTGGTGCGAAAACATCCGCGCTACCAACCCCTGCGTGACGGCGGATACCCGCCTGCACACCCAGTACGGCATGATCCGCATCGGCGATTTGTATCAGAGCGGCGCACCTCTGGAAGTCACCGTGGACAACCGCGCCCTGGGTGAAGACGCGTATGGCACGACCGTACGCGATGCCAAGCCGGCCTTCATGACCGCGCGCAGCGCCGATGTGTACAAGGTCGTCACGAAGGACGGCTACGAAATCAAGGCCACCGAGTGGCACGATTTCTACACCCGGCGCGGCAAGCTCAAACTGCGCGACCTCAAACCCGGTGACGAACTGCTGGTACAGTCCGGCAAGGGTCAGTTCGGGCGCGAGGGCTCGAAGCAACTGGGCATGCTGTTAGGACTGATTACCGGCGACGGGCACATTACCAACCGTGGCAAGAATCAGCAGGCGGCGGTGGTGAATTTCTGGGGTGCCGATCGCATTCTTGCCGAAACAGTCACCCCGGTCATCAATAATCTGATTGCCGGCGTTTCAGACCGGCCGCGTACTTATCGCGTGAAACCGGTTGCGGTCGAGGAACGTAATCATGTGTTCCTGCGTTCCGTGCTGCTGGCGCGCGTTTTGCAACGGTATGGCTTTACCGCAGAATCCAAGCTCAAGGTGCCGGAAGTCATCTGGCGCGGCTCTGAGGAATGCGTGAAGGCTTATTTGCGCGGGCTGTTCCAGAGCGACGGTACTGTGAATATTTCCGGTAAAAGCCAAAGTTGCTCCATTCGCCTGGCATCCAGTTATCCGTCCCTGCTCAAGGACGTGCAAATGCTGCTGGCAAATTTCGGCGTGTTTTGCCGGATACATCAGCGCCGCAACGCCGGAATGCGTACGCTTCCGGATGGAAAAGGCGGCAGCAAGCAATACAAATGCAAAGCAGATTATGAATTGATAATTGACGGGGAATCGCGCGAAGTCTTCATGCAGGAGATCGGCTTCCTGCTTGATTATAAAAACGACAAGTACCGCGAATGGACTGAAGGCAAGCTGTTGCGGCAGCGTCGCAAATTTGTCAGCAAAATTGTGGAAATTATTTACGCAGGACGCGAAGCAGTTTACGACACCACACAAAATGACAAAAATACTGTTATTTTCAACGGTTTGGTCACAGGACAATGCGGAGAGCAACCGCTTCCGCCCTACGGTTCCTGCCTGCTGGGGTCGGTCAACCTCACCCAGTTCGTGCGCGAGCCGTTCACCGACAAGGCGCACTTCGACTGGGACGAATACCGCGAAGTGGTGAAAGTGTTCACGCGCATGCTCGACAACGTGGTCGAGATCAACGGCCTGCCGCTCGCCAGGCAGCGCGACGAGATCGCCCGCAAGCGCCGTCACGGCATGGGTTATCTCGGTCTCGGTTCCACCATCACCATGCTGGGCTGGAAATACGGCTCTGCGGAATCGGTCAAGTTCACCGAAGATGCCTCGCGTGAGATGGCGATCGCCGGCTGGGAAGAAGCGCTGGAACTGGCGCGCGAGAAAGGCCCGGCGCCGATCATGGTCGAGGAGTTCGAAGTCACCGCCGAGATGCTGCGCAAGCGTCCCGAGATGGCGCGCGACGGCTGGAAAATCGGTGACAGGATCAAGGGCAAGGATCTGCACGCCAGCTACAGCCGTTACATGCAGCGCGTCGCCGAAGTCGCGCCCGATCTCGTCGAGCAACTGGCCGAGACCGGCGCGCGTTTCACGCACCACACCTCGATCGCGCCCACCGGCACCATCTCGCTGTCGCTCGCCAATAATGCCAGCAACGGCATCGAGCCGAGTTTCGCGCACCACTACTTCCGCAACGTGATCCGCGAAGGCAAGAAGAGCAAGGAGAAGGTGGACGTGTACTCCTTCGAACTGCTGGCCTATCGCACGCTGGTGAACCCGAAAGCCATGCCGGATTCCGAGAAGGCCGATGAGAAGCTGCCGGAATGCTTCATCACCGCCGAGCACATCCATCCGAAGGAACACGTGGACATCCAGGCTGCGGCGCAGAAGTGGATCGATTCCTCGATCTCCAAGACCGCCAACGTGCCCACCGATTATCCGTACGAGGATTTCAAGGATATCTACCTGTACGCCTACGAACAGGGCCTAAAAGGCTGCACCACCTTCCGCTTCAACCCGGAAGCGTTCCAGGGCGTGCTGGTGAAAGAGTCCGACCTCAAGAACACGGTGTACAAGTTCACGCTCGAAGACGGTACGGTCGTCGAAGCGCGTGGCGATGAAGAGATCGAATACGATGGCGAGATGCATACGGCGGCAAATTTATACGACGCCATCAAGGAAGGTTATTACGGCAAGTTTTAAGCGGCGCCAGTGCCCCGCATACGGCGTTCGACGACTTTCTGCGTGTCCTCATTACGCAGATCGGTAACTGTGGTACTCGAAAGTCGTCCGCCTTGTCTGCGAGCCACTGGACTTGCTTAAAACCAGGTAGAGTTGATCGGCGCCTCGCGCCAACTGACTTAGTCAGAACCCGAGGCAGGATTGAACGGGCCTGCTAGTAACAAAGCAGGTTAGATGGAGACGAAGGAGTGACGCTACCTCTTCGTCATTCCAGCGAAAGCTGGAATCCATCTTCTTCGTCATTCCGGACTTGATCCGGAATCCAGTCCAAATATGGACTTGGTAAATGGTTTGATTTGGTTTCCAAGGGCCGACGGCCCTAGGGAGACCGGGAGGGGATCGCGGCCGGTAAAGCCGCGCATCCTTAAATAGTTAAGCTGGCACGGCACACGCCAGGCCAGCAGGGACGGCGGACAATATCGCCGCATACAGTAAACAGAGCAAGAGTATTCCGGAACCGATATACAAGGAACACCGGAAGCATGAGGAAACGGACATGAGCATCAAGATAGAAAAGAAAATCACCGGCTACGCCGTGCAGAAACCGGAAGACGCGCCCAAACCCGACGCCGTCCTCGAAGCCGGCACCAAGGGTGCCGCGCTCGCGGTCGCCTCCAAGCCGGTCGAGAAGATCGTCACCGAGCGCAGCGAGAAGAAGCACAAGGCCGAAGTCATCCGCATGCACGAGCAGCTGGAGCGGCCCGACATGCTGATCGGCTCCACCTACAAGGTGAAGACGCCGGTCTCCGACCACGCCATGTACATCACCATCAACGACATCCTGCTCAACCAGGGCACGCCCTATGAGCAGCGCCGGCCGTTCGAGATCTTCATCAACTCCAAGAACCTGGATCACTTCCAGTGGATCGTCGCGCTCACCCGCATCATCAGCGCCGTGTTCCGCAAAGGCGGCGACGTGGTGTTCCTGGTGGAGGAGCTCAAGGCCGTGTTCGACCCGCGCGGCGGCTACTGGAAAGCCGGCGGCAAGTTCATGCCTTCGCTGATCGCCGAGATCGGCGAAGTCATCGAGAAGCACCTGCTCGCCATCGGCCTCATGCACAAGGACGACCTGGACGAACACCAGAAGAAGCTCATCGCCGAGAAGCGCGCCGAGTTCGAAGCCGCTGCCAAACAGACCGACGCGTTCTCGGAATCCAAGTTCCCCGCCGGCGCCCAGCTCTGCGCCAAGTGCAGCACTGCGGCCGTGGTGATGATGGATGGGTGTATGACTTGTTTGAACTGCGGCGACTCGAAATGCGGCTGACCAGCTGCCCCAGCGATCCGAATACTTTGTTGCAGGGCGGCCTGCGGATGCTCATTACCTGATTTGGTAACTCCGCTTCCTCGGCCACCTTGCGCCGCGTCTTCGAACCGCTGGGATTGCAGGACCTCAGTGCTTATCGTGTTCTGAGGGAAAACAACCGTTTTAGTTCAGTCTGTTTATAATTCCATTAGCCAATCAATCCAGCTTGCATCAAGAGAATCGGCAATGCCTCCTTCAGTTACTGCAACAGCTATTGACTTATTTTGTGGCGCAGGCGGCCTTACAAAGGGTCTTGGTCTGGCCGGCATCCCTGTTGTTGCCGGCATAGATATTGATAAAGCTGCTAAGTTTGCTTACGAATTTAATAATCGCAGTCAATATATCGATCAAGACATCCGCAGCATATCTGGTCATAATTTATTAGATCTGTAC
>DASSKW010000076.1:0-12221 GCA_035690065.1 Gammaproteobacteria bacterium
TATTCTCAGAAGCTGGCCGCAAGAGTCGCCCAAACATGACCGCCATTGTTACCGTCACTGGGCCGGTATCCCCCGATGGCGTAAGCCCACTGGATACGCGCACTCCAACGGCTGTTGGCTGGTATGACGGTCAGATCCAGGCCCGTGCTGCTCAGCGTCAGGGAATGACCGGGCACCGCTGCGGTCGATTGGTCCCAAACGCGGCCGCTGTCGAGAAATGCGCCCAGCGACATACCCATCGCGGGCCACAGGTTGCGCTGCACTTCAGCCGATGCATACAGACCGCTATCGCCGCGCTGCTCCGCAGACAGGAACCCGCGCACGCTGTACGGTCCGCCCAACGAATACTTGTCATTGTCCACCAGCGGATCCGGCGACCATTGCATACCGCCCATGGCGATGAAGCGCCACCGGGACTGGAACGGCATGACATAGCTGCCGCCCAGCATCAGGCGTGCTTTCTCGCCGTTGCTGTTGGCGATGCCGGCTTTGTTGAGGCTGCCATCGTTGTACTTGCCATTAGTGAAAAACTGTCCATTCAGGGTGTAGTAACTGCCGTCCTGGTGCGCGCGCGTGTAATACACGCTGGCTTGCAGCAGATTGATGCTGCCATCGCTTATGCGCTGCGCACCGGCGTCCGAATAGCTGCTGGTGTGCGTGACCCCCAGGCCCCAGAACAGGTTTTGGTCGGTGGTCCGCAACAGGGGATACTGATATATGACTGACGCATCGCTGCTGGCGCCACCGATGTCCAACTTGCTGAATGCGCCACTACCCACGTGATAGATGGCGCGATCATAACCGAGGGCCAGCGAACCCCCGCTGGGACCGGCCGGCACGACATAGGCGAGGTTGCCAAAATTGAGCAGGTTGCCGGCAGCGTGCGTGATACCCGCGGTTAGTTGGTCCCCGTGACCAGTCAGGCTGTTAATACTGGCGCTGGCGTTCACACGCCAGCGCCCGGTGGCCGGGCGGCCGTAATCATCGATCGAGCCGCGCGCCTGATAGGGGATCTCCTGGACATTGAGTACCAGATCCGTGGTACCGAAACTCGATCCCGGTACCAGGACTCCTTTGGCCTGCACTCCCGGCAGGTCATTGACCAGCAGTACTGCACGTTCTGCCGCCCGGTTGGTGAACACGGCCCCGGGCTGGGCCGCCGCCGCACTGTGCAGGATCACAGCCGTGTGGGTATCGGTGTTGCCTTCCACGTGCACCTGACCGATCCGGCCCTCGATCACCAGCAGCTCTACCCTGCCTGCCTCAAACTTCTGCTCGGGCACCGTCACCCGCGCCAGCCCGTAACCGTGATCCTGATAGAACCGGGTCAGCAGGTTAGCGACTTTGTACAGTTCTGCGAGTGTCAGAGCCTGGCCCTGGTACTGGCTGATCTGACTCTCGAGCGTCGCGGTATCGAAGACCGTATTCCCGGTGATCGCAAAATGCGTGACTGTGATCGCCTCACCGCCCGGCGCCACACTCGGCGCGGAACTTGCAGGTGGCGCGATTGCAGGAACTGCCTGTGGGATGGGCGCGGCCTGTTTGGGCAAGGTCGCCCTGACTGAGCCCGGCGTGGGCAGAGGGGACGGCTGGGTTGGAGGGGGGGCGGCTGCCGATACAGCATCAGGATAAGCCAGCGGTAAAACTGCCGTTAAAAACAATACTGCAAGGACAGATTTACGCAAGGCAGACGCTCCTCAAGGATTGTTCGTTCGGTTTGGTCGGTCATGACCGGACCGATCAGCACGACGCCAAGCCCCCTCCATGCATCTCCTTACTCTGGTAACGGCATATGCTGTTCATCTTGCGGGGCCTTGGAGAGTATCTCTGTATGGCCCTCTTGCTTCAAGGCATCTAAACCCTGGTTTATTACTGAAGATGTTTTGCCGAATATCCGAGGCTCGACACGACCGACTTGCTGTGGCTAAATACCCGAAACTCAATATCAGCCCGCTGCTTCCCGGATTCAGCTATCCGGAACTTGGCAGACGAGTGGTTTCTTTCGCCGCAGGATCATCGCATTCATGAATATCGCTACCCCACCGGGCTATAAAGCCCTTGTGGCGCTCGACAAGGAAAAACATCGCGGCCAGGGGATCACCCGTCGCAGCCACCACGTGTTTGCAGCTTCGCTGAACAGTATCTACCTGGTGGCGGCGGAATTCGTCCAGGCTGCACGGCACTATCCGATCGTATTTGCCCAGGACAGCGATACCGGGAATTTTTCGCCCCTGGCCGTCACCAGCCTGATGCAGGAACAGAATCTGTTCATCGGCGACGATGGCCAGTGGCAGAAAGATACCTACATCCCCGCATTCGTACGCCGCTGGCCGTTTTTTGGTGTGCCGCTCACCGGCGAGGAAGCCAAGAACGGCAATATCCTCATCTGTGTGGATGAATCCGGTCTCGAACCTTCAGACCAGCCGGTATTCGACGCTGAAGGCAACCCTTCCGAGGAGTTTGCAGCGGCCCAGACCCTGATCTCGGAGATCGAGGGTGCCCGCCAGGCTACCGAACATCTGTGTCAGAGTGTCAGAGAACTGGGTTTGCTGGAACCATTCGAAGCCCATGCGTTTCCGAAACAAGGCAAGGAGATGCGGCTGCGCGGCATGTTCCGCGTGAATGAAACCAAACTCAACGAGTTGCAGACCCGCGACATCAAACGACTGATGAAGCACGGCGAATTATCGCGCATCTACGCTCACCTGATGTCGCTGGATAATTTCAAATTCCTGATGGATCGGTCCGCGGATATACGGAAGAACGCGCGGCTCGTATCCTGATCCTTCCTCGTCTGAATAACGTTTACTAAAAGAGAGTCATCATGGGTGTCGAGATCAAACTGACTGACAAGGAATTACCGGTTTCTCCGGTATTCGTGGATTTTCTGGCACACATCGTGGACAACCGTGAATTCTCCGGTGCCAAGTGGCACGATCAACTGTCCGAGGAAATGTCCAACGATCACGTGCAGGTGATGAAGGAAGCGCAGGAGAATGCTCAGCGCATCATGGCAAGCGAGGCTGGGCAACGGCACGTGGCACGTGCCTATCAGCTATTCCTGGCGCTGCTCACCGGCGATTTCGAACAGATCCGCAACATCCAGTTCAAATACCACTTCATCAACATCATCGGCGTGCCGCGCAACGGCGGGTCTTATCTCACCATGGAAGCTTATCGGGCGCTGGGTTACGACGTGGACAAGGTACCGAACGTGATCGCGCACGACGGCTTCCCCGAAGCCGGTCCGTTCCGGTTTCAGAAGAGCGCCAACAGCTGGATCGCCAGCTTGCAGACGATGGCGGAATTCCTGACCATGGTGGAAATCTACTTCGGCAGGAACAAGCCATATTACGGCAAGATCATGGTGCCGAAGAAACTGCTCAAGGGAACTTACGCTGGTGGCTTCTTCCACCAGATCCTGGGCGAATCGGTGGAGCACATCCTCACCGTGCGCCATCCGGTGACGTCCGGCATCTCCGCCTACGAAAAATCCGGTGGCCTGCCGGAAGACGGCAAGTTCAAGGTGCGCGGCAACATCGAAGAATGGGTACGTCGCGATCTCAATTACACCACTGGGCTGTCGAACGAAGAGATGTTTGCGATGCCGTATTTCGACGCCTATCTGCATTACTGGGAGCAGTATCACATCTATGTGGCAACTACGGGACTGTCCGCTAACCGCAACATGACGCTGGTGCCCTATGGCAAGCAGCGCATGGAAGCCATTTCCCAAAGTTTCCAGAACCGTTTCGAAAGCGGTGTGAAGCCGAACGAGTTCAAGGTATTCAAGAAGCAGGACCGGCATCCGGAATGGATCAAACAAGCCGAACCGGTAGTCAAACGCGTCGCCGAAATCTGGGATCGCGTCGGACTGAAATTTCCATACCAGGAAGTGATGGAAATCTGGTGATACGGAACTGGGAAAGCAGCGGAATTGCTGCTGGCCCGATATCCGGGAACTAACTGATCAAATCCGTAACTGAGACTGCGCCTGTTATCTCAGCAACGGCATCCCGGGTTCTCGCCAAGAATCGCTGCCGGCGTATTTGAGCTCACCGGCAGTGACCTCGATCGGTAACCGATTCTGGTTCGGTGGTAACGGACAGGCGGTGAACTGACTGAACACACAGGGTGGGTTGTAGGCCTTGTTGAAATCGAGCACGGTCTTGCCGTCCACCGGCGGATGCACATAAAGGAACCGACCTGCTCCGTACGTCTGCTTGCCGTTGGTCCGGTCCGCGAAGATCACGAAATAATCCGTCACTCCCGTTTCCAGTACCACATCCAACCGATGAGTCTGGCCATCGACGTCGAACACGAGTGCCCCGGGTGAGTCCATCTGTTCCTCGATACCCAGCACGTTGACGATGGCAAGTTGTCGCAACGGACTGTAAATCTCGAAACGTGCTTCGAGTCGCCAGCGCGGCTCGATAGCGAAATATTGCAACCCCTTGAAGTGCGTGCGCGCCGGCGCGGCGCTGTCCCTGATCCGGATACCGAAACGGTCCGCCAACTGGATTAGCTGAAAACTGATCGTCCCCAGTTGCAGGATCGTTGTCTCTTCCTGCGCTCCACTCCGCAGTTCGAGTTCTGTTACCGGCACGCCTCCGGATATCACGCCGCTGTCTGCTGCAGCATGAAAGACGATACGCTTGCCATGCAACGTGAACATCCCGACCTGTTCCGGTAATCCAGGATATTCCATCACGATGTCGTTGCCGGTACCTCGCCCGAATCGGTTTTCGCCAGCTTCCAGCCAGTACAACCCCACCAGCGTGAGCCAACCATCGGTAGCCGTCAGTCGGCCAAGACGCTGGGTACGCCAGTTTTCGATTTCCTGCTGATACATCACAGTGTCCAACTCCGAAATACTTCAATACGGTAGCGCCGGGCTGCCGCCTGGCTCATCTAAATCCTGCTGCGATTTTTCAGCAGCTTGCCACACTCCGCCCGGCGGCTGCGAACAGCGCTCTCCGGTTGGGAAACGGGATTCCCATCCCTTGGCCCCTCGAATGACACAGCTTGCGGTCGTTGTCTGGCCGCTCAATCCGGTTAGCGATATATGTAATTTCACGTGCTAAGCTTTGGGGGCAAGCTTACTTCCATAATCCTAAAGGAACCCGGCATGCGTGTTTCGGGCGCCCTCCGTTACCTGGGGCTCGTGGCGGTTCTGACCGGAGTTTATTACTTCGCGAACCGCCTGGGTCTGCTGTTGCGTGTGGATTACGGCGGCGTCAGTCCCATTTGGCCCTCTGCCGGTATCGCCGTCGCGCTGATATGGATCTTCGGCCTGCGCTGGTGGCCGGTGATCGTGTTGGGCGAATTCCTGAGTGCGTTATACCTCGACCAGACTTTCGCGCTGGGACTCTCCGGTGGCTTGATCCAGTTGATGGAAGCCCTGTTGTGCACCGCCCTGCTCAAATATCTGCACGTCGGACATCGCTTCCAGAATGCCCGTGATCCATTGTTGTTCGTGTTGATCGCCACGCTGGTGCCGATCATCGCGGGGCTGCTCGGGGCAACCGGGTTGTGGCTGAATCATGCCATCCCGCAAGACAAATTCCTGAACGCGGCCCGGACCTGGTGGCTGGGCGATACCATGGGCATCCTGATCATCGCGCCGCTGATCGCACAATGGCGCCGCTGGCCCTTCAAGAATTTGCGCGAGACGGGTTACTGGCTGGGTCTTTCGGTGTTACTGGTTTTCTGCAGTTACCTGATCCTGCAGTTGCCGAACCTCAACGAGGAAAGCCTGTTCTTCCTGTTGCTGCCGTTCATGGTGCTGGGAGCGGCTCGCTTCGGCAGCGCCGGCGCCAGCAGCATCGCGCTGCTGCTGGCATTGATGGTGCTGGTATTCAAATACAATTTTGTCAACAGTGAGTTCGACGAGACGGTGCGGGTGGCGTTCGTCGGAGTTTCAGTCTTCACCGGCTACATGGTCGCCGCGGCATTCGCCGAGCGGAAAAGTGCCAACGTCGCGCTGGATGTCGAACATGAGCGGGCCCTGGTGACGCTGCAGGCCATCGGCGAAGGCGTGATCTCGACTCGCGCCGACGGCAGCGTGCATTTCATGAACAGTATCGCGGAGCGGCTCACCAACTGGCGCGCCGAGGAAGCGATCGGCAGGCAGATCGAAGAAATCTTTCCGCTGTCGTTTTCCGAAACCCGCGATAACACCGACGAGCAGGAGAATACGGTCCGGCATTGCCTGCGGCGCGGTGCCGGTCCCGAGATCCTGACCCGGCGCCTGCTGCGCGATCGCTCCGGGAAGATCCGTCCGGTGGAAGGCGCAATCACCCTGGTAAATTCCACCAATGGCGATCTATTGGGCGGCGTGGTGGTATTCCGCGATATATCCGAAGCTGAACAATTACGCGAACGTCTGCTTAAGGAAGCAACCCATGACAGTCTCACCGGTCTGCGCAACCGCGCAGCATTCGACCGCAAGTTGCGCGATCTCACTGATACCGTGAAGTCCGATCAGCATTACGCCCTGCTGTACCTCGATCTCGATCAGTTCAAGATCATCAACGATACTCGCGGCCACGAGATCGGCGACCGGCTGCTGGTGGAACTGACACGTCAGTTGCGCGGCCTGGTGCATCCGCCCAATGTGATCGCCCGGCTCGGTGGCGACGAGTTCGGCGTCCTGATGATAGATGCCGACGAACGACACACATTGTTGCTTGCTGAAACCCTGCGGCGCGCAGTACTGGATTATCAATTCAAGGAACGCGAACTCACCTTCACGGTGGGCGTCAGCATGGGCGTGACCTTCTTCTCCGCAGGCGACCGTGCCCCGGAAGTATTGAGTCGTGCTGACATCGCCTGCTACATCGCCAAGGAATCCGGCCGCAACACGATCCATGTCTATCGTCCCGATGATGCCAGCATGCTGAAGCATCACTCCGACTTGACGCGTATCTCGCAATTGCAGACCGCCATGAGCGAAGGCCGTTTCCGCCTGTTCGGCCAGCGCATCCAGCGGCTCGACAACCGAACCGGGAATGACGCGGGCCAATTCTATGAGGTGCTGTTACGTCTGATGGAAGATGGGCACATCGTCTCGCCCGGCGCCTTTCTGCCAGTCGCCGCTCGGTATGGCCTGTCATCCATGATCGACGAGTGGGTGATGAATGAGAGTTTCAAACTGCTGGCAACACCACGTCTCGCAAACGCCCAACTCAGCATCAATCTGACTGCGCGCACCATCGACTCGCCGGATTTCATGCGTCAACTGATGGAACAGATTGCCCGTTACAGGATTAACCCGCGGCGGATATGTTTTGAAGTCACCGAGAATGTCGCGTTCGAGAACCTGAACCGTGCTGTGGAGACCATGCAGCGATTGAACGAGAAAGGATTCAGGTTCGCGCTCGACGACTTCGGCACCGGCGTCGCGAGTTTCAGTTATCTGCAATCCATCCCGGTACACTATGTGAAGATAGACGGCAGCTTCGTACAAAAATATGCCGACGATCCGGCCAACCCGTTGATCATCCGTACCCTGTCGGAACTGGCAAAACTGCGCGGGATCGAGTGCATCGCCGAATGCGTCGAGAACGAGTTCACCCGGAACGAACTGCAGAAACTGGGCGTCAGCTTCGGCCAGGGTTACTTCCTGCACAAACCGGAGCCATTCACGGCAGCTTAGATAGAAATCTGTATCGTCAGGGCAGCAGTTCGCGCAGCGTCGGTGCGGTCGCTTCCAGTTCCTGACGATGCGCAGTGACCAGTTTGCGCAAGATGTTCTCGCCCTTGGCGGTAAGGTGCAGATACACCACGCGCCGGTCCTGGTGCGAACTCATCCGCCGCACCAACCCGTGTGTCACCAGCTTGTTTATCAAGGTCACGGCACTGTTGTGCCGGATATGCAGACTGTGGGCCAATTCTCCCACTGCGAGTTTCTGCTGCCGGGTACCGAAGCGGATTGCAAGCAAGGCCTGATACTGGTTGGGGGTGATACCGACCTGCTTCAGGATGGCTTTGCTGGCGCTCATGAATCCACGCAAGGCATCCCGCCACGCGGTCACGGTCAGGTAATCGGCTTCGGTGATCGGGCGCTCGTGAGCTGGTGTGGCTAGCGATGTGTCACGGGGGACAAGTCGTAGTCCCTGTCTGCTGGTCCTCATGCTGAACTCCTCTCCTTGTCTCTGCTACCTCGCAGCATCAGCGCAACAGGTCTTCACTGTATCCGCCTGATCTTTCACTCCGCCAACAGGCGCTTCAGGTCGGTCGCGACTACGTCCGGTTTATCGCCAAAACCCGCCAGTAACCTGGCCTTGCCCTGCTTGTCGAAGATGAAGATCGCGCTGCTGTGGTACACGGTGTAATTGCCCTGGGCATCCGGCTCGCCGAGCCGATATGCGACCCGGTAGCGTTTCGTCAGGGCCTGTAGTTGGGCCTGACTACCCGTGAGTCCAACGAACCAGGGACCGAATGCGTTGACATACTTCTTCAATACAGTCGGTGTATCTCGCGCCGGGTCCACCGAGACGAACAGCACCTGCACCTGATTGGCCTGCGCCCCGAGCTGCCGGATCGCGGTGCCGAGGTCGGCGAGCGTGGTCGGACAGACATCCGGGCAATGGGTATAGCCGAAATACAGCAAAGTGAGTTTGCCGAGAAAGGCGCTCTGATCTACTGGCTGACCATCGTCACGGGTCAGGTTGAATTGCAGATCCGGCATATGGCCGGTGAGATTGAGCAGCCCCCAGGGTTTTTGTGGGGCCTGCTGCCCACAGCCGGATAACAGCATGAAGCTCAGCAAAAACAATCCGATGCGTTTCATTTTCCGGTCGCTCCTCTCACTGTGAACTGGATGGTCTGCTTGCTCCCGTCCGCGAAATGCAGAGTCAAGGCGACATGCTGGCCGACTGCAAGTGGCTGCTTGCGGCCCATCAGCATCAGGTGATAACCGCCTGGCGCGAAATCCAGGCTCTTGCCGGCAGGGATGCTGATCTTCGCCAGATGCATCATCTCTTCCATGCCGGCGTGATTCATACTCTGATGGAACTGCACTGTGGCAAAGTCAGGGCTGCTGGCCGAGACCAGCGTGATCTCACGCGGGCTGCTGTTCACGACGTGCACGTAACCGGCCAGCGGCAGATCGCCGGGCAACAGACGCACCCAGGCATTCGAGACGACCAGATCGGCGGCATACAGCGGCGCGACGATCGACATCAGCGCTACCGCGATCAACAACTTGCGCATGGCATTCTCCTTGAAATCAGGTCGAAGTGAGTGGCTCTGATATCGCCGCGGCACGCGGTGCTTGATCGCCGCGGTTATCGCGTATCCAGCGGCTGAATACCACCAGCCCCGCCACCACGCTCATCATGCAGGACGGTATCCAGGTGATCAGACCGCCGATGTGCTGATCGGTGATCGGGCTGACCGGCCAGATGCGGCCGCAGATCGCGTACACGGTATAGAGATCGGTACGGCTGAGGCCGATATACGCTCCCAGCATCAACTGCGGGATCATGATCGCCCACAGCAGCAACAGACGGGTACCGAAACCGGTGCGCGCGCCTGCCTGCTTCGAGCGGGGATCGAGTATCAGCCACCAGAACAAGAGTCCGTCCAGCGCCATGCTCCAGTTCATTACATCATAGAGCGAGGCATCCAGCATGGCCTTGAAATGCAGGGTCGGCATCAACCACAAGAAGATCAGCCCGATAAAGACCGACGCCGCCAGCAGCGGTTGCTGGATCAACCTGTAGATGCCGCGCGTGACCCGATTGCGCCACAGCGGATATAACCAGTTGCGGCGGACCGATAGCGGGATACCGCTCGCGATCACCGCATGGGGCACTGCCAGCATGATCAGGAAGGGAGCGAGATGATGCAGTACCAGATGCTGAAGCCGGTGGATCCAGAACATGTGCTGTGCGAAATAATCGAAATGGGTCTGCAGTACCACATAGATCAGGATCACGCCGAGGAAATACAGACTGCTGCGCCAGAAACCGGCCGGCAGCCCGGCACGACGGCGCGCCCTCATCCCCGCTATATAAGAGCCACACGCCAGCACGCAGACCGTGAACACGGTCGGCGAAAACTCCCAAGGCGTAAGCCAGACGGCAATCGGATACATGGCCTGAAATCAATCCCCACCGTGGCGGCGGGCGATGCAGAGAGAGCACATGACGGTAGCAACCGGAGGTGCTGGAGTCCGGCAAACGGACGCCGCAGGACGCTGTTGCAGGAGGAGCTGAATGGTAGCAGACGCAGTAAAACACCGCAAAAATACCTCATCCGGACGACTCACCATGTCTGCGGCCACCAATGGTGATAAAGTAGCCGCTCTCCGATTCACGAACAAAAAAGCATCTGATCTGACATGCGTCGTCAGCTATTAGGCTATCTCTCGGTCCGCGACTGGAAAACGCGTCTGATCTTCTGGTCGGCGGCCCTGGCGGTCGGCGCTGTCGCCGCAGCCTTCACGCTCGCCAGCAACTGGACGATGGCCCTGCACAGCCGGATCATGACGCATTCGCACTGGTGGACACTGCTGCTGGCCCCGTTCGGGCTCGGCTTTGCGGCGCTGCTGACACGCTATGTATTTCCGGGCAGCGAAGGCAGCGGTATCCCGCAGGCGATCGCCGCCCTGCGCAGCGACAAGGACGACATGCGCCACAAGGTGCTGTCGATGCGCATCGCCGTCGGCAAGATCCTGATCGCGCTGATCGCGTTCGTGAGCGGCGCCTCCATCGGCCGCGAAGGACCGACCGTCCACATCGGCGCCTCGATGATGTTCTCGGCAGGCCGCTTCACCCGTTTTCCGCCCCACTACATCCGCCACGGCCTGATCATGGCGGGAGGTGCCGCCGGCATCGCCGCCGCATTCAATACGCCCATCGCCGGTATCATCTTCGCCATCGAAGAGATGGCGCGCTTCTACGAAGAGAAAGCCACCGGCATGTTGCTGGTCGCGGTACTGATCGCGGGTTTGGGCGCGATGGCACTGCTCGGCAACTACACCTACTTCGGCGTGACCAGTTCCAGCTTCACCCACTTTGAAGCATGGATCGCAGTCCCGGTGTGCGGCATCATCGGCGGGCTCCTGGGCGGTGGCTTCAGTTCCCTGCTGGTCAGTAGCATGCGGCGTATTCGGGGCCTTTTTCACAAGCACACTTTCCTGGTCGCCGCCGGCTGCGGTCTGGCCATCGCGGTGTTGGGGCTGCTATCGGATGGCGGCTCGTATGGTACCGGTTACAGTCAGGCGCGGATGCTGCTCGAAGGCCAGAGTCAGACTCATTACCTGTTCCCGCTCTACAAGATCCTCGCCACCATCGCCTCATACCTGAGCGGGATTCCGGGCGGCATATTCTCGCCCTCACTGTCGGCCGGCGCCGGGCTGGGCGCGGACCTCGCACCGTTGATGCCGTACGCACCGCCAGCGACCGTGATCGTCCTCGGCATGTGTGGTTACTTCACCGGTGTGGTGCAGACGCCGCTGACCGCGTCCGTCATCATGATGGAGATGGTGAACGATCACGCCATGGTGTTCCCGATCATGGCCACCGCGTTCATCGCCCTGGGTGCGTCGAAGTTGCTCTGCCGGCATCCGGTGTACTGGTCGTTGGCCGAGGATTTCCTGGCCCCGCCGCCAGCGGAACCCGCCCCCGCCGAAGACAGCAACGACATCACCCTGCGATCAGGCTGATTCCATTATGGGAGTACTCCGGTCCTGCCAACACAAGACCGAGGCAATTCAAGTCCTGGGCCTTAAAAGCGCCTTGCGCAGGGTCGGCAGAAAATCGGTGATCACGCGACTGTGTCCATGTACCAGTTTATCGAGCGTGCGTTTACCCTTCGGCGCCAACTGCAGCAACATGCTGCGTCGGTCGTGTGGCGACGGGATGCGCCGGACATGCCCCTTGTGCACCAGCTGATTGATCAACACCACCACGCTGTTGTGACGCATATGCAGACGGATCGCCAGCAAGCCCACCGTCATGTCCTCCTTCGTTTCCGCAGATGACACGATCTCGAGCAACACCTGATACTGCAACAGGGTGATCCCATGCCGTTTTATGTCTGTGTTGCTGAAATGGATGAATTCACGTAGCACGTCACGCCATAGCGCCACGGTACGGTAATCACGCGTACTGGTATCGATCTGCGGTTGCTTTTTCCCTGCCATGACACATCTCCCGCGAGGCCATTGCCGGTCTCGTATCCCCTGATTGTTAGCTGAGTCTTTATCGGAA
>DASSKW010000077.1:0-16652 GCA_035690065.1 Gammaproteobacteria bacterium
TACCCAGGCGATGGACAGCAATAACAGGATGCTGACCAGCAGGGGCAGACGACGTTCAAGCGCGGCAAAAGTGCGGCGCCAGGCTGCTTCGCCGCCCGGAAGGCGCAGGGCATTGATTGACATAGCTATAGTTAGGTTCCCACTGAGCGCTTTCGTTCCACACCGGCCCCACACCGGCTCATGTCCACCAGCTGCATCATACTGACTGGGCGCCTCTTGCCTCAAGGGCGGCAGGACATAGGGCGGGCGGGTCAGATACACTACCTGACATAACGGCAATCCTGGGGTTACGCGTGCATATCCGTCACCTGGTACGAATCGCCATCAGCCTGGTGCTGTTTTTGGCATTTGTCGCTTATATCAACGGGATGTTGCCGGTCAGGCTGGTTGACCAGCTGGAATATTACGCTTATGACGCACGCGTGCGTTTGACTATGCCGGATACGGTGGACCCCCGTATCGTCATCGTCGATATCGATGACCAGACCTATCGTGAGAAAGGCTGGCCGCTGTCACATGATCTATATGCGCTGCTGATAAACCAGTTATTCAACAAATATCATGTCAAGCTGGTCGCGTTCGACGTGATGTTTGCGGATCCGGACCGTGGTCAGGATCTGGCGTTGTTGGATCAGTTGCAGAAGGGGCCGCTCAAGAACGACACCAATTTCAGCATGATCGCTCAG
The DNA here is from genome assembly GCA_035690065.1 of Gammaproteobacteria bacterium. Lineage (GTDB taxonomy): Bacteria > Pseudomonadota > Gammaproteobacteria > Natronospirales > REEB76 > DASSKW01. The sequence goes on from DASSKW010000077.1 coordinate 687, forward strand.
AAGCTGCGCCCCGGCCTGGAACGGGACCAACAGTTTGCGGACAGCATGACACATAGGCCGGTGGTGCTGGGATATGTGTTTTCGGGGGCAAGCAATTTCAAGGAACAAGCATCGTTGGGGCAATTACCTGCACCGATCGTCCCTGATGTGGCAGGCCGCTATCCACATCTGGAATTCCCCAAGGCTGTTTCCTATACCAGCAATTACGCCTTATTCGCACAGGCGGCGGCGGATCAGGGTTTCTTCTCGAATCCCAATGATGAGGATGGCAGCTTCCGTCGGGTATGGTTGGTGCGGCAGTACGGCGGCAATCTGTATGCCTCGCTGGATTTGGCGGTATTGCAGATACTGGAAAACCAGGCACCACTCAAATTTGTATTCGATACCACGGACCCCGGCAAATATGACGCTGCACATCTCGATGCGGTTTCAGTCGGTGATGCCGTCATCCCTGTGAACCGCAGCATGACGACGCTGGTGCCTTATCGCGGGCCGGTACGCAGTTTTCCCTATGTGTCGGCCGGGGCTGTCATGGATGGGAATGCTGATGCCAAGACTCTGGCGAATGCCATCGTCTATGTCGGAACTTCGGCGGCCGGCCTGCTCGACCTGCGTACAACACCGGTAGGCAGTCTTTATCCCGGAGTCGAAGTGCATGCAAATCTTCTGTCCGGGATACTGGATCATCGTATCAAGAGTGCTCAGCCGCAGTATGGGAAAGGGGCATTGGTATTGCTGTTGCTGATCGTCGCGGTTGTCGTTACATGGTTTTCGATGCGGGCATCCATATTGATCAACAGTCTGGTTGCGCTTGGCCTGTTTGTCGCGATTGTGGGAAGTAACCTGCTGGTCTGGATATACGGGAATTTTGTCTTCCCTCTCGCAGCATCGTTGCTGTTTCTGGTCACCCTATTCGTACTGCATGCGCTATATGGATTTTTTGTCGAGTCCCGCGGCAAACGCCATCTTTCACGAATGTTCAGTCAGTACATCCCGCCGGAGCTGGTAGAGGAGATGGATCAGCAGCAGGAAGCGTATTCCATGGACAGTGACAGCCGTGAGCTGACCGTCATGTTTTCTGATGTGCGCGGGTTCACCAGTATCTCGGAAGGGCTTAACCCGAAAGATCTCAGCCAATTGATGAACGAGTTCCTCACGCCGATGACTCGCATCATCCATACTCACCGCGGCACCATCGACAAATATATGGGTGATGCCATCATGGCATTCTGGGGTGCGCCCTTGCAGGACGCGCAACACGCCCGGCACACACTGGATGCCGCACTGGCGATGAATGATGCGCTGGCTGGATTGAACAAAGAGTTTACGGCACGTGGCTGGCCGGCGCTGCGCATCGGTATCGGTATCAATACCGGCAACATGAATGTCGGCGACATGGGTTCGGAATTCCGCCGCGCTTACACCGTGATGGGCGATGCGGTAAACCTGGGCTCACGTCTGGAAGGGCTGACTAAACAGTACGCGGTGACCATCATTTGCAGCGACACCACTCGTGCAGCAGTACCCGAATTCAGCTATCTGGAACTGGATCAGGTGCGCGTCAAGGGCAAGGAGCAACCGGTGGGCATCTATGAGCCGCTCGGCCTCAAAGATTCCGTGGACAAGACAGTGCGGTCGCTCCTGACCCGTCACAAGCAGGCACTGACTTATTATCGCAAACAGGACTGGGATGGTGCGGAACGTGAATTTTTCACGCTCCAGCAGGCCATGCCGGAGCGTGTGTTGTTCAAGCTGTATCTCGATCGTATCGCCTATTTCCGCGCCCACCCACCCGGCGAGAACTGGGACGGGGTATTCACTTTCACGACAAAATAGCCTGTTTACCGGCTCTGTCGGCGCGGTACTTGTACCGATGGGTGTGATACCCCATATAGCGGGTATGCATGCTTTTCTCCGTCCGGCGGCGCTGACCAGAGGATTCGTATTCAAGCCACATCCGGGTCGCCAACAACCTGTTTTATCAGGGTATTTCCCTCCTGTGGGGCTGCCAATGGAGTCACTGGCAACCGGGATTTCAGCTAAAATCAGTCCATGAGCAACCAGCGTAACGACGAGGAGACCCAGCGCGGCCTGGTGGTCGAGGAAGCCAAACCGCGCCTCAAACCGCCGCCGCTCTACAAGGTGGTGCTGCTTAACGACGACTACACTCCGATGGATTTTGTGGTCGAAGTCCTGCAGACCTTTTTTTACATGGACCGGCCCAAGGCCACCCAGATCATGTTGCATGTGCATACCCGGGGCAAGGGTATCTGTGGTGTGTTCACCTATGAGATCGCCGAGACCAAAGCGGCGCAGGTCAACGATTATTCACGCAAGCACCAGCATCCTTTGCTGTGCACGCTGGAGGAAGCCTGACCATGCTGAGTAAGGAACTGGAATTCTGTCTGAATGCGGCTTTCAAGGAAGCGCGCGCCAAACAGCACGAGTTCATGACCGTGGAACATCTATTGTTGGCTTTGCTCGATACACCGCGAGTGATCGAGGTGTTGCGTGCCTGTGGTGCGGATATCGAGGCCATGCGCCATGAATTACTCGAATACGTGGATACCAACACACCGCGCCTCGATTTGCCGGATCCGGATGTGCAGCCGACGCTGGGTTTCCAGCGGGTATTGCAGCGCGCGGTCTTTCACGTGCAATCCTCGGGACGCAAGGAAGTTAGCGCCCTGAATGTATTGGTCGCGATCTTTGGCGAGAAGGAATCGCATGCGGTTTACATGCTGGGGCAGCAGGGTGTCGCACGTCTCGATGTGGTCAACTATATCTCACATGGTATATCCAAGGTCCATGAAGACGAACCTCAACCGGGGGCATCTGAAGCGGCTGAGGATGACGAAGATTCATCCAAGGCCGGACGTAGTGCGCTCGATATCTACACTTCCAATCTGAATCAGATGGCGCGTGAAGGGCGCATCGATCCGCTCATCGGCCGCGAACATGAGATTGAACGCACCATCCAGATACTGTGCCGTCGCCGCAAGAACAACCCATTGTTTGTAGGCGAAGCGGGGGTCGGCAAGACTGCCTTGGCAGAGGGGTTGGCGCGGCTCATTGTCGAAGAGCAGGTTCCCGACCTGCTGCGGGATGCCAATGTCTATTCGCTCGATATGGGCGCATTGATTGCCGGTACCAAATACCGTGGCGATTTCGAGAAGCGTCTCAAGGGCGTGATCTCGGAATTGAAGCGTCAACCAGGTGCGATCCTGTTCATCGACGAGATCCACACCGTGATCGGAGCCGGTGCGGCATCCGGCGGTGTGATGGATGCTTCCAATCTCATCAAACCGGTGCTGGCGAGTGGTGAACTCAAGTGCATCGGCTCAACCACCTATCAGGAATACCGTGGCATCTTCGAGAAAGACCGCGCCCTGGCACGCCGCTTCCAGAAGATCGATGTGCCGGAACCCAGCGTGGAAGAGACCGCCCGTATCCTGAAAGGCTTGCGTCACAAGTTCGAAGAGCATCACGAAGTCAAATATTCAAACAAGGTACTTGAGGTTGCCGCCGACCTGGCATCGCGTTATATCAACGATCGTCATCTGCCAGACAAGGCCATCGATGTCATCGACGAGGCTGGCGCCAACATGCGTCTGCGGCCGGCGAACAAGCGCCGCAAGACCATCAGTGTGCAAGATGTGGAAGATATCGTTGCCAAGATGGCGCGTATCCCGCCGAAGAGCGTCTCGACTTCAGACAAGGAAAACCTGCGCAATCTGGAGCGTGACCTGAAACTGGTTATCTATGGTCAGGACAAGGCGATCGAATCGCTGGCGTCGGCTATCAAGATGTCACGCTCGGGACTCGGCAACGAGAGTAAACCCATAGGCTCATTCCTGCTGGCAGGACCGACCGGTGTCGGCAAGACCGAGATTACCAAGCAACTGGCGTTGATCCTGGGTATCGAATTCCTGCGCTTCGATATGTCCGAGTACATGGAACGGCACACCGTCTCACGCCTGATCGGCGCACCGCCGGGATATGTGGGATTCGATCAGGGTGGATTACTTACAGATGCGGTACTCAAACATCCACATTGTGTCCTGCTCATGGACGAGATCGAGAAGTCGCATCAGGAAGTCTTCAACCTGCTGCTGCAGGTCATGGATCACGGCACCTTGACGGACAACAACGGCCGCAAGGCGGATTTTCGCAATGTCATCATCGTGATGACTACCAATGCCGGGGCTCAGGATATGAGCCGCCCCGCAATCGGCTTCACACAGGCGGATAATAGCCCCGACGGCATGGAAGCGATTCGTCGCCTGTTCAGCCCGGAATTTCGCAATCGGCTGGATGCGATCATCCACTTCAACACTCTCGATCCGCGCACCATAGCCCGGGTGGTGGATAAGTTCGTCATCGAACTCGAAGGGCAGTTGGAACAGAAAGGCGTGGTGCTGGATGTGGATGAGCTTGCACGCAAGCTGATTGCCGAACGTGGTTACGATCCCAAGATGGGCGCACGCCCGATGGCACGCGTCATCCAGGAACACATCAAACGCCCTCTGGCGGAAGAATTACTGTTCGGGCGTCTCGTGCATGGCGGGCATGTACGAGTGGGCGTCAAGAATGGTGAATTCGAGATTCATATCGATCCCATCGCTCTACCGGCGAGCACCGAGCCTTCGGCGTCAACGCATTGAGCCGGATCTTTGCTGGAATAAACGCGGCACCCGTATAAAAGGGGGTACACGGACGCCGCGTTCATGAGGCAGTTTAGATTCAACTTGCGGGTTTAAAGTACAACCCGGCGATTTTTCCAGTCTTGTCGAATGCTACCTGAGTCCAAAGCTCGCCATCCTTGAAGACAGTCTTTACCAGCACGATGGAATCGTCCTGGTAGTTGAGAGTCCTGGTTTCACCGGTCTTCTGGAATGCACCAGTCTGTTCCGTAATCTGCGTCCAGACAGCCTTCAGTCTGGCCGTTGGCAATTCCTGCTTCATCTTGTCATTGAATTCCGTCTCAACCGCCGCGAAGTTACCTTTTGACAGTTGAGTCACCAGAGTCTGGACCTGTTGCACTTCCCGATTCTGAGCGGGCTTGTCATTTGCGGCAAATACCAAAGAGGTTCCCAGCAATAATGAACTGCATAACAAAATCGAAGCAATATTGAATCTGATGCGCATCATGTATCTCCTGGTTTTTTGATCAAAGATATTGAGCATGAGGTGAATGAGGGATGATTGGAGATCCCAGGTGTCGTGCAATATACCGGTAATCGTCTTAAGGGCTACAGGAAACCGGTGAGATGTGTCTGAAGGCGCAGCGGCGATGACAGCAGGCATGCTCGCCAGCAGGATCAACAAAGAACAGTTAACGTGATTCTCATCTGAAGCCCCTTGGCCCCGAGAATCGAGATTGCTGTTGAAGATTATGCCGGGCGCAATCTAATCAGATCAACCGGGTCATTTGCCGCGGTAGGTGATACGGCCCTTGGTCAGATCGTACGGCGTGAGTTCGACTGTCACGCGGTCGCCGGTCAGGATGCGGATGTAGTGTTTGCGCATACGGCCGGAGATGTGCGCGAGCACCACGTGGCCGTTGTCGAGTTCCACCCGGAAAGTGGTGTTGGGCAGGGTCTCCACGACCTTGCCTTCCATCTGGATATTGTCTTCTTTCGGCATATGTCCTCTGAGCCAGGATGGCCGCTGACCCTCGGGTGCGGCATCGGGGCGCAGATTCTGCCGGAATCGGCCGCCATGTTCAACCGAGCAGGTTTATTTGACTGCTTGCCAGCCATCGGACCCGAAGCGCTCGAAGGGCCGGAAGCGGTCCTTGTATGCCATCTTGCGGCTGGCAGCGATCCAGTATCCCAGATACAACCAGCGTAATCCGCGGCGCCGGGCTTCCTCGATCTGCCAGAGGATTGCAAAGGTACCGAGACTGCGCCTGGCCAGCTCCGGATCGTAATAGGTGTATACCGCCGAAAGGGCGTCGTCCAGTTCATCCATGACCGCGACGCTGGCCAGTTGCCTGGCCAGCCGGAACTCAACAGATACAGTGTTGCTCCAGCGGCTGGTGAGGAAAGTGTCGTAGTCGGCCGGGGTGTGCTGGTCCATGCCTCCGCCTGGGTGGCGTCGCGCCAGATAATGCTGATACAAAGCAAAATGATCGGGATTGGATTCAGTGGGATGCAGACTGATTTCCAGATCCCGGTTCACTTTCCAGACACGACGTTGGTTGCGATCCGCGCGGAAATCCACGACGGGGATCCGTAGCGGCACACATGCCTGGCAATGTTCACATTGCGGGCGATAGAGAAAACCGCCACTGCGGCGAAACCCTTGTGCTGCAAATGCGGTGTAGAGCGACTGTTGAGGTGCGACCTGCGGGTCAAGGAAGACGGTGCGCGCTGCCTGATCGGCGAGATACCCACAGGGGTGCTCGGGTGAAAGATAAAGTGCCAGACGGTCGTGTACGTTTTCCTTCATCAGAACACCGAAGTGATTTCCAGTTGCCAGTGGCGGGATTTATCACTCGATGGCGTATGCTGCTTGAGTAGATCGAGAAACTCAATGCGTGGGATATTGACACTGCCGAGCGACTGGAGATGCACGGAGGCAACCTGGCAATCGATCATCCTGTACCCCCATGCCTTCAACTGCTTCGTCAGCCAGACCAATGCGAGCTTGGAAGCATCGGTTTGCCGGCTGAACATGGACTCGCCAAAGAACACGTTTCCGATCGCGACACCATAAAGCCCGCCCGCGAGATCGTCATCCATCCAGACTTCCACCGAATGAGCATGGCCAAGTCGGTACAGCGTCTCATACGCCGACTGCATCTCCGGTGTGATCCAGGTGCCGACCTCGGATTGGTTTTGACGTGGATCCGCACAGGCTTGCATCACTTTGCGGAATACCCGGTCCAGCGTCACTTCATAGTTATCGCGGCGCAGCGTCTTGCGCAGCGAATGACTGATATGCAGAGCATCTGGAAATAAAACTGCACGTGGATCAGGGCACCACCACAGGATCGGTTGTCCCGTGCTGTACCAGGGAAATATCCCATGCCGATAGGCATACAGCAATCGTGTCGGCGACAGATCACCGCCAGCTGCCAGCAACCCGTCCGGTTCGTGCAGCGCACTGCATGGGTCCGGGAATGCTTCGGGCGGATCGTCGGGCTGGATCCATGCGAGTTGTGGTACGCCGCTCATGCTCACCTGTTGCATGCGAAGAGAGTAAAATTGTAGGCCATCCTTGCGATTTTGGAGCAGATATGCAAACTCGACTCAATTTCACCCAAGCTTCGCCTGAAGCATATAAAGTCATGGCCAACCTGGAAGCGCAGGTAAGGCAGAGTGGACTGGCCACATCGCTTCTGGAACTGGTAAGGATGCGTGCCTCCCAGATCAACGGCTGTGCTTACTGCCTGGATATGCACAGCAAGGATGCGCGCGCTGCGGGCGAGACAGAACAGCGTCTGTATGCGCTCAGTGCCTGGCGTGAGACACCATTCTTCGATGCGCGTGAACGTGCCGCACTGGAATGGACAGAAGCGGTGACCTTGATCGCGGATCAGCATGTGCCGGATGAGATTTACGAACGGGTGCGTAGAGAATTCAGTGAACAGGAGCTGGTTAATCTCACGCTGGCGGTAATTGCAATCAATAGCTGGAACCGGATGGCGATCAGTTTCCGCTCACAAGCAGGAACCTATAAGCCGGAACTGGCAAAATAGTAAACATCACTATCTCTGCTGACTGTGAAACGGCAGGTGCTGTCTTGCATCCTGGAGGTACATATCTACCATGCTGGTTTCCCGGCTCAAGAAGTCTGCAATCGCCTCCCGGAAACGGCTGTCTGCGATCCAGTGGGCCGACCAGGTGACAATAGGCTCAAAACCACGTGCAAGCTTGTGTTCGCCCTGGGTGCCGGGATTGAATGTCTCCAATCCATTGGCCAGACAATATTCGATACCCTGGTAGTAGCAGGTCTCGAAATGCAGGCTGTGAAACTCCGGGCCGCAACCCCAGTGTCGGCCAAACAGGGTATTCCGGTTGCGGAAGCAGATGGCTGCAGCGACGGCATCCTGCCGCTGCCATGCCATGATTACCAGCAGGGAGCCCGGTAGTGTGCGTGTGATCTCGCTGAAGAATGCACGTGTCAGATACGGGGTACGACCACGCCTGAGGTAAGTATTGGCATAGAAGCCATATACGACATCAAGCAGCGAACTATCCAGTTCACTGCCTTTGAGGGCAGAGAAGCCGATACCGGCTTCATGGATACGCCGACGCTCACGGTGTACTTTCTTGCGTTTCCCGGCCTTGAAGGTTGTCAGCCAGTCTTCAAAATCAGTATGCCCGCGGTTATGCCAGTGATATTGGCAGTCCTTGCGGAGCATAAACCCCTGCTGTGTCCAGTGATGCAATTCTTGTTCCTGCGGAAACAGGCAATGTACAGAAGAAGAGTGTGATGCTTCCGCAAGTTTGATGCAGAAACCGGTCAACGCCTGAGTGACTGCATCGCGTCCCGCCTGCGTATCGACGAGCAAGCGCTGGCCGGGCACCGGCGAGAACGGGACTGCACTGGCGAGTTTTGGGTAGTAGGGCAGGCCGGCGCGTTGCCAGGCATCGGCCCAGGCCCAATCGAAGACGTACTCACCCAGGGAATGCGATTTGAGATACAGCGGCAAGGCGCCGATCAGGTGCCCGCTTGCATCGGTACAAGTGAGGTGCTGTGGCTGCCAGCCGCTGGCGGCGCAGGCACTGCCGCTGTGTTCGAGCGCAGCGAGAAACTCGTGGCGCAAAAACGGGTCGTCACCGGCGAGGCGGTTCCATTCGCCGGCGTTGACGTCATCGATGGTCTGATGGACCTGGACTTTCACTGTGTCCAGGATTATAGGGGTGTCTTTGTCGATTCAGGACTTGCGCGCGAGAGTATCAAGATATTTTTCCGCGTCCAGTGCCGCCATGCAGCCGGTGCCGGCGGAGGTGATGGCCTGGCGGTACACTTGATCCATCACATCGCCAGCGGCGAACACGCCCGGGATGCTGGTGGCGGTGGCATTGCCACTGACACCGCTTTGCACGGTGATGTACCCGTTCTTCATCTCAAGCTGCTCTGTGAACAACTGGGTATTCGGCGAATGGCCGATGGCGATGAATACACCTTTGGGCTTGAGTTCCTGCGCCTGTTCCGGATGCGTGACACTACGCACGCGGATACCGGTCACACCGGAGTCGTCGCCCAGCACTTCATCGAGAGTGTGATTCCAGAGAATTTCCACATTGCCGTGTTTCGATTTTTCGATCAGCTCGTTGGCCAGGATCTTCTCGGCACGGAAGTTGTCGCGGCGATGGACTACAGATACTTTTGAGGCAATATTCGCCAGGTACAGTGCTTCTTCCACGGCGGTATTGCCGCCGCCGATCACGGCTACATGCTCGCCTTTGTAGAAAAATCCATCGCAAGTTGCGCAAGCGGAAACGCCGCGACCCTTGAACGCTTCCTCGGATGGCAAACCCAGATATTTGGCGGTGGCGCCGGTGGCGATGATGAGTGCATCGCAGGTGTATTCACCGCTGTCGCCGGTCAGCCGGAACGGACGTTCCTTCAGATCGGCGGTGTGGATGTGATCAAACACCACCTCGGTCTTGAAACGCTCGGCGTGTTTGAGCATGCGCTCCATGAGTGCCGGGCCCATCAACCCTTCGACATCGCCAGGCCAGTTATCCACTTCCGTCGTGGTCATTAATTGACCGCCCTGTTCGACACCCGTGATGAGCACGGGTTTGAGATTGGCGCGTGCCGCATACACGGCGGCGGTGTAACCGGCAGGGCCGGAACCGAGGATCAAGAGGCGGCAGTGTCTGGTACTCATGTATAATTCGTCTCCGGGCCGGCCAATCTGGCGATCAACTCGGCAGTTTTCAAGGCCCTTGAATAATGAATCCGGTCGAGGCGGCACCCGCGTGCGTTCTGCGTCGAACGTCTGGTTTCAAGGAGAATTCCCGAGCCCCAGCAAATGGTCCGGCCCCGAGGCAGGACGCTGATGTCTGGAACGGGCCGCACCAATCCCTGGAGCTTATCCAAGGATACGTGGGGTGGCAGGATTGTTTCATGGTAACCAATATTTCGCGATAGCGTAAAGGAGCGATCATGCGCATCGGTATTCCCCGTGAGTTGAAGCCTCTCGAAGGCCGGGTTGGCCTGATACCCGCCGCCGCCGCCGAACTCGTCCGCCACGGTCATCAGGTGTTCATCGAAAAAGACGCCGGTGTGAAGAGTGGCTACAGCGACGATAATTTCCGGGCTGTGGGCGTCGAAGTCCTGGCCACAGCAGCAGCGGTCTTCGAAAAGGCCGAGATGATCGTCAAGGTCAAGGAGCCGATCGAGGCCGACCTCAAGTTGTTGCGCAAGGAACATCTGCTGTTCTGCTATCTGCATCTGGCCGCGTTGCCGGAGCTGACCGAACGACTCAAACAGATCGGCCTTACGGCAGTGGCGTTCGAGACCGTGGAAGAAAATGGCCGCCTGCCATTACTGGCGCCGATGAGCGATATCGCCGGGCGTCTTTCAATTCAGGTGGGTACTACGCTGCTACATCAGCCGCATGGCGGCAAGGGTATCCTGCTGGGCGGTATCTCAGCGGCCAAGCGCGGTCGTGTGGTAGTGGTCGGAGCCGGTGTAGCCGGTGGTGCGGCAGCACACATGGCGGCCGGTATGGGCGCCGAAGTCACCGTCTTTGACATCAGCCGCGACAAGATGGAGCAGATGCGGGCGCTGGGCCCCAACGTCACCGCGCTCTATCCACATGCGGCTGACATCGCTGAAGCAGTTAAATATGCCGATATCGTGGTCGGCGCGGTCCTGGTGACGGGTGCCAAGGCGCCGCACGTGGTGACAGCCGACATGGTCAAGGCGATGGCCCCCGGCAGCGTGGTGGCCGATATCTCCGTGGATCAGGGCGGTTGTGTGGAGACCACCAAACCGACCACCTGGGACAATCCGACTTACGTCTGGGAGGGCGTCACCCACTTTACGGTGACCAACATGCCCGGCGCAGTGCCACGGACTTCGTCTCAGGCCCTCTCAGCGGCGATCACGCCTTACACTCTGAGATTGGCTGCCGGCGGCTGGCGGGACTTTGAACCGTTACGGAAGGGGATCAATGTCGAGGGCGGCAAAGTCGTCCATCCGGCGTTGATTAAATAGAAAAAACCATATATAACATAGGAAGTTAGATTAACTTCTTAAAGTAAGGCCAAGCTAGTGGCGCAGGCGACGCGCAGCGACAAACCCCGGTCCCCCCTGGCCATCCACCTGATGCAGGGGTTGAAGGAAGCGGCGCTCTGGATTTTCGGAGTGATCGCGGTGCTGGTGTTCGCGTCCCTCGCCACTTACAGCGCTCACGATCCCAGTTTCCTGTATAGCGGTGATGGGGGTGGCGTCCACAATGCCATCGGCCCGGTCGGTGCCTGGCTGGCCGCCGGGCTGTATTTCCTGTTTGGCTATCCCGCCTATCTGTTCCCTTTCCTGCTGATCTGGGCCGGTTTCATGGTGTTCATGGCCCGCCGTTCGGCCGATCCGGTCAACAAGTTGCATGTCGCGATGCGTATAGGCGGGCTGATCCTGTGTTTATTGACCGCTTCCGGGCTGGCTTCTTTGAACTGGCGGATGACGGGCAGCAGCCTGCCGATTGACGCCGGCGGGATGCTGGGGGATTTTGCCGGCAAGGGACTGGCCGCCGGCTTGAGTGATCTCGGCGCCACGTTATTGCTGCTGGCTTTGTTTCTGGGGGCGGTCACGATCTTTACCGGATTGTCCTGGATCGCGGTCATGGATCGCACCGGCCATTTCACGCTGGTCGCTATCGAGCGGCTGCGCAATCGCTGGGGCTGGCTCAAGGAGACTATCCAGACCCGACGCGCGCGCGAGCAACAGGTCGAAGTCATCAAGGTGCATACCGAACAGATCAAAAGCCGACCCAAGCCCCGCATCGAACCGGTAGTTAAAGCGGCGCTGCCGAGTCCGCGGGTGGAGCGCGAACGACAGGTGCCGTTATTTGAACCATCGGCGGATTCCGAGTTGCCGCCATTGTCGTTGCTGGACGATCCGCCGCCCAAAGTGGATGGCTATTCCGAAGCCGCACTGGAAGCCATCTCACGACGCGTGGAAATCAAGCTCAAGGATTTCGGTGTGGACGTGCAGGTGGTCGCGGTCAATCCGGGCCCGGTGGTGACGCGTTTCGAGATGCAACCGGCGGCGGGCGTCAAAGTCAGTCAGATTACCAATCTCGCCAAGGACCTGGCGCGCGAACTGTCGGCGATCAGCGTGCGGGTCGTGGAGGTGATTCCCGGCAAATCTGTGGTGGGTCTCGAGATTCCCAACGAAAGTCGCGAATTGGTAACGCTGGGCGAGATACTGAAGTCCAGCGAATATGATGCTTCACGTTCGCCGTTGACACTCGCCCTTGGCAAGGATATCGGCGGCAATCCGATCGTTGCCGATCTGGAACGGATGCCGCACCTGTTGATTGCCGGGACTACCGGTTCCGGTAAATCTGTCGCGATAAACGCCATGATACTGAGTCTGTTGTACAAATCGACAGCGACCAAAGTCATCATGATCGATCCGAAGATGCTCGAACTCTCAGTGTATGAAGGTATTCCGCATCTGCTGGCGCCGGTCGTGACCGACATGAAGGAAGCTGCCAACGCCTTGCGCTGGTGCGTGGCGGAGATGGAGAAGCGTTACCGACTGATGGCTGCAGTAGGAGTGCGTAACCTCGCTGGCTACAATCGCAAGGTGAAAGATGCCATCGAAGCTGGAAAACCGATCCCCGATCCCTTGTTCAAGGCAGACGCGAACGCGCTGAGCGACTCCGAGATGCCGACCCTCAACGTGCTACCCAATATCGTGGTGGTCGTGGACGAACTGGCCGACATGATGATGGTGGTCGGCAAGAAGGTTGAAGAATTGATCGCACGACTCGCACAGAAAGCCCGCGCCTCCGGCATCCATCTGATTCTTGCAACGCAACGGCCTTCCGTAGATGTCATCACTGGCCTGATAAAAGCCAATATTCCGACGCGTATCGCGTTCCAGGTCTCGGCGCGAGTGGACTCACGCACGATCCTCGATCAGCAAGGTGCGGAATCATTGCTTGGACATGGCGATATGCTGTATCTGCCACCTGGTACGCCGGTGCCGATGCGTATCCATGGTGCGTTCGTCAGCGATCAGGAAGTCCACAATGTGGTCGCAAGTCTGAAACGTCATGGTCAGCCACGTTATCTGGATGAGATACTGCAGGGCCCCACCGAATCATTGCCTGGTCTCCCGGGTTTGGGCGAGTATGGAGAGGAGGGGGCCAGTGAAGCAGACCCGCTTTACGATCAGGCGGTACGTATCGTCACCGAGACCCGTCGCGCTTCCATCTCGGGGGTGCAGCGGCGACTCAAGATCGGCTACAACCGTGCGGCACGCATGATCGAAGAGATGGAAGCGGTCGGTATCGTAGGGCCATTGCAGTCCAACGGCTCGCGGGAGGTGCTGGCAGCGCCGCCGCCGCCGGATCATGAGGAGTAATCGCACATGAAACTGACAAGGCTACTGCCGGTCATGATGATTGCCTTGCTGATGGCACAAAGCAGCATGGCAGCGACGCATGCAAAAAATACGGCGGTCGTGCAACTACAGCATTTCCTGAGTCAGGTGCATGGCCTCAAGGCGGATTTCGCCCAGGTGGTGATGGATCCGAATCTGCGCAAGGTGAAACAATCCGAAGGTACCCTTTTGATCAAGCGGCCGAATAGGTTTCGCTGGGATTATGCTGCACCCAACAAGGAGATCATCGTCGCTGATGGTGAACGTGTCTGGATGTATGACGTAGAGCTGCAGCAGGTCACAGTAAAACCACTGGACGGAACCCTCGCGGCCAGCCCGGCCGTATTGTTGTCCGGTTCGAACGATGTCAGCAAAAACTTCAAGGTACAGGACCTGGGTAACAAGGATGGGATCAAGTGGGTTGGATTGACACCCAAGGTGAAGGATACGGATTTCGAGGATGTTCGCCTGGGCTTCAAGGATGGCACTGTAGCAGTGATGGAATTGAAGGATGCACTGGGTAATCTGACCCGCATTACGTTCAGCCACGTGGTACGCAACGCCACACTTTCAGACGATCAGTTCAGGTTTACACCACCGCCCGGAGCGGATGTGATCGGTGATACCGGCGTACCACATGGTTGAGAGTGGAACGGTGATCGCCCGGGTGCGTCTCGGCTGGCGCCTCACCGGTATAGGTATGCTTGCAGTGGTGTGGTGGGGTTGCCTGACCCCTTCGCCTCCCAATATTCCGCAGCTGTTTCCACACATCGACAAGTTCGAACATTTCTTTGCTTACCTGGTCCTGGCCGCGTGGTTTGCGGCTATCTATCCGCAGCGCAGGCAACGGATCACTATCCTGATCCTGTTGATCGTGATGGGCGGATGCATCGAAATATTGCAGCACTACACCGGGCGTGATGCTGAATGGCTGGATTGGCTGGCTGATATCGTTGGGGTACTGCTGGGGCTGACCTGGCCCGCACGCTGGCTGGGCGTGATGTTCCAAGCCCTTGTCAACAAGTATGCCCGCGCCAACTGATTCTCGCCCACTTGCCGATCGCATGCGTCCGCGTACGGTCGCGGAATTCATCGGTCAGGGACATCTGCTTGGTGAAGGCAAGCCATTACGGCGTGCGCTGGAAAGCGGGCATCTGCATTCGATGATCCTGTGGGGTCCGCCTGGTACTGGCAAGACCACGCTGGCGCGGATGCTGGCGCAAGCTTGCAATTCGCAATTCATCGCCCTGTCGGCAGTGATGGCCGGTGTGAAAGATGTACGCGCCGCCGTCGAGCAGGCACATATGCAGCGTGCCCGGGATGGTTCCGGTACAGTGCTGTTCCTGGACGAGGTGCATCGTTTCAACAAGTCACAACAGGATGCGTTCCTTCCCTATGTCGAGGATGGTACGTTGACGTTCATCGGCGCGACGACCGAGAACCCGTCCTTCGAGTTGAATAACGCCTTGCTGTCGCGGGCTCGCACCTATGTGCTCAAGGCGTTAATGACAGAGGATATCCGCAAGATCATCGATTCCGCACTCAATGAGGCAGAACGCGGACTGGGGGCACGTCCGATCGATTTATCCGATGTTGCACGCGATAAGTTGGCGGCTGCGGCAGATGGGGATGCCAGACGCGCGCTCAATTTGCTCGAACTCGCATCCGACCTCGCTGAGGAGACCGGCGGACGTGAAGTGATTCCGGATCAGGTGATCGCAGAGCTGATCACTGGCGGTCTGCGCCGGTTCGACAATCACGGCGAAGCGTTTTATGACCAGATATCCGCACTGCATAAATCTGTGCGCGGATCGTCGCCGGATGCGGCGCTGTACTGGCTGGCACGGATGCTCGATGGTGGTTGTGACCCGCTGTATATAGCGCGACGAGTGGTGCGCATGGCATCTGAAGACATCGGCAATGCCGATCCGCGCGGGCTAACGTTGGCGCTGGAGGCATGGGATGTGCAGGACCGGCTCGGTTCCCCGGAAGGCGAACTGGCAATCGCCCAGGCGGTGGTGTATCTGGCCTGTGCCGCCAAAAGTAATGCGGTCTATACGGCGTTGGCTACGGCGCGCGAAGATGTGACGCGATTCGGCTCGCTGGAGGTGCCGGTGCATCTTCGCAATGCACCGACCCGGCTGATGAAGGAACTGGGTTACGGGCGTGCCTATCGTTACGCTCATGACGAACCGGATGCCTATGCGGCCGGCGAACGTTATTTTCCGGAGGACATGCCGGAAAAAACCTATTATCATCCTGTCCCACGCGGCCTGGAGATCAGGATCGCCGAGAAACTCGCAGAGTTACGGGCGCGTGATACCCGCACCCCAAAGAACCCCTCCAAATAACCCTGACAAGAACTTAAGTCATGCTCGACCCGAAATT
>DASSKW010000078.1:0-35457 GCA_035690065.1 Gammaproteobacteria bacterium
GTGAGCGAACCGTCCACACCCCATCATGTCGTCATCATCGGCGCCGGCTTTGGCGGCCTGGAGGCCGCGCATCGTCTGGCGGGGGCGCCGGTGCATATCACGATAGTGGATCAGCGCAACCACCATCTGTTTCAACCGCTGCTCTATCAGGTCGCGACAGCGTCGCTCGCAACCTCGGAGATCGCCTGGCCGATTCGCCACTTGCTGCAACGGCGCCGTAACGTGACGACGGTGTTGGCGACGGTGACCAGCGTGGACACCGCGAACCGCAAGGTCTTGTACGCAGACGGTGGTCAGCTTGGTTACGACACGTTGGTCGTGGCGACCGGTGCCCGGCATGCGTATTTCGGACATGACGAATGGGAACCTTACGCGCCGGGTCTCAAGACGCTGGAAGATGCGGTCGTCATCCGTTCGCGCATCCTGTTCGCGCTGGAGATGGCGGAACGGGAGACTGACCCGGAACGGCGTGCCGCATTGCTGAATTTCGTAATCATCGGTGGCGGCCCGACCGGCGTGGAGTTAGCCGGCACGATCGCGGAACTTGCGCACGAACATCTGCGCAAAGATTTCCACCAGCTCGACACGCGCAAGGCACGGGTGATCCTGATCGAAGCCGGGCCACGTATCCTCCCAGGCTTCACTGCGGAGCTGGCGGCTTATGCTCACAAAGTGCTCGGACACATCGGCGTCGAGGTCGAACTGGGTCGGCCAGTCAGTGCCTGCACTGCGGAAGGCGTGGTCTTCGGTGAGCAGACTCTGCCGGCGAGCGTGATCCTCTGGGCCGCCGGTGTGCAGGCTTCCGCGGCGGCGGATTGGCTCAAGGTTCCGATGGATCGCGCCAAACGTGTCAAGGTGGAGCCGGATTTAACCGCGCCCGGCCATCCGGACATCTTTGTCATCGGCGATACCGCCACCATCGATGCCTGGCATGGTCAGCCGGTCCCCGGCATCGCGCCCGCCGCCAAACAACAAGGCCGGCATGTGGCGACGACCATCCGGAAACGCTTGCACGGGGACCATACAGCGCGGCCGTTCCGTTACCAGCATGCCGGCAGTCTTGCCACCATCGGCAAGCGTGCGGCCATCATCGATTTCGGATGGATCAAATTGCGCGGCTGGCTCGCCTGGTGGATGTGGGGATTCGTGCATATATATTTTCTCATCGGCATGCGCAATCGCCTGGCAGTCGCATTAAGCTGGTTGTGGATTTACACCACGGGCGATCGCAGCGCGCGGCTGATCACACGTAGCGTAGAGCCACAGAAGGACAAACCCTGATCCGGTCAAGCAGGCAGGGTTGGGCCGATGAAGCATACCCGACGATAAAAGCATACTCGCTCACTGAGTCCTTCCTGTTCGGATATCCGGTTCCGGTCGGTGCATGGCAGGCACCCTTTTCGCGCAGGGGTGTTCCTGACTTAACCAAACTTGAAGTGTCTGGAAGTTTACAATTTGCATTATCAGTCGTCTGGTTATGTAAACGACCCCATGTGCGAGTTGTTTCAGAAATAAATCAGATTTCCTCCTCGCAGCATCCTGTATCAGGTGCTAGCCTTTTCTGTACTTGTAACCCGGTAACTGATTGAGGAGAACAGGATGAACAAATCGAGGATTCTGGGCTGGTCCGCTGCCGTTTTGGTGATGCTGTTTGCGGGCGCCGCATACGCCGGGTTGGGCGGCGGCGTGATGAGCGGGCCACATGCCAAGCTGTATCTGAATGTCGATCAGCGGGCCAAGCAGATCTACCCGGTGGAGATCTGGAAGATCAACGGCAAACTGACCAATCATCGCGGCGTGATGTGGATCGTGCCCGGTGACTATACGTTCAGCATCAAGGTCAGCGGCAAGGTGAATGTGGCCGATCTGCCGGGCTTGAAGAACAAACCCAGCACCGGCCCGCAAGAGCACCTGCTCAAGTTGAAGGTGGAGGCCGGCAAGGCTTATTACATCGGCGCCAAGTTCACTTCTGCCGGTGATTGGCAGGCCGTGGTGTGGAAGACCGAGAAGAGTTCGGATTGATGTTGCGAATCCGCCCCCACAGGAGGGCGGATTTTTAATTCAAGCAGGATCAGCGTTGGGTGCTGCCCGGTCCAATAGCGCTGCGCCCGCACTGAGCCAGAGGATGATGCCGGCGCCCAGGCAGCCGATCGGGCTTGCGGGTCCGTTCGGTGCGAGCAACGGATAGCCGATCGCCAACAGAATCAGCGCCACACCGGTGATGTGATGGCGCGGCACCTTGAAACCGATGGCGAGCGGGATGAAATGTATGCCGACAATGAAAATGATCGCGGGAATGATCCACGCTTGAAGGCCGAATTTCGACAACAGCATCGCCACGATGAAAATCGATATCCATTGTGCGGCATTGGCGATGTTGAAGATGCGGCCGGCTTTTTTGCTTTCCGGCGAATCGGCCTCGGCGGCGCGGGCGGCCTTGTTTTGCCGGAACTGTCGCCATGCGACCAGAAACAGTCCGATCGAGAACGCGGAAATGATCGCGATAACGGGCCAGTTGACGTCGTAGGTCTCAAGCGACCATGCAATCGTCCAGGCGCCGCCGAACACGAACATGAACATAGCGCCAATGGCCCGGCCAGCCTTGGCTGCTGACGGTTGTATCACGAAGAATTCCCTTTGGATTTATTGAATCGGGGCATTCTAGGATATGGATTCAATGCACGGCAAGCGACATGCCGTTGAATGATCATCGGACGTTCCTTCGGTAACGAAAGACGGAAAACCGGGAGGGTCTATGCGACAGAAGATTATTTTTGCGATAACCGTGATCGTTGTCAGTTTGCTCATGGCAGGTGCTGCAGGTGCCGGGACGACCATGAACATCTGGCCGGGCAAGGCACCGGGGTCGGAACACTGGAGCTGGCAGGAACAGGACTTTCCCGACACACCCATGGGTGCGATCGTCGAGAACGTCGTGACCCCGACCTTGACTGCGTACTTGCCGGCACCCGACAAGGCAACCGGCACCGGCGTCATCATCGCACCGGGTGGCGCATGCATCGCGCTCGTGATGGACAAGGAAGGCCGGGATGCGGCGCGCTGGCTGCAAGCAAAAGGGATCGCCGCGTTCGTACTGAAATACCGTCTGCAACACAAGATCACCGAAGGCCAGCCGGATAACCTGAACGAAGACGATGCCTGCAAGTACGGCATCGCCGACGGCATCCAGGCAGTGAAAGTGGTGCGTGCCCATGCGAAGCAATGGCACATCGCGCCTGACCGGGTCGGCATCATGGGTTTTTCCGCGGGTGGCATGATTGCGAGCGAAGTGTTGATGCAGCAAGACATCGCAGCGCGCCCGGATTTCGCCGCACTTGTATATGGCGCACCTTTCGGCAAGTTGCCGGCAGTGCCGGGCAAACTGCCGCCGGTGTTCATGGCCTGGGCGCAGGACGATACCACCGCCGGCTACGCCATGGTCCGGTTCTATAAAGCCCTGACGGATGCCGGGAACAAACCCGAAGCGCTGATATTCAGTGCCGGCGGCCATGGCTTCGGCGTGGGCAAAGCCGGGACCGCTACCGCAGATTGGCTCGACGAGTTTTATTTCTGGTTGCAGGCGCAGGGGGTTACCAGGCGCATGAAGAATTAGTGTAATAATCCGCTCATCGTTGGGCCAGGATCGCACTGGCGGCACTGCGCGGAGACAAATATGCACAAGACCCGACTGGAAGCCTTCAGCGACGGCGTGCTGGCGATCATCATCACCATCATGGTGCTGGAACTGAAGGTGCCGCATAGCGATTCATTCGCCGCCCTGGTTCCGTTGTTACCGGTATTTCTGAGCTACATACTCAGCTTCGTGTATATCGGGATCTACTGGAACAATCACCACCACATGCTGCATACCGTGACCAAAGTCAGCGGCGGTATGCTGTGGGCCAATCTGGATCTGTTGTTCTGGCTATCATTGTTTCCGTTCGTGACCGGCTGGATGGGCGAGAATCATTTTGCCGCGATTCCCACGGCACTCTATGGTATGGCGCTGTTGATGGCAGCAGTGACTTACTGGATCCTGCAGCGCACGATCATTACCGCGCAGGGCCCGGATTCATTACTCGCGCATGCCATCGGCGGCGATCTCAAAGGCAAGCTGTCACCGATCATCTATGCTATTGCGATCCCACTCGCTTTTTTCCACCCTTGGATGTCCCAGTGTCTTTATGTCGTGGTCGCACTGATGTGGCTGATCCCGGATCGTCGTATCGAACGGGCGATCGCAGCACAGCTGGAATGAACCGGGCTTCAGTAACGCCATACGGGCCAACGAGTGCTCCCTGGATGCATGAACTGACTGGCAGTTGTCATTGCGGGAATATCGCAGTCGTGCTGGTGTTCAGCAAGATACCAGATGAGATCCAGCCGCGCGCCTGCGATTGCAGTTATTGCCGGAAACACGACACGGCTTACGTGTCCGATCATCATCAGCATTGATTTATTGACAGATTGCCGGGCTGGTTGCATTTTCTGTGGCTGAAATATTTGTTCTGACCGGGTATGCTTTGAAAAAAGAAGTATGGGGGTTCAATCATGTTCATCGGGCATTATGGGGTTGCATTTGCCGCGCGACGGATCGAAAAGCGGATCCCGCTATGGCTGTTCTTCGTCGCTGTACAGTTCGTCGATATCCTCTGGTGCATTTTCATCCTGCTGGGCATCGAGAAGGTGAGCATCGTGCCGGGTATCACGGCCGCCAACCCGCTGGATTTCTATTATTTCCCCTACACCCATAGTCTGATCGGCAGCATCGGCTGGGCTGGTGTCGCGTTCGTACTGTATCGGTTGTTGCATCGTTACAAGGGCTCACCCAGGCCGGCGTTGATACTCGCGCTCGCGGTGCTGTCGCACTGGTTCCTGGATCTGCTGGTGCATGCCCGCGATCTCGACATCATCAATGAGAATTTCAAGGTCGGGCTCGGGCTGTGGAATCATCCGGTGCTTGAACTGATCCTGGAACTCGCGATCCTGTTCGGCGGTCTGGCGTACTACCTGAAGGGCAACACCGATCTGAGCAAACTGCGCAAGATTGGCATGCTCGCTTTCGTGGTGGCGATGGCCGCCATCCAGTTGATGAACGCCTTTGGGCCGACACCGACTTCGGTTGCCGCAATCGGCATCGCGGGCCTGGTGATGTATGGCGTGCTGGCGCTGGCCGCATTCCTGCTTGAGCCGCGACCGGCTGTTAAAGAGCACTAAAGTGCAGGATGCCCCTGGCACCGATTAGATAAACGCAAACGTATGGGGAGAACGACACGATGTTCATGATCATCCTGAACCTGATTCATATTCTCTGCGGGGTTTTCTGGGGCGGTGCGGTCCTGTTGCTGGGCCTCTGCATCAGTCCAGCAGTGGATGCCGCCGGCCCTGCCGGCAGCGCTTTCATGCACAAGCTCATGGTCGAGACACGCTTTGCCATGGCAATGGGCATCAGTGGCGGTCTCACGATCCTGTCCGGGTTGATAATGTACTGGCTGGTATCCGGCGGATTTTCCCCTGCATGGTTATCATCCACACATGGCATCCTGATCAGCATTGGAGCCGTATTCGGTATCGTGACCGCGGTGATAGGCGGGATTTCGTCAAAGCGAGCCGGTAAACGGATGAGCGCGCTGGCTGTGGAGATTCAGGCCGGTGCTAGTTCTCCGACGGACGTACAGCAAGCGGAGATACGGCAACTCAAATTGAAGCTGCGCCGGAGTTCCGCCTGCAGCGCCATATTGATCCTGGTCGTCATCACCTGCATGGCTTTGGCGCGTACCGTATAGCCGGCAGAGAAGGAGATTTGCTTGAGCTCGCTGAGGCTTTACGAACCCGTCAACCGTCCCAAACCGGTTACAGACGATCTGTGGATCGTCGATGGTCCGGTAGTCCACATGAAGTATTGGGGGCTGAGAATCCCGTTTACGACCCGCATGACCATCGTGCGGTTACCGGATGGGCGATTATGGGTACATTCGCCGACCGAACTGACCGACCAACTGCGTCACGCCATGGATGTGCTGGGTACAGTCAGTTTCATCATCGCGCCGAATCGTCTGCATACTTCATGGCTGGCGAGCTGGAAATTGCAATGGCCTGACGCGATGACGGCGGGCGTCGCTGCTGAACCTGCCTGGAGCGGCATGCGGATCAACTATGCG
This sequence comes from Gammaproteobacteria bacterium, assembly GCA_035690065.1. Taxonomy (GTDB): domain Bacteria; phylum Pseudomonadota; class Gammaproteobacteria; order Natronospirales; family REEB76; genus DASSKW01. The sequence continues at coordinate 6,162 of DASSKW010000078.1, forward strand.
CTGGATCTGGGCGGTAGCGAGGTGTTTCCCTGGGAACCGGACATCAAACGGTGTTTCGTTCAGGGTGGCGCGTTCAGCGAGACGATCTTCTTCCATGCGGCTTCGCGCACCTTGATCCTCACCGATCTGGTGGAGAATTTCGAGATGCAACGCGTGCGAGGTTTCTGGATGCGGCTGCTACTCCGTGTATCAGGGCCGCTGGATCCCAATGGTACGGCGCCACCGGATATGCGCTACACGTTCCGCAAACATCATGCTGGATTGCGCAGGGCAATGGCGCGGATCCGTGACTGGGCACCCGAACGCGTGATCCTGTCGCACGGACGCTGGTATGAGACCGATGGCCTGCGCGAGATGGAACGTGCTTTTGCGTGGGTGCGCTGAGCGGCGCTCCACTCCCGGTTGGATTCGATACCCTCGGTTCTTGTCCGTTCAGTCCGGACGATCACATGCAATGACGGGCGGGATCCCGCATTGCCGGCGTCCTATCTGCACGCCTGCGAGTTGGCGGATCTCTGGAATCATCATCCGGCGGTGAATTCATCGCCGAGGGCGATCGTCGCCGTCACCAGCGCATCGAAGTCATCGAGACGGCTACGGTGATTGGTGATGGCAACACGGAGCGCAAAACGCCCCTTGAGCAAGGTAGATGAAGGGACTGCGATGCCGCGTTCCTGCAGGGCGATCAGGATGCGTTCATTCAGTGCATTGAGCGCTGACTCGTCGAATCCCGCAGCCCGGTAACGGAAGTTGACGACGTTGAGCGGCACCGGCGCCAGCAGTTCAAGTTTCGGGTTCGCTGTCACCTGCGCTGCGAGGTGTTCGGCCTGACGCACGTTCTGGGCGATGAGCCGCGCGAATTTCTCGACACCATACGCCTTCAGATTCATCCAGGCCTTCAGGGCGCGAAAGCTGCGCGAGAGTTGCGGACCGTAATCCGCGAACATGATCTCCGATTTGGCAACCCCGCCGTCGAACTTGTGCAGGTAACTGGCTTCTGCCGCGAACGCAGTTTTGTGCGCGGCGGCGGAACGCACCAGGGTGCAACCGATGTCATAAGGCATGTACATCCACTTGTGCAGATCGAAAGCGAGAGAATCCGCGCGTTGCATGCCTTTCAGCAACTCATGTCGGGTCGGATCCAGTGTGGCCAAGGCGCCGAAGGCGCCGTCCACGTGCAACCAGAGCTTTTGATCGCGACAGAAATCCGCCAGGGCATCCAGCGGGTCCACCGCGCCGGTGTTGACGGTGCCGGCGTTGGCGACGATGCAGAACGGCATCCGCCCGGCTTGCCGATCGGCAGCCACCTGCCGGCGCAAGGCATCGACATCCAGACGATACTCGTCGTCCACGGGAATCAGCGCCAGCGACTCGGCACCCAGCCCCATGAGTTCGACGGCTCTCTGAACCGAATTGTGCGTTTCGGTGGAGGCGTACACCATCATGCGCGGTTGCTGAGTATGCCCGGCGGTGCGGATCGCGAACGGCGCCATGCTGCTGCGTGCGACGTTGAGCGCCACCAGATTTGCGACCGAGCCGCCGCTGGTGAGGATGCCGCTGGCCGCAGCGGGAAACCCCATCATCTCTTTCAGCCAGGCGAGCAACTGCATTTCTGCGAACGTCGCACCCTGATCGAAACCGCCGGCATTGGTATTGAGCGTCGCGCACAACAGGTCCGACAACATGCCGAGTGGCGTGCCGGTCCCGATCACCCAGCCCCAGAAACGCGGATGGATGTTGCCGAGTGCGTAGGGTGACAACAGTTCCTGATAGTCACGGTAGGCGGCAGCTTCGCCTTCGCCTTTGCGCGGTAACGGCCCCGCAAAGCGGGCGCGTACTGTCGCAGGCACCGGTTGCCAGACCGGCCGTTCCCTGACCTGTGCCTGATAGTCGAGCGCATCGTCCAGTATCTTGTGGGCGAGGCGCCGGAATTCATCCCAGTTCTGGGGGTCGAGCGTTTCCTCGGCAGTATTTTTCATGTAACCGGCGCGTGCACGAAGATGGATTGACGTGATTCTATGCTCGTATCGCTTGCCAAAACAATCCGACCGGTTTCAGCAGTCTCAAACCGGGTGTCGATCAAAATCCTGATGCGGCGGTACAGTTTCAAAGTGTTGAGCTGGAGCCGGAATCACGTTTCCAGTTGTTGGCCAGCATCCACAGTCCACCGAAGATGATGAACAACGGCCACCACAGGTTCCAGGACAGGTCGAGCAGGAACATCAGCGCGACGGTGACGACGGCCGCGGCAGAAACCAGCGAATGCAATACCGCACCATCGACTCTGCCTTGTCTGCGGTAACGCTGCACGGCGTAGGAGAGCGGACCCGCGGCCCCGATCAGGATGAACAGCGCCCACCAGTTGTGGTATTCCATGAAACCGAAACTGATCCCGAAATTGTCGAGCAGGAACAGGACCCCGATCGCGATGACGATCAGGCCGGATACCAGACCCCCGCAGTTACGGCAGGCAGGTTTCGATCCAGATGTTTCCATGGTATATCCCCAAGTGGTTCTATCGGCGTTACAGTAAGGCCGCAAGCCATGCTTCGGCAAGTGACGAACGTCATCACGAGGATACGCGCGGCGCTCAACCGGGACGGCGCCCGTGCAACTCATCCCTCCGAAGGAAGTTTCAGCACGGACAGCGGCGGAGATACGATCAATCACGCAATCCTTCATCCGTGAAGCGAGTCGCCGCAAATCCGGGGTCAAATGGATATGAATAGTCAATAGTCGCCAGTGGCACGCAGATAGCGTTAGACTCACACATGATCAAAACAAGGCGAACAGATATGAATGACCGGATAACCGATATCAGCAGTGCGCTTTTCGAGACCCAGGTGATCAAATCAGAACTGCCGGTGCTGGTGGATTACTGGGCCGAGTGGTGTGCGCCTTGCAAGGCGATGGCACCGATCCTGGATGAGCTCGCGGATGAATACCATGACAAGTTGCGCATCGCCAAGGTGAACGTGGAACTGGAGCCGCAGATCGCGCGTCAGTACGGGGTGCGCAGCCAGCCGACCATGATGCTGTTCAAGAACGGCAGCGTCGAAGCCCAGAAAGTCGGTGCCATGTCGAAATCGCAATTGAGAGCGTTCATCGAACTCAATCTGTAAAACCGCCTGTCAGTGCGGTGGATTGCTGTTTGATCAATCTTTATTTAAGGGGAGAAACAAGTGACAGTCCCAGTATTGAAACCGACCAATGTCCAGAATGAGAACTTCGCCGGCGTGACGTATCACGTCCAGGGCGAACTGGTTCCCGTCCTGCATATCGAACTCGGCAACGCGCCGGTGTTTTTCGAACATCACGTGCTGTTGTGGAAGGAGCCGGCTGTGGATATCGGCATGAAGGCGGTCTCGGGTGCGTTCAAGCGCGCCATCGCCGGACTGCCGATACTCATGACCGTGGCCAGGGGTCCCGGACGCATCGGCTTCAGCCGTGACGGCGCCGGACATGTGTTCGGCATCCATCTCAACAAGGGCGAGGCGATAGAAGTCCGTGAGCATCAGTTCCTGGCGGCGACCGACAACCTGGAATACGGGTTCTCGCGGGTCAAGGGCATCGCCAACATGATGTTCGGCGGCAGCGGGTTCTTCATCGATACCTTCGCCTGCAAGGATGCGGCCGGCGTCGTATGGCTGCACGGCTACGGCAATGTATTCGAGATCGAACTCAAGGCAGGCGAATCCATCGATGTGGAGCCGTCGGCGTGGATCTACAAGCAACCCAGCGTCAGGATGGATACCAACATCCAGCGTCTGACCGCCGGCTTATTTGGTGCCAGCGGCCAGCTGGTGGTCAACCGGTTCACAGGCCCCGGACGGCTCGGCATTCAGTCCATGTCGCTGTATATGCCGCAGTCCAAATGAGCGGCTTGAATCAGGGCGGATAAATATCCGATACCTGACCGGGCTCTGGTCACGTGGCGTCTGGACGATGTTCAGGCGCTGACCGGTTTGGCCGGCCCCATCTGTTCGCGGACGATGCGTTTGGCGTATTCGCCAGCCTGCGATCTGGCCTGCGCCAGGCTCTCGAAATCACGGCCGTATTGCAGGGTCTTCTTGCGGCCTTCACCGGCTTCTTCCACCACTTCCGTGATCCTGATGCCGTTGACACGGAACTTGGGCGGTGGTGTATAGACTTTGATCGCATTCTTTGGACGCACTGCAGCCGGTGGCGGCGCGATGATATCGAACTGGATGCGGAAGGTTCCGAACTCGTGCTGAAAATTGAGCATTTCTGCTGGCATGATGTTTCCCGATACGTGACCGGCAACTCCGTGTGCCGTGTAACACACGGATTCACGGGAGGCTTGCCGTTAACCTTGAATGAATCTGATACTTGATCGAGTCCCGTGTAGTGATGACACGGTCCGGGGGGCGGGGCAGATGCGGTCGGCATCCGACACATACCAGGAGGTTGGTTTCAGGATACGCTCAATCGAGGCTGTAAACCGGAATCAGCAAGTGATAGCAGGGGTTCTTTTGGGCGGATGCAGCAGGGCTGGCAGCAAACCGGGTTCTGGCCTGGAGTTCATCCAGACTGATTTGCCATCCCCATGCGTCGCAACCAGCGATAGTGAGAGGCGATACCGGAGCGAAAGCTGGGACTCTCGGTATAACGGATCCCGAATTCGTTGCAGGTCTGCTTGATCAGTTTGGACATCGCCGGGTAATTGGTGTGGCAGACACGCGGGAACAGATGATGCTCGATCTGGAAATTCAATCCACCCACCAGCCAGCAAACCAGTCTGTTGTTACGCGCGAAATTGATAGTGCTTTCGATCTGATGCACCGCCCAGGTATTGTGGATCTGGCCGGTGTCTGAGTCAGGGACCGGGAATTCTGCGCCCTCGACACAATGTGCCAGCTGGAATACCACGCTCAGCACCACCCCCGTTACTGCGACACTGACGATGTAGAACAACACGACGATCCAGAACGGGTGGAACAGCAGCGGGATGATGAATGCGAGCGTGAAGAAGAGCGCCTTGCCCGCGAAGAACCACAGCAACTCCCAGCTGCGTGGACGCGGGAACCGGTTCTCGCCCATGCGGCCGACAGCGACATCGCGGAAGTCATCGAAGAAATGCCACTTGATACCCATCACTCCGTAGAGTGGCCACAGATACCAATGCTGCCAGCGGTGAAATGCAAGGCGCTTGTTCTGCGGGCTGAGCCGGCCAAAGAACCCGAGATCAATATCGGTATCGTGGCCCTTGATGTTCACGTACATGTGATGGAACACGGCATGCTTCCAGCGCCACACATAGGAACTGCCGCCAACCATGTCGAGACTCATGGCCATCAACTTGTTGATCCACTGACGATTCGAATACGCCTTGTGTCCGCCGTCGTGCTGGATGTTGAATCCGATCAGCGCGGCCGAGAAACCGAGCAGCATCGCGAGCGGCACGGCTTGCCACCAGGTCTTTGCAGCGAACACCAGCAATGCGTAAGAGAGTGCAAAAGCGCTCAATATGACCAGCGTCTTGAGGTACATGCGCGGACAATCCCGCTGCCGCAGACCGGTCTCCTTGAAGAATAATTCCACGCGCTGGCGAAGGGTGTGCTGGAACTCGGTGTTTTCGTTGAAGCGGATGCGGTTCTGCAGTGTGGGAGATTGAATCGTGTGCGTCACAAAGGTGCCTCGGGCGGTGACAGATATCGCAAGGCGGACCCCGGCGCTCGTCTGTAGCCTGTTCAGGGTAGCAGACTCCGGGCAAGAACGGGTTACGGGCCGGCAGCCCCGCGCCAACACTGGCATGGTGCGGGGGGGGGGGCAGGGGTGGACTCCACGGTCCAGTCGGGGTTTGACAGAACCCGGAATTTAAGTGAACCATGACAACCCCGAAACGCCGTCACTGGCAGCCGACCTTCAAACCTGGAGCCAAACTCATGCGGTATCTGTCCTCGTTCGCATCATCCATGGCCTGTTGTCTGTTGCTGCTTGCGCCGTTGCACGCGGCTCCGGTACCCGCAGCCACGCCTGTGGTACTCAAGGCAGCGCATCTGTTCGATGCCGTCTCCGGCAAGCTGACCGATCGCGGCATGCTGCTGGTGGAAGGCGGCAAGATCATCGCGGTCGGCAGTGACATCAAGGTACCGGCCGATGCCAAAGTCATCGATCTCGGTGATGCGACCCTGCTGCCGGGTTTCATCGATGCGCATGTGCATCTGTCGGTGCAGATGTCTGACGACTGGTACAAGGATTTCTACAACAGCGTCATGCGTTTCCCCGCCGAGCAGGCGCTGTACGGTTCGATGTATGCGCGCGAGACGCTGGAAGCGGGCTTCACCACCGTGCGCGATCTGGGTGGGCGCGACTGGGTGCCGCTGGGGCTGCGCAATGCCATCAATGCCGGTGTGATCGAAGGGCCGCGCATGCTGATCGCCAACAATTTCATCGGCGCGACCGGCGGGCATGCCGATCAGGCGCCGTTCCCGCCACAGCGCGTCGCACCGCTCGGGCCGATCGACGGGGTGTGCAACGGCCCGGATGAATGCCGCGCGGCGGTGCGTTACCAGATCAAGTACGGTGCGGATGTGATCAAGTTCATGCCATCGGGCGGCGTGCTGTCGCTTACCGATCCGGTGGATACGCCGGAGCTGTCGCAAGCAGAGATGGATGCGATCGTCTCGGAAGCACACGCCTGGCACCGCAAGGTCGCTGCGCATTGCCACGGTGATATCGCGGCGAAGATGGCGATCAAGGCCGGCGTGGATTCCATCGAGCACGGCACCTTCCTGAAAGACGACACCTTGCGCGAGATGAAAGCCAGGGGCGTGTATCTGGTGCCGACACTGTTCGCGGGTGCCTGGGTGGGGGAGAAAGCCGACGAGTTTCCGCCGGCGATCGCCGTCAAGGCGCGCGCGGCGGCAGCGCAGATGCAGATCATGTTCCAGCATGCGGTGAAGATCGGGGTGCCGGTCGCATTCGGTACCGACTCCGGCGTCGAGCCGCACGGCCTGGATGCCCGCGAGTTCGCGCTGATGGTGAAGAACGGCATGTCGCCGGCACAGGCCCTGATGGCGGCGACACACAATGCTGCCCAGTTGCTGGGGGTTGCGGCCGAGACCGGTACGCTCGAAGCCGGCAAGGATGCGGATGTGGTCGCCGTGTCCGGCAATCCGCTGGATGATATCCGCACGACCGAACATCCGGTGTTGGTGATGAAGGGTGGAACCATCTACGTCGAGAAACTGTAACGCGAGTCTGCTGCGACCACTTCATGGGCGCAGGCGGCCGTCTGCATGACAATTGTCATGTCGCCGGGTTAACGAATAGCGGTTCATCCGCTGCCGGATTTGTAGCATGATGGCGCACATCAAGGCGGGTGCCGGAGCAGGTCATGTCAGTCGAAACGAAGCGGCCATCCATCTTCGCAAATCGTGATTTCCGCCTGCTGTTCGGTGGCAGCACCATCTCTGCACTGGGTGACCAGTTCACGCTGGTGGCGTTACCGTGGCTGGTGCTCAAGCTCACCGGCGACGCGGCGGCGCTGGGACTGGTACTCGCGGCCATGGCCTTGCCGCGCGCCTTGTTCATGTTTATCGGCGGTGCCGTCGTCGACCGCATGTCGCCACGCCGGGTGTTGCTCGCTTCGCGCACGGTCAATGCGATCCTGATCGGGATCCTCGCGGTACTGGTGTTGGGTGGAGCTATCCAGATGTGGATGGTCTATGCGATTGCCCTGGGGATCGGGCTTGCGACGGCGTTCGCCTATCCGGCAGGCTCCGCCATCCTGCCGCAGCTGGTCGAGCCGCAGCAGTTGCGGGCGTCGAACGCCGTATTCATGAGCATGCGTCAATTGTCCATGTTCGTGGGTCCGGCATTGGCAGGACTGGTAATCAGCTTCGGGGCACACAGGGTCGTCGCCACGCAGGCAGTCTCGGATGCTTCCGGCATGGGCCTCGCGTTCAGCATCGATGCGCTGAGTTTCCTGTTCTCGCTGGGTTCGCTGCTGATGGTGCGCATCCACAGTGACTATCATCCACCCAAACCCGTCGGCGGAGTGTTGGCGGATGTCGCGAGCGGGATACGGGCCATCTGGTCGGATGTGTCGTTGCGCGCTTTCATCCTGTATGCCGCCGTGGTGTCGGTGTTCGTGGCTGGCCCGATCCAGGTCGGGCTGCCGGTACTGGCGGATACGCGGCTCGATTGGGGGGCGGCATCGCTGGGCGCGTTGATGACGGCGAACGGTGGCGGCGTGGTAGTCGGCAGCGTCCTGTCCGGACTCGGCACCAAACTGGCACGCGGCCATATCGGCATAATGGTACTGTGCGTCGACACCTGCGTCGGTGTGGCGATCGTCGCGCTGACCCTGGTGCATTCCACTCTGGTCGGCGCGGGGCTGCTTGGCACGGTGGGATTGTTGGCAGGTATCGCGCAGATCGCGGTGTTCACCTGGGTGCAGCAGCGGGTGTCGCAGGCCATGATGGGCCGCACCATGAGCGTGCTGATGTTCACCTTCATGGGTCTGGGCCCTATCTCCGCGGCGGTATCAGGCGCATTGCTCAAGGTGATCTCATTGAGTGCGTTGTTCGGTGGGGCCGGCATCATATTGAGTGTGTTCGCCCTGTTATGTCTCATCAGCCCACAGATGCGCAGCATCGGTTACAGTCAGCCACTGGCCGCTCAAGCCGCATCCAAATAACTGCTCGACGATGTATTGTCCATCGCCTATGATTCGAGTTGGATATCCGAATTCTTTAATATGTAAAATGTTGCATAAGTTGGTGTTTCATGGAAATTGTTTCGGGGACCGGACGGATGAGCAAGATGGAAGAACGCCGAAAGTACAAACGGCTGAGCCTGGAAGAGCGTGCCATCGTACGTTCCGATGCTGAAGAGGAATCCGACCGTACCGGATTCCATTGCAAGATCGTCGATGTCTCTGCAGGCGGTATGCAGCTCCATCTCAAACACGCCTATCCGGTGGGTGAGAAACTCGACATCATGGCGTACATGGAAGGCTACGGAAATTCATTCCATCTGGTCGGTGAAGTCAAATGGCTGAAGGTGCTGGGGGACAAGGAAGGCTTTGCCATCGGTATCGGGATAGAGGATACCAGCGACCAGGACATCACCGATTGGAAGCGCGTGTTCAACTGAAGCACCATTCTGAAAACTGACATCCTGCCTTATATGCAAGCATCTGCTGCTGCATCATCGGCTACCGGCTCTACTCAATTACACTTTATGATTTTGTCACGCTGTGCAACCCAGACACCCGCCTGTCTGTCAGCGACATGACTATGAGCGACGGAGTACAGGAAGGTCGCCCCGCATAAATGCCAGGCAGTATCGCGACAGAATCGGCGACGGGAAGGTTATCTGGTTTTGCTGGCGATCCCCGGGACCGTGTCACCCTGCTGATGCAGGATGAAGGGGCCGGACTGTTCGCCCGGGTGTGCGACGGCATACTTGTAATCGCGCAGGGTACCCTGATGTCCGCTCGGACAGTCCACCAGGTCCTGATCCCGGAGCCGGTAAAACACGCTTGCGCGAACCTCGACCGGTGTCGGCGGGCTGCATAACGTGCAGTAGACGCTTGAATCCAGCAGACTGATCAATGACCTGACGCGGGCTGATGCCATCTTAGACTTCCCCTGTCGATAGGTGTCCGTGAGCGTGGCCAGTCTAGGCGCCGCCTCACAGGGCGACAAGTCAGCAATTTCTTACACGCCACGTAAGCGATATCGTACAGATGGGTATCTCGCATCAATCCAGCAGACCGTTTACGGCCAGCGCCCTGATACGCTGCACGGTGTCGAGGTCAGCTTCGAAATAGGCCTGTTTGACGAAATCTTCGTATTCAGCACCGTCCACCGTCACAGTCTCATAACTGAAACGCAGGAACAGATGCTCGGGTCGCGGCTCCTCGATGTGGATGTGCAGATGGCTGGCGGGAAATTCGGGGCTCGGCTCGATGCTGTAATGCACGGATTCGTTAGCGATGAATCTGACCAGATCGTTGATGATGTGTGAACCGAAATGCAGTTCCCGCTCCATGAACCCTTCGCCACGAGTGCGGACCCGCATCGCATCGAGTCCGTAGATGAATTCATCAGGGCGCTCTGCCCGTGCCAGCAGACCATGCCATAGCTGGGTGCGTGTCAACGGGATGATCGCAGGATCGTTTGGGTCATTGACCTGTATCAGATGTTCGTATTTCATCCGGTCCTCCGCACGACATAATCCCCGCAGTCACATGGTCTGAATATCACGACCGGTCAACGATAATTCTTCACCCGCGTTCTCGTTTTGCATTGCACATTGATATCCCAAGGGAGGGAAGTCATGTCGAATGCACTTCGGATACCACGCATCGTCACGTTGATAATATCTTGCATATTCTTGCTGAGTGCCTGCGGTGGCAATAGCACGGATCTGAGTCCTGGTGGCGGTGCGTCCACTGATTGCACGCAACCTGCCAGCAACGATCAGGACGGCTGTCTCTACACCAGTATCACGGATGCCGACGGCCAGTTCGATGCGTATGTGGTAACCGTGGACTCAATCACCCTGACGCGTGCAGACGGGGCGGTGGTGAACGTATTATCCAATAGTACCTCGGTGGATTTCTCGCAGTATGCCGATCTGGCTGAATTTATTTCTTTGCAGACGGTGCCCCCCGGGATCTATACCAGGGGTTCGATCGTGCTGGATTACACCGACGCAGATATCGAAGTCGACGTGAACGGCACTGCTACACCAGCGAAGGTGGTGGATTCGAACGGCAATGCGATCAGCAGATTGACTGTGTCGATCGACCTGGCCTCCGGCGGGGATCTGATCCTGAAACCGGGTGTGCCACAATTGTTCGGACTCGATTTCGATCTCAGTGCCTCGAACTTGATCGATACTTCGACTACGCCGCCGACGGTGACTGTATCGCCCGTGTTGTATGCGCAGATCAATCCGGATCTCGACAAGACGCTGCAGCTACGTGGGCCATTGGTATCGGTGGATACCGCCAGTAACGAATTTACCCTGGCATTGCGTCCGTTCTACAGCCGTTCCGGTGATTTCGGCAGCCCGGCGGTACATGTCACTGACAGCACCAGCTATCTCATCAACATGCAGTCGTACACTGGTGCAACCGGACTTGCCGCACTTGATGCGGCAGGCGCTACCACGGCGGTACTGGTACGGGGCAGTTTCGATTACAGCAGCGATACATTCGTCGCCAGTGAAGTGGATGCCGGTTCGGGCGTGCCGGGCGGTACGCTCGATGCGGTGGAAGGTGTGGTGACGGCAGTCAACGGCAATACCATCACGGTCCGTGGGGCGACCCTGATCCGCGCCCAACAGTCGGCGGTGTTTCGCGATACCGTCACGGCAACCGATGGTACCGACACGGTGGTTCGCGAACAGGGCAACACCACGACCGGTTTTACAACCGCCGATATTTCGGTGGGACAACATGTCTTGTTCATGGGAACGCTCACCGATACCGATGCAACGTCGCTGGCACTGGATGTCACCAAGGGCTATGCACTGCTGATGCATACCCATGTCGGCGCGACAGTGAGCGCAGTTGGCAGCGGTGAAGTGACACTCGCCGTGCAGTCGTTCGAGGGGCGCCCGGCAAGTCTGTTCGATTTCACCGGCACTGGCAGTGATCCTGCCGCCTATCTGACCAGTACCGGCAGTTTGTCGTTGTCGGGTATCAACGATGGTGATCCGGTGGAAGTGTCCGGCTTCGTCTCGCCATTCGGCGCTACGCCTCCTGATTTCAGTGCCGCATCGATAACGGATTACCAGGCAGCGAACGCCCATCTGGTGGTCGGTTACGCAGTAAACGGCGGTAGTACCGCACCATTCATGTCACTGGACGCGAATTCCGGCATGGTGATCGATATGAGCAACCCGGCGATCGGCACCGCGCATTTCGTGCGCAAGGGACCGATCTTTACCAGCCTGACCGCGGCACTGGATCCGACCATCAAGCCGATGTCGGGTCTGGGCATATACGCCATCAAACAAGCGGATGGAAGTTTGCAGCTGTTCATCACCTTCTCCAGCTTCGTGTCCGCACTGCAGACCGACCTGAATGGCAGTGCCAGAGTAGAGGGTATATTCGCCATCGGCGATTACGATCAGACCAGCGGCGATATGAACGCGAACCGGATCGCGGTGGTGTTCAGATAAAGGGTTACTCCGCTGATAGAGGTGGCCTCTGCATGGAGGCCACCGCGGTATTTCCATGAATCCGGCTGTTGACGGAGCGTCTGAAATCCCCCGCTGAAGTCGGCTAAACTGGTTCACTCGTCAGTTACCAACGGTGATAACCATGTCTTTCAGCCGTCTTGCCGGTCTGTCGGTGTTGTTGATCGCAACATCCCTTTCCGCTGCTGCTGTTCATGCAGCCGTCCCCGCACCCTCACCGGCGCTTTCCCAACCCGCGGTATCGCCCGATGCAACCGAGCTCGCCTTCGTCTCGGGTGGCGATATCTGGTCGGTACCGACCAGTGGCGGCGAAGCGCATCTGCTGGTCTCCGGCGCGGCGACCGAATCGCGGCCGTTGTACTCGCCGGATGGCAAGCGACTCGCATTCGTCTCCACCCGCACTGGTGGCGGGGATATCTATGTGCTGGACTTTGCCAGCGGGCAACTCAAACGGATCACCTACGATGACGGTTTCGATGCGCTGTCGGCGTGGTCGCACGACGGCAAGTGGCTGTATTTCAATTCCGCCCGTGACAACGTCGGCGGCATGGATGGCGTATATCGGGTCCGTGTGACGGGCGGTACCCCGATGCCGGTATCGCTGGAGGCGTATCGAAATGAAGTCGATGCCGCACCTTCACCTGACGGCAGCCAGATCGCGCTGACCGGAGAAGGCATGGGCGGGTTCCAGTGGTGGCGGCATGGTCACAGTCACATCGACGAAGCCGCCATCTGGTTATTGAACGACGATGGTTCGCATCATTACACGCGCCTGACACCGGACGATGCGCGCGCCCAGTGGCCGATGTGGGCGGCGGATGGCAAATCGCTCTATTACATGACCGATCGCGACGGTACTGAAAATATCTGGCAGGTCGATCGTAACCACAAGCTGACCGAGACCACGCATTTCGCCCGCGGCCGGGTGTTGTGGCCGACGATATCGAGCAATGGTAAACGCATCGCGTTCGAACGGGCATTCGGCATCTGGACCCTGGATACCGCGAGTGGCAGGAGTCGGCAGGTACCGATCCAACTGTATGGTGCGGCCGAAGGGCCGGGTGTCACACACGAACATTTCAGCAAGGATTTCAGTCAACTCGCAGTCTCGCCAGACGGCAAGAAAGCCGCGTTTATCGTGCACGGGGAAGTGTTCGCTACTGCTACCGACAAGGGAGGTGCGGCGACGCGGGTAACCCACACGGCTGCGATGGAATATGAATTGAGCTGGGCGCCGGATAGCAAACGGATCGTCTATGTCTCGGAACGCGACGGTGGCGAACATCTGTTTCTGTACGATTTCACCAGCGGCAAGGAAACCCGGCTGACCGATGGCAAGGGGGAAGATACCCAGCCGCAATTCTCGCCGGACGGCAAGCAACTCGCGTTCCTGCGCGATACCAAGGCACTGTATGTGCTGGATATGGTTTCGCACGAAGCGCGTGAATTGGTCAGGGCAGACATCGATTTTCATCCGCCGCTGGATTCGGAGCGGCCGTTCGTCTGGTCGCCGGACAGCCGCTGGATTGCATATCTCGCATACGGCCCGCGTCTGTTCCGGAATGCCGAGGTCGTCTCGGTCGCGGACGGTAAAGGCGGTCCGGTCAGTTTTCTTGCCAACACCAATGCCGATGATCTGCGCTGGACACCGGACGGCAAAGCCTTGCTGTTCACGACCGGACAACGCACCGAGCCCGGGGAAGTCGCGCGTGTGGATCTGGTCCCGCGTACTCCGAGTTTCCGTGAAGACCAGTTCCATGACCTGTTCAAGGAACCCGCGCCCGGCAAACCTTCGGCACCTGCAGAGACAAGTGGTGCAAAGGCAAACACGCAGACGGCTGACACACAGACAAAAACCGGATCTGCCGAACCGGTGCGGGTGGTATTTGACGGGATCCGCGAGCGGCTGAATCTGATCCCGGTAGGCGTGGATGTCGGTTCGCTGGATATCAGTCCGGATGGCAAGACCCTGTTGCTGACTGCGGCAGTCGCGGGCAGGAACAATCTCTACACCTATTCCATCGATCCGCTGGCACAGGAACCACCGGTCGCGAAACAGATCACCAGCACGCCCGGCGATAAACGCAGTGCGCAATTCGCGGAGGACGGCAAGACTGCGTTCTATCTCGATGATGGACGCATCTTCTCCGTCGGACTGGCGGATGGCAGGAGCAAACCGCTCGCCGTCAGCGCAGAGATGGATGTGGATTTCGCACATGAGAAGGAAGTCATGTTCGAGGAAGCCTGGCATTGGCTACGCGATAATTTTCATGATCCGCACATGCACGGAGTGGATTGGAATGCGGTGCATGCGGAATACGCACCGTATGTCGCAGCAGCGACCACACCCGATGCCGTGCGTCGATTATTGAACCTGATGGTAGGCGAGCTCGATGCGTCGCATTCCGGGGTGCGCAGCGGTGGGCGCGCTGCGCTGGTGACGGGACGGCTGGGGTTGCGTTTCGACAGTGCAGAATACGAGCAGCATGGACGGTTCCGTATCAGCGAAGTCGTACCCTTGTCACCGGCCGCGATCGCCGGTATCCATGCGGGCGAATATCTGGTCTCGGTTGACGATACCAGGCTTGATGCAGATACCAACCTGGCCCAACAGCTTGAGAACAGTATCGGGCACGAGACCCGGATCGGTGTGGCGGAGCGGCCGGATGCCGCAGTCCACACCTTCAAGCTCAAACCGACCAATGCACGTGCTGAGGCGCAACTGGCCTATCGTGCCTGGGTGGAGGCGAACCGCCGCTATGTACATCGCATCAGCGGCGGCCGGCTGGGTTATGTGCACATGCCGGATATGTCGGAACATTCGCTGCAGCAGTTGTATCTCGATCTGGATGCCGAAAACAGTACGCGTGATGGCGTGGTGATAGATGTACGCAACAATTTCGGTGGTTTCGTCAATGCTTACGCACTCGATGTGCTGGCACGACGCCCGTATCTGAGCATGACCTTCCGGGGCATGCAGGATTCGGTCGCGGCGCGCTCGGTGCTGGGGCAGCGCGCACTGGAACGGCCCACGGTGCTGATCACCAACCGTGTGACACTTTCCGACGGCGAGGATTTCACCGAAGGCTATCGCACGCTCGGACTTGGCAAGGTGGTCGGCGAACCGACCGCGGGCTGGATCATCTATACGTCCAACGTACCGCTGATCGATGGCTCCAGCGTACGACTGCCGTTCATCACGGTCATGGATGCACAGAACCAGCCGATGGAACTGCATCCGCGTCCTGTGGATGTGCCGGTGGATCGTCCGTTGGGCGAAGCCTATACAGGCAAGGACAGCGATCTGGATGCGGCAGTCAGGACCTTGCTGCAACAACTCGGTGGCCGCCTTTCAGGCCGGAAGTGAAATCGGGAAAACGGTTGTGCCGGGAAGGAACCCGGTGCAACCGTGTTAACCGCTTCGGCGCCGGCTCCAGACTATCCAGATGTAATACAGAGGCAGGCCGAGCAGGGTGATGACGAGACTGCGACCGGTATCGAGGGGGGCGGTATAGAGCGAATAGCCGATCACCAGCAGGGTACCGAGCACGAACAGCGCGGGGATCACCGGATAACCGAGTACCCGATAGGGGCGCGACAGTGCCGGTCGTTTGTGGCGCAACACGAACAGCCCGATTACCGCCAGTGCCAGAAACGGCCAGATGCCCAATACATATGCCGAGGCCAGTTGCAGAAAGTTCTGCAACAGCACGTAGATCACCGCGAGGATGCCGGTGAAGGCGATCGCGACATACGGGGTTTCGAAGCGTGGATGGATCTTGCCCACCGCGTGGAAGAACAAGCCGTCTTCGGACATCGCATAGAACACGCGCGGATCGGACAGGATGCTGCCGTTGAGCGAGCCGAAGGTGGACACCATCACCAAGGTAGCGATCACAGCCGCGCCACCGTGACCGCGTACCGCAGTGACAGCATCCGCCGCTACCGATCTCGAAACGGCCAGTTCGTGAAACGGCAGCGCCATCAGGAATGCGGCATTGATCACCAGGTAGATGGCCAGTACCGCCAGGGTGCCGCCGATCAGCGCACGCGGCAGACTGCGTTGCGGGTCTTTCATCTCACCCGCAAGGATAGTCAGATTTTCCCAGCCATCGTAGGCCCACAACACCGCGACCAGCGCGATGCCGACGCCTTTCCAATGGGTGATGCCGGTGCTGGCTGTGTGCAGGGTTGCAACTGGTTGCGGCGCGAACGCGAACAGCACCACCGCCAACACGATCAGCGCCAGGACCTTGGCTCCAGTCGAAATGTTCTGTACCACGGCACCCATGCGCACCGAACGGTAATGAGCCGCCGAGATGAGCGCGATCAGGCCGGCCGCGACCAGATGGGTGGCGGTCGGGCCGAGCCGGATCACACTGCCCAGATATTCCGAGAACACCAGGGCCTGTGCCGCCCAGGAAAACGGTGTGGTCAGCAGCCACATCCAGCCGAACAGGAAGGCAACCGGGCGTCCGTAGGCTTCGCGCAGATAGACATAGGGGCCGCCGGCGTGCGGATACATGGCGGCGAGTTCCGCGATCGAGAGCGCACCGAACAGTGCCACGATGCCGCCGATTATCCATACCAGCGCGACCCCGGACAGACTGCCGGTCTCGGCAGCGATGGGGGAAGGTACCCGAAAGATGCCGCTGCCGATGATCACGCCTACCACGACTGCCGCACCGGTCCAGGTGCCGAGTCTGCGGGGCAGTTGTTTGACAGAGGTGCGATCAGAATTGGATTGCATGTTGTTTTCGGTGAGTGATCAGAGCATCAGTATCCTACACTGGATACCGGGCAACTGGCTTGTGGCAAACATGCGGCGAGGGTGTGGATGCAAACCCCGTATTGAGCGGTGATGGTACGCCGGATTTATCCAACGTCTGCCGGCATCTTGCTATCTTCCTCATCGAGCACGGTATGTGCCACGTTATCCATGGTCTCTATGTTGCCGATCAATCTGGCAGGCAACCCAGGGAGTGCCGACAGCAGCGCCATGATGAGAGTGGCGCAATAAGGGATTGACTGGATCAGCAGCACCACGATCCAGATCGACAGATCGCGTGTCGCCGTGCCTACGGTTGTATAGACACTCCATGCAGATAACCATAACGCCAGCATGATCAGGCCTTCTTCGCGACTCTCGAGCAGCGCCTGCAACATGGCGTGACTTGATGTCTGCTTGGGGGTACGGAAGAAAGCTTTGCGGCGAGTCAGGAAACCACTGACTACCGCGATACCGATGGTGTGGGTCAATGCGAGGCCCGCGAGCGCGGCCGCCAGCGTCTGACGCAGGTTGGCGCCGACACGGGTCCGGTACAGGTGCACCAGTTTGGCGATCTTGAATGTGAACAGGGTCAGCGGCAGCGCCGAGAATATCATCAGAGGTGGATCGATCCGGTGCGGATAGTTGATCATGGCCAGCGACCAGGACATCGCGGCCAGGTTGAATAACAGGTTCAGGCCATCTGCCAGCCATGGCAACCAGCCGGCGATGAAATGATAGCGTTGGCCCGGTGTGAGTGGACTGCCGAATCTGAACAGGCGTCCGGCGTGCCGTTTCAGGATCTGGATCGCACCATAGGCCCAGCGAAAGCGCTGCTTCTTGTAATCGAGGAACGTATCCGGCATCAGGCCGCGACCGTAACTCCTGGGGATATAGGTCGCTTCCAGACCGTGTTCGAACACCCGCAGGCCGAGCTCGGCGTCCTCGGTGATCGACCATTCCGCCCAGCCACCCACCTGTTCGAGCACCTGACGCCGGATCATGGTCATGGTGCCATGCTGGATGATGGCGTTGCGCTCGTTGCGCGTGATCATGCCGATATAGAAGAAGCCCCGATATTCCGCATAGCACATCGCCTTGAATGCATTCGCATCTCCATCGCGATAATCCTGGGGCGCCTGTACGATCGCGATGTGCGGTTCGGTGAACGAAGGAGCGAGGTCACGCAACCAGCGACGCTCGATCTGGTAATCGCTATCGATGACCGCGATGACTTCAGCGGTCGCGCTGGTCTTGCGTAGAGCATAGTTGAGTGCACCTGCCTTGAAACCTGCGAGCGGAGCGACGTGGAAGAACCGGAAACTGCCGCCGAGCTGTTTGCAGTGCGTCTCCACCGGGCGCCAGGCATGTTCATCCGGGGTGTTGTTATCGATCACCAACACTTCGTAGTTTGGATAATCCAGCGCTGCGAGTGCATCCAGGGTACGGATCAGCATGTCAGGCGGCTCGTTATAAGCCGGCACGTGGATAGAGACGAACGGCAGCGCTGCATCTGCCATCCTGATGGGTTCGAATTGGCGACGCCGGGTCGTGATCCAGTGCGCTTCAGCCCATTCGTGTGCTTCGGTCAGCAGCACGATAATCACGCCGGCCATGCCGATGAACAGGAATATCCCGACCAGGATATTGGTGAAGGTCAGATACTGTTGAGAGTAATCGTAGATCACCCACACCATGATGGTGGTGACGGCATAGACGATCACGGCGAGGAAACTGCGCCCACGCTTCTTCAAGGTATGGCTGTCCCAGTAGAGCAGGGTCAACAGCAACGCGGCGATGATGACCGAGATAGTCGCGAGCAGACGCCATGCCGGGATGCGCACGATGGGGGTAGTAAAAGCGAACTTGGGTTGTCGTGCCGCATTCCATACTCCCCAGTAGGCACCGACTGCGCCTTCGGTCTGTTCCTTCCAGGGTTGATCGAACGCTTCCATCACGTAATAGGTCCAATGCTGGCTGTCGGCATAGGCGAGGAAGCGCCGCAGGAACATCGCTTCATTGGCAGTCGATGCCACGGCCTCCCTGCGGGCACGACCATCGCTGGGCCAGCCCACTTCCGCGATCACGATGGGTTTATGTGGGTAAGCTTTTTGCAGGTCATGCATGCGTTGCGCGATGTAGTCTACGGCTACATCCACGTTCACACCTTCCCAGAACGGCAGCATGTGTACCGCCAGGAAGTCGACGTGCTTGACCAGTTCGGGATGCTGTATCCAGGTGTACCACGGCTCTGCAGTCGATACCGGCTGGTTTACTTCCTTGCGTACCTGATCGAGGTAGGCGCCGAGTTCATACACCGGCACCTGGTTGTGGAGGATGGTCTCGTTACCGACGATGACACGCACCACGTTGGTGTTGTGCCATGCGATATGGATGGCGCGTTTGATCTGTGCCGCGTTGCTTTCGCGGTCCCCGTCTATCCATACGCCGAGTGCGACATTGATGTCGTGTTTACCGGCCAGCACCGGGATATCGCCGAGCGTACCTTCCACCGAATAGGTGCGCACCGCGTTGGTCTTGCCCGACAACAGGGCGAGGTCGCTGTCGATCTCCGTATCTGTCGGCAATTGATCCTTGATCGCATCTTCGTTGGCGCGATAGGGCGAAAATGCGAAACCCTGAATACGGGCAGGCCAGGGGGGTTCATGATCTGGTTGATTGAAGAACGCCCATACACTCACCGTCAAGGCGGCGGCGGCGATCGCGATGAAGAGACTCGACTTGCCCACGGCTCAGTGTGGGTGCAGTGCAAGTAGAGTCGCCGTGGGTGGACGTACACCGCGCCAGATGAAGAAGGATTCCGCCGCCTGCTCGACCAGCATGCCCCAGCCATCCAGGATGAGTGTGGCACCTTCCCGTTCCGCCCAGTGCATGAATACCGAAGGGCGCTCGGCATAGGCCAGGTCATAACATACTGCACCGGGTTCCAGCAGATCGCGCGGCAGTGGCGGAAGCTCACCCTTGAGACTTGCTGAAGTGGCGTTGATTACGATATCGAAGCTCATCCCGCGCAAGTCCTCGAAACCGCCACCGCTGACCCGGCCCTCGTCACGGAATACATCGGTCAGATGCCGGGCCCGTTTCGGAGTGCGGTTGGCGACCTGGATCGAAGCCGGGGCTTCATCCAGCAGCGCTGGCAGGATCCCGCGTGCCGCACCCCCTGCGCCCAGTATCAGGACCCGGCTGCCTTCGATATCGACTTGCTGGTTGCGACGCAGGTCGGTCACCAATCCCGCGCCGTCGGTGTTGTCGCCGACCAGAGTGCTGTCAGCGTGGACGTATAATGTATTTACGCAGCGTGCGCGTTCTGCGCGTGGCGTTCGCAGGTGACACAGTGCGTAGGCTTCTTCCTTGAAAGGTTGTGTGACATTCAATCCGCGCCCGCCGCCGGCAAGAAATTCACGCAGCGCGCCGGCGAAATATTCCGGAGCCGCATCGATGCGTTCGTAAAGGACCGGCTGCGCGGTGAGGCGGGCGAATTCCGCATGGATCTGTGGAGAACGGCTGTGTGCTACAGGATGGCCGATGACAGCGTAACGATCGGGGGTTTTGTTCAACGCATATCCCCCATGGTATTCAGTTCGGCAGCAGTACGCGGATAACGGTGAAGATCACGATCGACAGCAAGGCGCCCACGGGCACCGTCACGACCCACGACAGGATGATAGTCCGTACTACCTGCAGATTGATAGCGGCGATACCGCGCGCGAAGCCTACGCCCAGGATCGCACCGACCAGGGTATGCGTGGTCGAGATCGGCATACCGGTGGAAGATGCCACCACGATGGTGCTGGCGGCAGCGAGCTCGGCCGCAAACCCGCGACTGGGAGTCAGGTCGGTGATCTCCCTGCCCACTGTCGCGATGACGTGGCGGCCGTAGGTGGCAAGACCGACCACGATGCCGACGCCGCCCAATACCAGGATCCAGATCGAGATACCGATGTTATGACTGACCACACCGGTCTGTGCCACGGCGACGATCGCCGCGACCGGGCCAACCGCGTTGGCGACATCATTGGAGCCGTGCGCGAATGCCATGCAGCACGCCGTCGAGACCATGAGGATACCGAATACGCGTTCCACGGTAGCGAAGTGGAAATCGCGATTGGCTGCGGCGTCCACCTTGATGCGAGAGATGAAGAATTTTCCGATGAGTGCGATCAATATGCCGATCGCAGTGGCCACGGCGTAGGACTGCAGATGCGAGAGTGTCAGGTGCAGATACTTGAGACCGCTCAGCAACGTCACCAGGGTAATCATGAATCCGGCCAGGAACATGTAGAACGGTACATAACGGCGCGCTTGCAGCAGCGGTTGATCGTGTTCCAGGATCAGTTTCTGGGCGCTGCGGAAGATCAGGTAGGAAATGATGCCGGCCACGATCGGCGAGATGACCCAGCTGGTCACGATGTAGGTGACGTTCGCCCATTGCACCGCATCGGTACCTTTGCTGACGACCGCGAAACCGACGATGGCACCGACGATCGAGTGCGTGGTCGAGACCGGCCAGCCACGCCGTGACGCCACCAGCAACCAGATGCCCGACGCCAGCAACGCGGACAACATGCCATAGATCAATAGCCGGGGTTGTTGATCGAACAGGTGTGGCATCACGATGCCGTTGCGGATGGTATCGGTGACGTTGCTGCCAGCCAGCACGGCACCGCCGAATTCGAAGATGGCAGCGATCAGCAGGGCCTGGCGGATAGTGATGGCACGTGAACCCACCGAAGTGCCCATGGCGTTGGCGACGTCGTTGGCGCCGATGCCCCAGGCCATGAATAAGCCGAACACGGTAGCGAGTGCCATGTAGAGCAGAGTGTGTTCCATGGTCGGTGGTGCCCTTGTGAGATGTTCGGTGTGAGGGTTATCCGGTCTTGCGGTCAGTGCGCGAGCAGCAGTTCCAGCCGGCTGCCGACACGATGCGAGAGATCGGCGAGTTCGCCGATGTCATCGATGATCTGGTAATAGAACACCACATCGATAGGCGGCAGTTCCTTCTCGATAGCGAATAACGCGCCACGCAATTCGATCTCGATGCGATCGGTATCGCGTTCGATATGATCGAGCTCCGCGATCATGCCCTGCACGGTCTGCACTTCGGCACCACGGAATCCGGTCTCGAACAGCTCATCCAGTTCACCGACTGTGCGTCTGGCCTGATGCACGGCATCGAGTGCACGCTTGACGAAGGTCAGAAACGCATCAGCCAGTTGCTTCGGCAATGCCATGCGGCGCCCGGTCATGATGCCGGTGATGTCCTTGGCCTGGTTGGCGATGCGATCCTGCATGCTGATCAGGTCCAGGATATCGGCGCGCGCTACCGGCATGAACAGGCTGTTGGGCATGTTCAGGCGCATGTCCTTCTTCATCGCATCGGCGTCGTGCTCGAACTGGATCACCCGCTCGCGCGCGGCGCGTGCCGCTTCCCAGTCGTTCGCGATCACTCCTTCGAAGAACGGTACCAGTTCGTCCGCGGCCGCCATCACCCGCGCCATATGCTCCTGCAGCGGCTTGACCGGCGACTTGCCGAAGATAGAGGAGAAATAGTTCTTGTTGCTCACACGGATTCCTTCAGCCAGGTTGCAGCACGTTTTGCGAAATAAGTGAGGATGGCGTCGGCGCCGGCACGTTTCATGGCAGAGAGCGCTTCCAGCGCCGCAGTCCGTTCATCGAGCCAGCCGTTCTGGGCCGCGGCCATCAGCATCGCGTATTCACCGCTGACCTGATACACGAAGGTCGGCACACCGAATTCGTGTTTGACGCGGTGCACGATGTCGAGATACGGCAGGCCCGGTTTCACCATCACCATGTCGGCCCCTTCGGCGAGATCGAGGGCGACTTCACGTAGCGCTTCGTCGCTGTTGGCCGGGTCCATCTGGTAACTGTATTTGTCGCTCTTGCCGAGATTGGCCGCCGATCCGACCGCGTCACGGAAGGGGCCGTAGAACCCGGAGGCGTATTTGGCTGAGTAGGCGAGGATCCGGGTGTTGGTGAAGCCGCGCGACTCCAGCGCGGTGCGGATCGCCGTCACGCGCCCATCCATCATGTCGGAAGGGGCGACCACGTCGGCGCCCGCTTCGGCGTGCGATAACGCCTGGCGCACCAGCACCTCCACCGTGATGTCGTTCTGCACGTAGCCCGACGCATCGATGATGCCGTCCTGGCCATGGGTGGTGAATGGGTCCAGTGCCACATCTGCGATCACCCCGAGCTTCGGAAAGGCCTGCTTGAGCGCCCGTACCGCGCGCTGCGCCAGGCCGTCCGGGTTGTGAGCCTCGGCCGCGTCCAGGGATTTCTTCGTCGTCGGCGTGACCGGAAACAGGGCGAGCGCCGGGATGCCGAGTTGCGTCAGCTCGGCGGCGTCCTTGAGCAATTCATCGATGCTGAGCCGCTCGATCCCGGGCATCGAAGCGACCGGTTCGCGCTGTGCCTCACCCTCGCGGACGAAGACCGGGTAGATCAGGTCGTCCGTGCTGAGCCGGGTTTCCCGCATCAGGCGTCGGGAAAACGGATCACGCCGCATGCGGCGCAACCGGGTCGAGGGGAAGCCTCCCTGGGGCTGGAATTGGTCGGTCACACAGAGCTCCTGACGGCTGAATCGAAACCGGGGCGGGGTAGGGTAAAACAAAGCTGCTGATTCAGCCAGTTGACAGCAGGCGGCTCTGTGGGAGCCCGGGTATACTGCAGCGCGATTACAGGCCTGGGGCATCCGGCTTTGGCCTGTAATACGTAATAAAACCCCGCTCCACTGGGTCTCATCCGTATGGCTGTCCGTCAACACCGTTTCGATGCCCTGGCCCGCGCGTTGGTACCCGGTCTGTTCCGTTATGCCTGGTGGCTGTGCCGGGACCGGACACTGGCTGAAGATCTGGTGCAGGAGACCCTGCTGCGGGCCTGGCGTTCTCTCGATTCGCTGCGTGACGAAGCCGCTGCCCGCCAGTGGCTGATCACCATCCTGCGCAACGAGTTCATGCGTGAACTTTCGAAGCGCAAACAGACGGTAGATATCGAGGAACTGCCGCTGGTAGATCACAGCGCCCGGGTGGGTGGCGACGATACCGACGTGGAGGACGTGCGCCGCGCCATCGGCAAGCTCACGCCTGAATACCGGGAACCGATCATCCTGCAGGTGTTGATGGGTTGCAGTACCGAAGAGATCGCCGAATCGCTGGAATTGACCCAGGGCGCGGTATTGACCCGCTTGTTCCGGGCCCGCAATCAGTTGCGTGAATTATTGGGAGGAAGGGAACCGACGTTGGGAGAGGGCTTAGCATGAATACCACCAGCCATTGCCTCGAGGTACGCCGGATAATCGGCGCCGAGCCCCAGCGTCGCGAAAGCACGATCCTTGAGCATTGCAAGACCTGTGCCGCCTGCGCGGCATACGTGAAAGAGATGCTGGCCTTGGACGCACGGCTCGATCGAGCCATGACGATCCCGGTGCCGGAGGGGCTCGAAGCCCGTATCGTGCTGGACGCTTCTCTCAAACACGGCCGCCAGCCGCGTCCCGTGGCCTGGCTGGCATTGGCAGCCAGCCTGGTGCTGGCTGTCGGTATCACCGCGGGTGTCTGGTGGCAGGCTTCGCGGACCGATATGCCGCTGACTACAGCGTTGGTACAGCACGTCATGAATCCGAACGAGGCCGAGGCCATCGTGCCCGGGCAGCCGCTGCTGCGCAAAGTAAGCCTGGTGCAAAACGTGCTCGACAAGGTCGGCGTGCAGGTGCACGGGGGACTGGATGACGTGACCTATGCCCGGGTTTGTCCGTTTCGTGGCCGGCTGGTCGCACATCTGGTAGTGCGTGGCAAGGACGGACCGGTTACGATCCTGCTGCTGCCGCATATCCACGTCAACAAACCGCAGCATTTTGACGAGGAAGGTTTCCGCGGCATGATCGAGCCGGCTGGCAGCGGCAGTATCGCCATCCTCAGCAACAACGATTCGCCGATGGAACCCATGGCGCAGGTACTCGTGCAGAAGGTGCAGTGGAATATCTGATCCGGTAGTCGATGTTTCCGATACCGTACGGCCGCCGCAAGGCGGCCGTCGCGTTTATAATCAGGCACTCGACTTCCAGCGATTTCCCACCATGAAACTGATCGACCGTGAGCTGCTGGCACAACTGCACGACAAGGCCGTGGCTGCGCCGCGCCTGCGCACGCACCACAACCTGCATGCCTCGCATGAAGAAACCATCCAGCGCATGTGCATGGCGATGGAGCCCGGTACCTATATCCGCCCGCATCGGCATCCCGATAAATGGGAACTGCTGCTGATCGTCAGTGGCGAGATGCTGGTGCTGACACACGACGATACGGGCAAGGTATTGACGCGCACGCTGTTGTCGGCTGCCGGCCCTGTCTACGGCATGGAGCATGCCGCAGGGACCTGGCACGCAGTCGCGACCCTGGCACCCGCCACGGTGGTGCTGGAAGTGAAACAGGGGCCTTATCTGCCGACCGCGGAACAGGATTTCGCATCCTGGGCGCCGCCGGAGGGGCATGCGCGGGCCGGCGAATTTGAAAATTGGTACCGGACTGCGCAACCGGGTGACAAGGCGCCGGTCTTTGCTGCATGAGTCGCGCAGCAAAAGTGTTGAAACGTTGTGCGTGGGCGCCGCTCACGGACCAGCAGTATCTGGATTATCACGATCATGAATGGGGCGTGCCGGTACATGACGAGCGGCGCTGGTTCGAGTTTCTGATCCTGGAAGGCGCGCAAGCCGGCTTGTCCTGGTCCACCATCCTGCACAAGCGCGAAAATTACCGTAAGGCATTCGCCGGCTTCGATCCGAAGAAGGTCGCGCGCTTCACGGTCCGCGATGTCGCGCGGTTGCTCAAGGATGAAGGGATCGTGCGCAACCGGCTCAAGATCGATTCAGCGCTCGGTAACGCTCGGGCGTTTCTGGCAGTGCAGCAGGAATTCGGCAGTTTCGATGCCTACATCTGGCGCTTCGTTGACGGCAAGCCAAAGCAGAACCGCTGGCGCAGCATGAGTCAGGTACCGGCGCGCACCCCGATTTCGGATGCGATGAGCAAGGACCTGAAAAAACGCGGTTTCAAATTCGTCGGCACCACGATCTGCTATGCATTCATGCAGGCCACCGGGCTGGTGAACGATCACATCGTGACCTGTCATCGGCATGGGGCGAGTGCTCGTGCGAAACGTATCAAGGCGCGGGGGTGACGCCGCTCTTCACGGTCCTGCTGGTATTGTGCGGCGGTCTGGCCGGTGGGCTGATCGGTTCGCTGACGGGTCTCGGTGGCGGCATGATCATCGTGCCGTTGTTGACACTGGTATTCCATATGCCGGTCCCGGAGGCGGTCGGTGTCAGTCTGTTCGGGGTGATCGCCACCTCCACCGGCGCCGCACCACGTTTCGTTGGCACCGGCCTCAACAATGTGCGCGTGGCACTGTTCCTGCAGGTAGCCGCGTCCACCGGCGCACTGGTGGGCGCACTGCTTGCGCATCATTTGTCAGCGCAATTTTTGTTCGTGCTGTTTGGCGTGGTGTTGGGTTATTCGGCGATCATGTCGTTCCTGCCGAAACACGCCGAGACTGCCGGTGTTGTGCAGGATTCACCGCTTTCGCACCGATTGAGGCTCGCCAGTCGTTACCAGCAGAGTGGCGAATGGGTGGAGTATCACGTTACCGCAGTGTTGCCGGGTTTCGCGGGCATGTTGGGCGCGGGCCTGTTATCCGCACTACTCGGCATCGGCTCGGGCGCGTTCAAGGTGCTCGCACTGGATCGGTTGATGCGACTGCCGTTCCGGGTTTCTACCGCCACCTCCAATTTCATGATTGGCGTCACGGCCGCGACCAGTGCGGGCTATTACTTGTCGAATGGGGATGTTGCGCCGGCACTCGCGGCGGCGGTGGTGATCGGCGTGCTGGTGGGCGCCTATATCGGCGGGCATTTGGTGAAAGTGCTACCGGTAAAATTCCTGCGCCGTTTGTTCGGCGGCGTACTGCTGTTGGTCGCATTGCAGATGCTGTTCAAGGGAGTGATCAACCTGTGAACCGTATCGTGCACGAACGTCGCCTGCTCAACATTTGGATCGTGCGCGCCAGCGTCGCAGTGTGTCTGTTGTGTTTCGGCATCGGCGTGACAATTTTTCTCTGGCACGGCGGCCAGGCTCCAGCCAGCCCGAGCGGTTCGCTGCTGCATATCCTCAAGCTTGCCGTGCAGGCTGGTGCCGGCTGGCACGCGAGCGCATTTCTGAATGCGGGGCTGGTGATCCTGCTGCTTACCCCCATGGTGCGGCTCGTGGCCGGTGTCTATGTCAGCCTGCGCATGCGCGACTGGCTGTATGCCGTGATCGGCCTGATCGTGATCGCGCTGGTGCTGATCGGTTTGCTGGCAGGACAAAGCGGCGGTTGATACCGTATTCAGTGTTTACTACCCACGGTTGAGTCGTAACGGTCGCCGGTATCTACCGGCAAACCCTTGTGGCTCTTGTCATGCGGCACCCCGACGGTCACGGTGCCGGTACAACTGCCACCCGCGCTGTTGGTGGCCTTGAAAGCGATGAAGTACAAACGTCCTTCACCCGTACCTGATCGTTCGACGCGAACCTGAGCAGTGGTGCTTCCGACGCCCGCGCCATCGGGAGCGGTATCCCCATCGCCGAGTCCGTTGACCGGTTCATCCTGTTGAATAGCGGTGATTGCTACCGTGAACGACAATCCACCCGGGTTGGTGATGCCGTTGATAGCGACACTCTTCATTTTGTGATTGGGCGGCCACAACAGTGGCGCATCCGGTGCGGCCTTGCTGCAATCCGGCGGCGGGGTCTGTTTGGCCACCATGATGACCTGGCTGACTTGGCAGTTATTGTCGTAGTTGGTTTCGCCCACAATACGTTTCGCGTTGGCGCACGCCGTCAGAAAATAGGTACCCGGACCCAAATCTGCGGGCAGTGATAGCATGGCGCCTCCGCTGTCGTTGCTTTCACCCGGCTTGAGCGGGGGTACGACGCGATCGTGTACCACCTCCGCGGTGTTCGGATCCACCGGTTTGGTTCTGGAGATGTAATAGCGCGTGATACTCGATACACCCGCCGCAATGTTACCGATGTTCTTGGTGGCATCCTGCATGTGGATTGGTCCTGTACCAGACCATTGGATGATCGGTGGCTCGAAATAATCCAAGGTATAGTCCGGTCCGCCTTGCCAGATCACGGTAGTCGTGATTTTGAGCGGGGTAACGTCCGGCGGCGGAGGCGACGAGTCTTCGGTCTGTACGACTGCGTGTGGTTGGATCACGGGGAGCCCCACATGGATGATGTCTGTACCGACCTTCCTGCCCTTGTACGAGAATGAAAGTTCACCGTATAGATCGGTGCGACCGCCGAATTGCTGATTGCTATTTACGCCATCCACATAAAATTGCAGAGGAACGCCTCGCATCGGTGCGTCATTGTCCCCTTGGTCAACCACCTGCACAGTTACGGTGACAACGTGATCCACCGGCAGGGTTTGTTCATCCGCTGTGGTGAATGTGTATTCCGGGATGACCTGCCGTTGCGGCGGCTGGCTGGCCGGTGGCGCGGCGCTCTTGAGCAGGGCTTCGGTATTGAGATAAAGCAGGTCGTACGCCGTGGTATTGCGTTGAGAGGCATTGGACTGCCGGATCGTGTTCAGCAACGTGGTCAGTGCCGGCGTGATGTAGGCAATGCCTTGGGAATCGAGTATCTGCCGGGCGGCAGCAAGCTGGTTCACCACTGCCTGGCCGAATGCGGCATCACTGATCCAGCCGAACTGGATAGCAACGTTGATATCATCGCGGAAGCGGCTCCACTGATCCCGTGAGCCGGGATAGACGGCCGAAGGCGCCAGTACCGGCAGCGTAATGGTGAGCGCCTGTGTGACTTGTGCGGCTTCCTGTTCTTGCTCCATCGTGGCTTCGTCGTTGACCACCAGATCCCAGTCAGGATGCAAAGTCATTATTTTGATAGTTGGCAAGTTGGGGCTAGTCAAGACAAGTCTGTTTTCTGTTTGACCGGGTTGGATGGTGGTTTTACTGGTATTGGTGCCTATAGCCGTAAAATCCGCTTCCCCGTCGGCAGTAATGTCCCCATCCCAACCGATCGGAAGTTGTAACCCAAAGGGAATAATGGATTCGTGATTTGGGAGATTTATATAGCCCTTGTCATCCTGGAGAACCTCATCAAACGGCACATTCGTCGGTTTGCCGGCTCTTTCAGTCGAGATTGTCAAAATGGAGTTATACGTTGGCTCATGATAAGTTGCGGGCGCGACCATGTCTAAAGTGATGTCAATAATGGCACCAGTATTTGAAGCCGGATTGTTGACTGTATA
>DASSKW010000079.1:0-5181 GCA_035690065.1 Gammaproteobacteria bacterium
CATAGATAATTGGCGCGGCCTTTGAGCAGTGCAACCTTGACAGGCATCCCGAGCGTATCCCGGACTGCAGGAAGATCACGATGAAATAACTGGTCCTGCAGGTTCTTGGTGCCGGTCGAGATGAGTATCCGCTTGCCAGACATCAGAGCAGGTACCAGATAAGCGAACGTCTTGCCGGTACCTGTGCCCGCCTCCGCTACCAGGACCTCATGATTGTCCAGCGCTTCCGCGATTTTTGCAGCCAGTTCCTGTTGCTGCTCACGTACCGAGAACCCTGGTAATTTGTCCGCAAACGGACCGGCTGCACCGAGCAGATCAGCGTAGTCCATCATGACTCAGCAGCAATAACAGGATGCGTCAAGCATTCAGGGCACGACGCCCAAAGGCATCTTGGAAAGCACATCGCCCTGGTCCTGGCTGAGAACAGTTTGTTGTACATCTGCCTGCAGGACCTCATTACGGCTCGCCAGCGCTTTGCCCGGGAAGCGTCTGGGATCATTCTGTTGCGGATCCGGTATCAGTGCTACCAGCAATGCGATCTCCTGGGGCTGTAGTTGTGCAAACGACTTGTGAAAATAATTCTGGCTTGCGTCAATAAACCCTATGATAGGTTTACCGCCATCGGTCCCAAGATGTACATCATTGATGTAGGTCTCGAGAATATCGGTCCGGGTAAATTTGAACTGTGCAGCAGTTGCCATGACCCGTATTGCCAGGTCTGAAGCATCCGGGAAATAAAGCCGCACCAGCCGGCGCGTCACTGGGCTGACCGTTGTCGTACCTGCATCGTAAAAATCGGGGTCAGTTACCGCCAGCAGAGTATTGGGAAGGAAGGCTGTGGCGGATTGCAGATTGATATTATCTATCGGATACGCACTATGCTGGACCTGATCAGCCGTAAAACGATCTGATATCTTGCTCACCAGCATGTTGACGTAGACAGCAGTTCCTGCGATTGCCAGCACGATGACCAGCAGTACCAGCAACGGGGCCCGGGAACGCTTGCCCCGGATGACCTGCTCGCGGCGCTTCTGCAACTCCCGTTGGGTCGCAGAACTGCGGCGCTTTAGCACTTCCCGGATCGTATGTTCGCCCATGTGCGCCCCTCCTTTGGGGACAAATTGCGTGACGGGGCTCATTCTATCGCATCCCCTGAAGTCTTGGAGATGGGCAGCGGACCTGCGGACCCGATGCGTTCTGGGCGGTATAATACCCAGCCATCGTCCGGTACCTGGCTCCTCGCCTGCCGCTACATCACTTTCAACAAATGGGCCTGAAATGACCAGCAATAAAATGCTTTCCGACTGGGTTACCAGCGTCGCAAATGATACCCAACCTGATCATATCCATTGGTGCGATGGTTCCGAACAGGAATACCGTAGCCTGGTTGACCTGATGCTAAAGGATGGGATGCTCAAGGAGCTGAACCCCAAGACCCATCCGAACTGCTATCTGCACCGCTCAAATCCGTCTGATGTGGCCCGTGTAGAGCATCTGACTTTCATCTGCAGCAAGCGCCGGGACGATGCGGGTCCCAATAACCACTGGATGGATCCGGCTGAAGCGCATGCCAAGATGGATGCGCTGTTCAAAGGGTGCATGAAAGGTCGCACCATGTACGTGATCCCCTACTGCATGGGGCCGATCGACTCGCCATTGTCGCGCTGCGGCGTGGAGATCACCGACAGCCCCTATGTCGTGGCCAACATGAAGATCATGACCCGCATGGGGGCCTCGGCCCTCCAGCGCATCGAACGCGAAGGCAGCTTCGTGAAAGGCCTGCACTCTGTCGGTGACCTCAACCCGGAACGCCGCTTCATCATGCATTTCCCGGAAGAGTTGACCATCAAGAGCTTTGGTTCTGGCTATGGTGGCAATGCCTTGCTCGGCAAGAAATGTCATGCCTTGCGTATCGCAAGCTGGCAGGCAAAGACCGAAGGCTGGCTCGCCGAGCACATGCTTATCGTCGGCGTGGAAAGTCCCGAAGGTGAAGTCCATTACATCGCCGCTGCTTTCCCCTCGGCATGCGGCAAGACCAACCTGGCAATGCTGATTCCACCGGAATCACACAAAGGCTGGAAGATATGGACTATCGGGGACGACATCTGCTGGATGCGGATCGGTGACGACGGCAGACTCTGGGCGATCAATCCGGAAGCGGGCTATTTCGGGGTGGTGCCGGGCACCAATCCAAAGACCAACAAGAATGCTTTCGACATGATCACCCATAACACCATCTTCACCAATGTAGCGGTGACAGACGACAACCAACCGTGGTGGGAAGGCCTGAAAGAAGGCCGCCCGGTGATGAACTGGAAAGGTGAGGCTTTCAGCGAGGGCAATGGCGCAGCCGCCCACCCCAATTCACGGTTCACGGTATCGGCCAGCCAGAATCCGAGTTATTCCCCGTTATCCGAAGATTCTCGCGGTGTACCTATCTCCGCGATTGTCTTCGGCGGTCGGCGCGCCGATGTGGCGCCATTGATTTATGAAGCCCGTGACTGGAGCCATGGCGTGCTGGTGGGCGCGAGCGTGGCCTCGGAAACGACTGCTGCTGCCACCGGACAGGTGGGCGTGATCAGACGCGATCCGATGGCGATGAAACCATTCTGTGGTTACAACTTTGCCGATTACTGGCAGCATTGGCTCTCCTTCGCCGATAAATCCTCCAAACTTCCCCGTATCTTTCACGTCAACTGGTTTCGCCAGGATCAGGACGGAAAATTCATGTGGCCTGGTTTTGGAGAAAATCTGCGCGTATTGCGCTGGGTTATCGACCGTTGCGAAGGCAAAGCCGCAGCCACGGAAACCCCAGTGGGTTATGTCCCAGCTGAGGATGCCATTGATACCCGGGGGTTGAATGTGCCAGCAGAGACTATGCGTGCGTTGTTAACGGTGGACCATGAAAAGTGGCGCATGGAGATGAACGCACTGGGTGAATACTTTGACACATATGGAACACGTCTGCCCAGAAAATTGCGCGACGAACATGCCCGGGTGCTGAGTTCACTTAAAACCGCATAGCATTCGTCCATCTAGCCGGGGGAAATGACGCTTTAAGCGGCATTTTCTCCGGCTAGTGCAGAGTATTCGACGAGGCTGTCACCCCACCTGACCGCAGCGACAATATCTCGGGCGGAACATAGGTGCCGCGTGAAGAAAGATCCGTAAGGCTTACGTTGCCATCTTCACCTATCTCAATCAGAAGATGCTCACGCGAGATATCACTCTGTGTCGTCTCCACCCGGATGTCGCACTGTGACGAGCGGCCGATGGTATTGCGCCCGGAATGCAATGTATAGGTGACGCCATCCTGACCAAGCAGTTGCAATGAACCGGCGTCGTTTTTCAGCAAGAACCGGTTGTGTGCCAGATACAGTGTGAGATTGGGTTGAGTTTCAAAATTCAGGGTTATGCTGCGTCGACGCGGTAACCGCGCATAGACGCTATGCCGAGTAGTGGAGAACCGTGGTTCCTGTCCCTGCATTCCCCGCATCGATAACGGCACAACGGGTTGATTGCCAATCGCCTCGGCTTTATTCGATTCATGTTGCAGGCTATCCAGCAGGTTACGTCTCGCATCCAGATAGCGGATGTAATGCGCGAGCGCGACACGATGGAAACCATCCGGGAATTGTTCTGCATTGCCGATCGCAAACAGGATAACCGGCCAATCATGATCATCCGGCACCCGGCTGATATCCAGCTGGCGCCATAACTTCATCACTGACTGACCGGTCTCTGCGGAGCGGACCATGATATCTACTGCATTCTTGTAGGCACGTGACACATGCCGGACTTCACGGGCCAATGCATGCCCATCCAGTGCTGCCATCTTTTTCACGGACTCGGCCGGAATCTCCAGACGCAGATCGAGAAACTGCCCGAATTGTTCGAGATCTTCGAAGCTTTGCAGGCACCCGGCGATCTCGAATTCGAGGTTCTGTCGCCGCATCCGCAAAAAGAGCCGTTTCAGAGCAGGTGTAAACAAGAACTCACTCCATGGCGTAATCCCAGCCGGCGTCAAAGATTAACCTCTCTCCGCACCTAAATCCTTGACCTGGTTCACAATTCTCATTACTGCCCAGTCTTGCATCCACCGTTGCTCTGATCCTCGCACTGATCGGCCGGAAGCGCGATACCGGCACCGTTCACGTCGTAGAGGGAGATATTCTGGAATACGGACACGTCAATGAACCCGCTCTGCAAGAGCCCGCCAGTCTGCGAATTTGCAGCGGATTGTTGACCGGAGTTGGTCACCTGAATGTTGCTCTGAATGGTAATACCAAGATCCGATGCTATCTGGCTGGCGATATCGCCCCCACCAATCGTGGGAATGAATTCCGGATTGTTCAAGAATGTTTCCGATGCACCAGTACCGACCTGCACCAAGGCATTACCCGATGCGTTAGTGGGGATGAGGACGTTTACTTCCTGTCCGCTCTGCCCGATCTGTCCACCGGCGACCAGCACGATAGTGCTGCCCGAAACATTGGTGCTTGAGGCGCCTGGATTCTGGATCACGGAACTCTGGCTACCACCCACCAGGATTATGGTCCCGGCTGATAGTTTGCCGGTGTTCAATATTACGTTCCCGGTTCCGGCAAGCAGGAGGGTTGCAGCATTACTCAGTGTCATGTCGCCATCCACGACTACATTGCCACTGACTGGCATGTCGATTCCCAATCCATTCCTGATGGCTCCGATATCAACTTCGCCGTTGTATCCGTCGAATGCTGTTCCATTTACATGCAGGCCGCTTCCGGTCCCGCCTATGGTGATGTCAGACCCGCTGGTGACCGGCAGGATGGTCAATACTGCGTTACCTGTGACCGACCCATCTCCGCCATTGAACCCCATATTGTCGGCGAGCAACATTGTCGCTGAACCGACTGCGATCCCACGATTGAAATCCAGCGCACCCGAAGCACTCGTCAACGTCCCACCAGCCAAGGTCAGATTTGCACCATAGGTCTGATTACCCGATGTAGTGACATTACCAACTCTCGCGGTATTGGCAGTAATCGTCAACGACTGCAACGCAGTATTACTCCCCACATTGCCTGCCAAGGTAACACCACCATTTGCTGCATTCAGGGTTAGAGCCCTGGCCCCGTTTATGCCGCCACTGACAGCAATGCCTGTTGCGCCGCCTGCCGTGATCGTGGTATTGCCGGTCAG
>DASSKW010000080.1:0-22705 GCA_035690065.1 Gammaproteobacteria bacterium
GCCGCGAATCAGCCTTATCAGCTGGTAATTGAGCTTCAGAATCCACATAGACCAGAAACCTGAGGTCTCTTCAATCGAAACAATCTCAAAGCCGGTTTTCCGGAACTGGTACTCGAGACCATATCGCGTGAATCGCTGGTAGTCCCAAGGGGCCTCATGCACCCACCATTGAAATGGAGCAGATAACAGTAATATTCCGCCACTGCGTAAAATTCGATAGGCTTCCAGCAGCATAAGCCCTGGTTCAGCTAGGTGCTCGATTACTTCGAAGGTTACGATGCAATCGGTTATTCCGTCGCCAAAGGGCAGAGGCTTGTTTAAGTCGGCTATTACATCGGCATTTAATCCATGCAAGGTGTTGTTCCAGTCAATGCCGATATACTTATCCGCGTGATTGATAATATCTGTTTCGTATGGGCGGGTGCCGCATCCAAGATCAATAACGGTGCCGCTCAAATTTTTCAAGTGCGAACGCACTTTGTCGTTGACGAATTTTTTGATTAGCCAGTTATGAGTCAGGTGATTTTCAGGATGCATTCAGTGACTCATGGTGTTCGAAAATTGGTGAGCATGATCTATTTTATGGTTCTGTTCTGGTATAGATAAAAATCCGAGAAACTCGTGGTTTTGTAATCGCCATTATACGGATAGGGGTTTGCTATTCTTTGTAATAGCCGCCAATCGGAGGCATTATTATTTACCCAGTGAGTAAATTCACGGTGTCTGACATGCGGGGCCCCCGGTTGCGAGTTTTCAGAAGTATTTGATGAATAAATAATGACGAAACGGGTCGCTGCCCTGAATAGTCTATGCATATAGTCTGAAAAGACTTCATCTTCGACTAGATGGAATATGACGTCCAGGGAAAGGGCGAGTTCACAACGCGTTTCTTTATAATCTGACAACAGCATGAATTTCTTTGTTGGATCATTGTGAAACAAGGTCTGACAAAGTTCCACGGCAGTCGGGCTGATATCTACCCCAGTATATTGAGGATAATCCGCAAAACACAACTGGTTTCCATCGCCTGCCCCGAATTCGATTACTGAATTCACATTATTGTTTTTAACGAATGAATTTATCACTTCTGCTTTGAACGCGGCGAGATGGTTGTATGATCCAGCGCCTGAATTACCACCTTTTGCATATCTGTTTATCCAATAACTGAACGATGATATAAAATCATGCGGGACCGGGTCCTTTTTTAAGTGATTGAAGATCTTTTTGAACATGGAAGGCGACATAATTTTATTTTCTTGAAATGGAATCCGATTCCGAGATTTTGTCGTAATATGTTTCGAGATCCAGCGTAAGTAGATGCAAATCGAAGTTGCGTCTTACAAATGCCGATGCGTTGTTTGACATTAGCAGCAAAGTTTTCTCATCTGACAGAAGGCAGTGCAAGTGCCTGAAAAGCGCCAGTTCATCCGCCTCATCAAAACTGAATCCGGTTACTCTATCAAGTATCCCTTCTTGTGCTCCACCAAACGCTGAACTTATGACCGGGACGCCGGAGGCTTGTGCTTCCAGGATCACCATGCCGAACCCCTCGGCATCACCGTTGGTTGCCCGAATACTCGGCAAGCATAGAACGCGCGCATGGTTTATTTCATCCCTGACAGCTGAATTGGTTAATGTACCGCGAAAATCTACCGGGATATTCAGCATGGCGCTAAGAGTTTCTAGCTCGTTGCGTGCAGGCCCATCGCCTATGATAGTCAGTTCAGCCTCGGGCATATGCTGCCGCAGGCGGGCGAATGCCCGAACCAGATGGGGCAAACCTTTTTTTTCGACCAACCGTCCAACAAACAATATTCGTTTGGGGCGTTCATTTAGCGGTCTGGGTCCGGGTTGAAATATGTCAATATCAACCCCGATATACCGCACAGTGATCTTATTGGGGGGGATGCCTAATTCAACGGCACGCATCCGAATTGCTTCTGAGACTGCAATGAAATGTACCCTCGGTTCGCGCGCCAAACTTAATAGCTGACGAGGATAATGTCTCCGTCTGGCGCTGCCGTGACCGGCTTCCCACCACTCGCGATAAATATTAATGTCGTAGCCATGTAATGTAACCAGCATGGGCAAGCCCAGTTTGCACACGCTTGGCCAGATATCAACCGCATCCGTACCGAAATGGACGTGTACCAGATCGGCATTTATTGCCCGAAGTGCATTTACAGTGGGGGCATGAGCGGTTCCCAGCCATCGATTCGACCTCAATCGTAATCTTTGCCATCTGCCTGAGATCGAGCCCGGTATCAAGCGGGTATCCAGGGGATCAAGTTCGAGGCCGTGCTTCACTATCCGGTAGCCGACGAGTACCGGTTGCCAGCGTGCAAGCGCAAGTGCCTGTTCCTTGATGAAAGTCTCGGAAGCGGGCAAAAGGTCGCTGCGAAATATAATGACTTTATTCATGTCGATACTGATTTTTCGTACTGTTGTCATCCCGGCAGAGAGATGGTGCTCAATCGAAGAATCCATCATCATCGTGGTTTATTTGTCGATATGACAAACGGGCACATAATCCACATGCTTTGCGCCTTGAACCGCGACACGATACGGCGATTGCCGGGTTGGGTATTGGGTCCGATCTTCATAGTTGAATAATTGATATTGTTCTGGAAAATCGTCCGATTTGAAAAGTTCTACGCGGTCAAAAATTATCTTGTAACGTTCAAAGTAATCGGGGCCCGGTGCCCGCATATGCATGGATTCGTGAGGGTTGGCTTCCGGGTATTCGATTGTCTTTGGACCGACCAGTGGTACTGGCAGTATGGCCATCCCCCCTGGCGCAAGTATCCGGCGTATCTCGGCGATCGCTTTGCGATCTTCCGGGATGTGCTCAAGTACATGGGACGCAAATACGACATCGTAACTGTGCGCTGCAAATGGAAGCGCCTGCAGATCAACGTGGTGATCGACTCCATGCATGGCAATGTCTGCCGTCTCATAACTTCCAAACCGGCCCTGCAGTACGCCTTTTAAAAAATTTTCCGGAGCAAAATGCAGCATGCGCAGCCTGCCGGTATCCAAGTCGGCGAAGATCTTGCTGATCACAAGGTACTGCAAGCGATGACGTTCGAGCGCTCTGCAGTCGGGGCATTGTGCATGCAGTCTTTTGCCGGATTCCGGTACCAGATCACGAAACGGACCACGATAATCGCATATCGGGCATGTGAAGTTTTGTTTGAAGAGGCGCGTCAGTTTGAACGCCGTGACCCGAAACTTATGGGCAGTATTGAATCCGGAAAGTCGCTGTGAGTTCATGAATTTATCTTTGAGCAGGTGAGTTACATCAGCGGAGCGCAATCGGTAGCGACAGAAAATCTGAGTCGGCTAGTGCAGTTTGATGGCCAGGTTGCATCACCGAAACCAATCACATCAAATTTCAGCCAGGACCACAGGTCGGTAGTTTGATTGTCCCCGGACCAGACACTTGGCTTTCGAGACTGGCTTGCACAGCATGATACAAGACCGATGCCGGAGGTGGGGCGGTTATTGGTGATCGGTGCCGGGATTGTAATTGTCGGCCCTTGAATAGGGGACGGGGGTACCAGTCCGGCACATCCGTTATCATGTGTACTGGAGTCGGCCAGGCAGTCGCTGCGCGCGAGCGTGGAGGAAAGTCCGGGCTCCATAGGACAGGGTGCCAGGTAACGCCTGGGGGGCGCGAGCCCACGGAAAGTGCCACAGAAAATATACCGCCGATGGCCTTCGGGCACAGGTAAGGGTGAAAAGGTGCGGTAAGAGCGCACCGCGCGACGGGTAACCGGCCGCGGCACGGAAAACCCCACCCGGAGCAAGACCAAATAGGGGAGCAGACGGGTTCGCCCGCCACGTGTGGTCCGCACGGCTCCCGGGTAGGTCGCTTGAGGTACACGGTGACGTGTATCCCAGAGGAATGGCTGTCCCCGACAGAACCCGGCTTACGGCCGACTCCTTCTATTTCTGATTGCTGACTTCCGGTCAGCCGATGGCCTGAGATAACCGGATGACGGCCAGATAACCATGATGATTGGCTGAAGCCGACATTATCCTGCCTGCTACCTGCTTCATACTTAATGTGCTTACTAAGGTGGCTTTCCCAAGTCACTGATTTTTCATCCTTTATCTTTCCCATTTTCAGTGTGAAAGTCTCTCTAAGTCCCTGTCTTACAAGCATTTTTTTGTGTTTCGTCCCTTGACGAGGGGGTGATCGCTGCCTATAGTGTCTCGCAGTGGGAGAGAGTGGGATGAAATGGGATAACTTGACGGTGAGGTAGCGGCCTGTGTTTCGTGGTGTAAACAACCTGACGCTGGATGCGAAGGGGCGGCTTGCCGTTCCTGCGCGCTATCGCGAGCGGCTGGCGGCCGCCTGCGAGGGCCAGCTGGTCGTCACCATCGACCGTGGTTATTACCTGCTTATCTATCCGCTGCCAGTCTGGGAAGAGATCGAGGCCAAGCTCGTGACGTTGCCTAGCCTGCATCCCCAGGTCCGTGAATTGCAGCGTCTGTTGGTGGGCCATGCCACCGAAGTGGGCATGGACAGTCACGGCCGGGTGTTGCTGCCGGCCGAGTTGCGTGAGTTCGCGAAGCTGGACCGGGAAGTGGTGCTGCTCGGTCTGATGAACAAGTTCGAGCTGTGGGACAAGCACACCTGGGACGAACGCCGCGAGGCAAGCCTGGCGGGTGGCTCCGGCAGCGATGGCAGCCTGCCGGAGGAACTGGCCCGGCTGGCGCTCTAGACGGTGGCCGTCGCAGGCGCTCACCGCACGGTTTTGTTGGAGGAGGCGGTGACGCTCCTCGCAGTGCAACCGGAGGGTGTCTATATAGATGGCACCTTCGGTCGTGGCGGTCATAGCCGGAGAATCCTGGCGCAGCTTGGGCCGGCCGGCCGCTTGCTTGCGATCGATCGGGATCCCGAGGCGGTAACTGCGGCCCGGGATCAGTTGAGTGGAGACAGGCGGTTTTCTGTGTATCAGGGTGCTTTCTCCATGCTGGAGCGCATCGCTCGGGAGGCGAATGTGGCAGAGCAGGTGAATGGCGTGTTGCTGGATATTGGCGTGTCTTCCGCGCAGCTCGACGATCCGCGCCGCGGTTTCAGTTTCATCCAGGACGGCCCCCTGGATATGCGCATGGATCCCGAGACGGGGGAGAGTGCTGCCCAATGGCTGGCGCACGCCCCAGAACAGGAAATCGCCGATGTCATCTATCAGTACGGCGAAGAACGGTTCAGCCGCCGAATCGCACGCGCCATCCTGGCAGCACGCGATGCAGCACCGATCCTGACCACGCAACAGCTCGCCGACCTCGTCAGTGCCGCGATCCCGACCCGGGAACGCAACAAGCATCCAGCCACGCGCACCTTCCAGGCGATCCGCATCTTCATCAACCGCGAACTCGAGGAACTGGGCGATTGTCTCGCTCAATGCCTGCGGGTGCTGGCGCCCGGCGGCCGCCTCGTGGTGATCAGTTTTCATTCGCTGGAAGACCGTATCGTCAAACGTTTCATCCGTGACCATGCGCGTGAAGCGCCGCCTGATCCTGCCGCACCCTGGCAGGCGGCCGCAGTGAAACCGTTATTGCGGCAGATCGGCAAAGCGTTGCGTCCGGGCGAACGGGAGATTGCCGAAAATCCACGCGCCCGCAGTGCCGTGCTGCGGGCGGCGGAGAAGCTGGCATGAAGCTGACCCGCGCAGTCATGGCGTTGTTGTTGCTCGCAGTACTGCTGAGCGCGTTCGCCGTGATCGATGCACGACACGAGAACCGGGTGCTGTTCGCCCAACTGCAGCAGCTACGTCAGCAGCGCGACGCGCTCAACGTCGAGTGGGGGCAATTACTGCTCGAACAGAGTACCTGGTCCACCCATGCGCGCATCGAGCAGATGGCGACGCAGAAACTCGATATGGAATCACCAGAACACGTCGAGATCGTGGTGACACCGCCATGAATCGCACGCCGGACCAGAACCTGAATTGGAACTGGCGCAGCCTCGCTGCCATGGCTGTTTTTCTGCTGGCGGCATTGGTGCTGTTGAGCCGGGCGATCTACCTGCAAGTGGTCGATCAGCAATTCCTGCAGACCCAGGGGCAGGAGCGGCATCTGCGCGTGGTCGAGGTTGCGGCTCACCGCGGCATGATCCTGGATCGCAATGGCGAGCCGCTGGCAGTCTCCACGCCGGTGGATTCGATCTGGATGAATCCGAAAGAACTATCCACTGCAACACAACATGTGCCGGAATTGGCAAAAGCACTGGATATGCGTGTAACCGACGTGAACATGCTGTTGCGCCAGAACCAGGACAAGGAATTCGTCTATCTGGTACGCGGCATGGATCCTTATGTCGCACAGAAGGTCATCGCGCTGAATATTCCCGGAGTGTATGCGCAACGCGAATACCGTCGCTATTACCCCACCGGGGAAGTCACGGCGCACGTGCTGGGCTTCACCAACGTGGATGATCGTGGTCAGGAAGGATTGGAACTCGGCTACAACGATTGGTTGCGCGGTATCCCCGGCGCCGAGCGGGTGATCGTGGACCGCTTCGGACATTCGGTCCAGGACGTGGAGAATTTGCGTTCACCGCGCCCGGGCAAGGATCTCACCACCAGCATCGATCTGCGTGTGCAGTATCTCGCCTATCGCGCCCTGAAACAGGCAGTGATGGACCAGAATGCGAAATCCGGTTCCATCATCGTCATGGATGCCAAGACCGGTGAAGTGCTGGCGATGGCGAACCAGCCGTCTTTCAATCCCAACAACCGGGGTGATTATCGCGGCGATCTGTATCGCAACCGCGCGGTCACCGATCAATTCGAACCCGGCTCCAGCATGAAGCCGTTCACGATCATCGCCGCACTGCTGTCCGGCAAATATTCGCCGGGCTCGATCGTCAATACCTCGCCGGGTTTCTACAAGGTGTCGGGTTACACCATCCACGATGAACATGATTACGGGGCTATCAACCTCACCACCATCATCGAGAAGTCCAGCAACGTCGGTGCCAGCAAGATCGCGTTGTCGCTCCCGCCACAGTTGTTGTGGAGTACGTTGAGCGCGTTCGGTTTCGGTCGTACCACCGGCAGCGGTTTCCCCGGCGAAGTTCCTGGCTCGCTGCCGGCCTGGCAAACCTGGAGCCAGGCGCGTCAGGCCACCATCTCCTACGGCTATGGCGTCGCGATCACCGCGCTGCAACTCGCGGATGCCTATGACACCCTGGCCGATGAAGGGATACAGCATCCGCCTTCCTTCGTGCGCCTCGATCAGGCGCCGGCAGGAGAGCGAGTCATTCCGGTATCGATCGACCAGTCGATGCGCGGCATGCTGGAGACGGTGGTCTCGGATGCGGGTACCGGTGCGCGTGCGGATGTCGTCGGTTATCACGTCGCCGGCAAGACCGGTACCGCGCACATCGCCGAGAACGGCGGTTATTCGGACAAACGTTATATCTCGGTATTTGCCGGTATGGCGCCCGCCACTAATCCGCGCCTGGTCGCAGTCGTCGTCATCCGCGATCCAAGCAAAGGCGAGTATTACGCCTCCACGGTCGCCGCGCCGGTTTTCGCCAAGGTCATGACCGGCGCTTTGCGATTGTTGGATATCCCGCCGGATGATCTCAGCCATCTCACTACCACCGCATATGTGGTGAACCTGAGGCATCCGACATGAACGTGCAGGCTGAAGCCCTGAACGGCGTGCGCCTCACCACGGTGTTGCAGGGCGATGCGCAGGTACTCGCCAGCGAAGACAATCTGTTGCAGGGACTTGCGATAGACAGCCGCGAAGTGCGTCCGGGTTATCTGTTTCTTGCCTGTCGTGGATCACAACACCACGGCCTCGAATATCTGTCGGAAGCGATTCGCCGTGGAGCAGTGGCAGTCGCCTACGATCCGGCTGATGCCGAACCGTATCTTGCTGCACTTAGGAATATTCCCGCCTATGCGATCCGCGATCTTGGTCAGTGCGCGGGCGTCTTGGCGGCGCGTTTCTATGCCGATCCATCTGCGGCACAGCACGTGACGGCTGTCACCGGCACCAACGGCAAGACCTCGGTGAGCCTGATCACCGCACAGGTACTCGCTGAACTCGGTAATCCATGCGGCGTGTTAGGCACCATCGGTTACGGACTCTACGGCAAACTCGAAACGCCGACTCACACGACGCCGGATGCGGTGCACGTACAGAGTTGGTTGGCACAGTTCCGTGATCTGGGTGCGCGACACATCAGCATGGAGGCATCCAGTCATGCCCTGGATCAGGGGCGGCTCGCCGGTGTGCATGTTGCGGTGGCAGTATTCACCAACCTTACCCGCGATCATCTCGATTACCACGGCGATATGCAGACGTACGGCGCAGCCAAACGGCGCCTGTTCCGACTGCCCGGACTCAAGCACGCAGTGGTGAATCTGGACGATCCATTCGGCCGTGAACTGGCGGAAAATTTATCGCCTGGCGTGAAGCTGATCGGTTACACGGTATCGGGTATGCGAATCCCGCACGCACGCATGTTGCGCGCCAGGGATGTAGTGCTGCATCCCGGCGGCATGAATTTCGATATCACGGGCGACTGGGGCAGTGGGCATGTCGATTCACGGCTGCTCGGTGAGTTCAATGTTGCCAACTTGCTGGCGGTGCTGGGTGCCCTGCTGGCGATGAATATTCCGTTTGCCGATGCGCTGCATGCCATCAGCCGGGCGCGTACGGTGCCGGGCCGCATGGAGTGCTTCGGTGGCGGTCAGGATCAACCTCTGGTGGTGGTGGATTATGCGCATACCCCGGATGCGCTGGAGAAAGCACTCATCGCTGTGCGTGCGCATTGTCGTGGACGCTTATGGTGCGTGTTTGGTTGTGGCGGCGAACGCGATCGCGGCAAACGTCCGCAGATGGCGCGTATCGCTGAAAGACTCGCCGACCGGATAGTAGTTACCGACGATAACCCGCGCGGTGAAGACGGCGATGTGATCGTCAACGATATCCTCGCCGGCTTTGAACGGCGCAGTCAGGTACAGACGGAACGCGAGCGTGCGCACGCCGTCGCGATGGCGCTGCATGCTGCGTCACCGGGCGATGCCGTGCTGGTGGCCGGCAAGGGCCATGAGGACTACCAGATCATCGGTGGCCAGAACCTGCCCTACAGCGATCGTGACACAGTCGCCAGGTTGTTGAAGGGAGGGCGCGCATGAGCGAACGGCGCCTCTCTCAGGTAGCAACGGTGGTCGACGGCAAGTTGATCGGCGGCGATGTTGTGTTCGCAGGCGTGAGTACCGACACCCGCAAATTGGCCAAGGGTGACCTGTTCGTCGCCATCAGCGGCGCGACCTACGACGCGCATGAATTCCTGTCGGCTGCCCAGCAACGGGGTGCGGGCGGCGCGCTGGTGCAACGGCAGGTAAGCGGCTGCAATCTGCCGCAGATCGTGGTGAGCGATACACGCCGGGCG
Source organism: Gammaproteobacteria bacterium (assembly GCA_035690065.1). Lineage (GTDB taxonomy): Bacteria > Pseudomonadota > Gammaproteobacteria > Natronospirales > REEB76 > DASSKW01. Next base: position 9,425 of record DASSKW010000080.1, read on the forward strand.
CTGGGCGTATACGCCAAACAGTGGCGCGCGCAGTTCGATATCCCCGTGATCGGTGTGACTGGCTCCAGTGGCAAGACCACACTCAAGGAGATGCTGGCACAGATATTCCGCAATCAGGGTACGACGCTGGCGACCCGCGGCAACCTGAATAACGATATCGGGCTACCGCTGACTTTGCTGGAACTGGATGCAAGCCATCGTGCTGCAGTGATCGAGATGGGAACCAATCATCCGGGCGAGATCGCGTACCTCGCCGACATCACCGCACCGAGCGTCGGTGTGATCACCAATGCCGGACCGGCGCATCTGGAGTTTCTCGGCAGCGTCGAAGGTGTTGCGAAAGAGAAAGGGGCCTTGTTCGCTGCATTGAGTTCGGACGGTGTGGCTGTCATCAATGCCGACGATGCACACGCTGCAACCTGGCAGCACATGAGTACAGCCGGTAGTCAGCGCACATTCGGTTTCAGCGAACGCGCACAATTTCACCCGCTGCCCGGTTCGCTGCAGGCGAATACGGAGGGGCTATGGCGATTTCAGGTGTCCTCGCCACTGGGTGAAGCGCCAGTGCAGTTATCCCTGCCCGGTAAACACAACATCGTGAATGCGTTGGCTGCGATAGCAGCGGCGACGGCTGCCGGTGTCGAACTGGAAGCCGCTACGCAAGCGCTGGCAACAGTGCCCAATACGAGTGGTCGGTTACAGATGCTGCCGGGGGTGAATGGTTGCCGGTTGATCGATGACACCTACAACGCCAATCCGTCATCGCTGGCGGCGGCAGTCGATTTTGCAGTGAGTCTTGGTGCGCCGGTATGGCTGGTACTGGGCGATATGGGCGAATTGGGATCGAGCGCCGCGGCTTTGCACGCCGAAGCGGGGGTGCAGGCGCGGCGTGCCGGGGTAGTGCGTCTGTTGAGCTTCGGCAACTTGAGTCGTGCCGCCGCCGACAGCTTCGGTATCTCCGCAGAACACTTCGCCGATCTCGATGCGCTGCTGGAATGCTTGCGGCATGACGTACCGGCCGGCACCACTTTATTGATCAAGGGTTCCCGCAGCATGCGGATGGAGCGCGTTGTGGAGGCGCTCCGGTCACAACAGGCCGTGGATATGGCCGTGAACGGGAGCTGAGACATGCTGTTACTGCTAACCGACTATCTGGCGCGCTTTCACCCGATATTCAACGTGTTTTCCTACCTCACGTTGCGTGCCATCCTGGGTGTGCTGACGGCGTTGATGTTTTCTTTTCTGGTCGGTCCGGTACTGATCCGCAGGCTGGCGATCCTGAAAGTCGGACAGAACGTGCGCAACGATGGACCCTTGTCGCATCTGACCAAGGCTGGCACGCCGACCATGGGCGGCACGTTGATCCTGGCTGCAATCCTGATCGCGACCCTGCTCTGGTCGGACCTGCACAATCGTTATGTATGGATACTGATTGGAGTCACCACGGCTTTCGGTGCGATCGGGTTCGTGGATGACTACAAGAAACTGGTCCTCAAAAATTCCAAGGGCCTGTCTGCACGCAGCAAGTATTTCTGGCAATCGCTGTTCGGCGTCGGCGTCGCCTGTGCATTGTATTACAGCCATACAGGCGCGGCTGAAGTGGGTTACATCGTGCCACTGCTCAAACATGTCTCGGTATCGCTCGGCTTGCTGTTCATCGTGATCACCTATCTGGTGGTGGTGGGTACCAGCAACGCGGTGAATCTTACCGATGGTCTGGACGGGCTCGCGATCATGCCGGCGGTGATGGTCGGCGGCGCGCTGGGTGTGTTCGGTTATGCCTCCGGCAACTTCAATTACGCACATTACCTCGCGATCCCGTATCTGCCGGGTGCCGGTGAAGTGGTGGTGTATTGCGGCGCGCTGGTCGGTGCCGGACTCGGTTTTCTCTGGTTCAACGCCTACCCGGCGCAAGTGTTCATGGGCGACGTCGGCGCATTGGCGCTGGGTGCAGCACTCGGCACATTGGCCGTGATCGTGCGTCAGGAGATCGTGTTGTTCGTGATGGGTGGCGTGTTCGTGGTGGAGACGCTGTCGGTGATCCTGCAGGTGGGTTCGTTCAAGCTCACCGGCAAGCGCATCTTCCGTATGGCGCCATTGCACCACCATTTCGAACTCAAGGGTTGGCCCGAGCCGCGCGTGATCGTGCGCTTCTGGATCATCACCGTGATCCTGGTGCTGGTCGGGCTGTCCACCCTGAAGGTGCGTTGAGGAACCATCGGAATGCACATGCCGCAAACAGGAACCAGGACGCTGATCGTCGGCCTCGGCAAGACCGGGCTGTCGTGCGCGCGTTTTCTGGCGGCGCGCGGGGTCGAGATTGCGGTGACCGACAGCCGGGAACATCCGCCCGGCTTGAAAGAATTGCGTAACGAGATGCCGGATACCGCGGTGTTCGTCGGTGGCTTCTCGGAAGTGGCTTTGCAGCGTGCCGATCAATTGCTGGTATCACCCGGGATCGCGGTCTCGACGCCGTTCGTGATCAAGGCCCGGGCGATGGGTCTGCCGGTGCTCGGTGATATCGAATTATTCGCCCAACATACGCGGGCTCCGGTGATCGCGATTACAGGTTCGAACGGTAAAAGCACTGTCACCACGCTGGTCGGTTTGATGGCTGAACAGGCCGGTCGTGAAGTCCGGGTCGGCGGAAATCTGGGTACTCCGGCACTGGATCTGATCGGTGAACAGGAGCCGGATCTGTATGTATTGGAGTTGTCGAGTTTTCAGCTTGAGGTCACCGAATCGTTACGCTGTGTATCGGCCACGGTATTGAATATCTCCCCGGATCACATGGATCGTTATGCGACCGTGCAGGAATATGCCGATGCGAAAGCACGTGTGTTCCGGCATTGTGATGTGGCGGTGCTGAATCGCGATGATGCTCTGGTTCGCGGAATGGGGCAGAGCGCTGCACGGCATGTCAGTTTTGGTCTGGATACACCATCACCCGATGATTATGGCATCGCCACACGCGATGGCATGCGTTGGCTGGTTCATGGTGACGTGCGTTTGATGGCGGCCAGTGAGTTGCGGTTGCATGGTAATCATAATTTGTTAAACGCGCTGGCGGCGCTGGCATTGGGCGGTGCGGCAGGGTTGCCGATGCCGGCGATGCTGGCAGCACTGAAGCTGTTCCGCGGTCTGCCGCATCGTATGGAATTCATCACCCGCGTGAACGACGTCGACTGGTACGACGATTCCAAGGGCACCAATGTCGGCGCGACGGTAGCAGCGGTGGCGGGCCTGGATGGGCCACTGGTGTTGATCGCGGGCGGTGATGGCAAAGGCCAGGATTTCATGTCGCTGGCGGCGGCATTGGTTGGCAAGACACGCGCCGCGGTGTTGCTGGGCAAGGATGCAGCGGCTATCGAAATGGCGATCGCCGGACGTTTCCCTGTGCAACGGGTGAAGGATATGCCGGCTGCGGTGCAGGCTGCGGCCAGTATCGCGCAGCCTGGCGATCGGGTGTTGCTGTCACCGGCCTGTTCGAGTCTCGATATGTTCGAGAATTTTGAACAGCGTGGTCGAGTTTTCGCGCAGGCAGCAAGGAGGCTCGCCGATGGCTGAGTTCACCCCCATCGCTGGCGTCAGTGCGCCGCCCGGACCGGATCGGCTGTTGCTGACGCTGGCTGCGGTCATCTTGCTGTTCGGCCTGGTGATGGTGGCGTCTGCCTCGATCTCACTTGCCGACAAGGTGACCGGTAATCCGTTCTATTACCTCGAACGTCAGATCCTGTATTCGCTGGTCGGGATCGCGGGTGCCACGTTGGCGTATTACCTGCCGCTGAGTCTGTGGCGGCGTACCGGTTTTCTGCTACTGGTGTTCGCGTTCGTGTTACTTGCAGTGGTGTTGGTGCCGGGTATCGGGCGGCATGTGAACGGCAGTATCCGCTGGGTCGTGATGGGTCCGTTCCGTTTGCAGGTTTCCGAGCCTGCACGCCTGCTGATCCTGATGTATATCGCCGGTTACATCGTGCGTCGTCAGGACGAATTGCGGCATGGCTTCAAGGGTGTGCTGAAGCCGATGCTGTTGCTTGGTGCAGCCTTGCTACTGCTACTGGCCGAACCTGACTTCGGCGCTGCGATGGTCCTGATCGCATCTGCGATGGGCATGTTGTTCTTCGGTGGCGCACGTTTGCGTGATTTCGCCATCTTCCTGGTATTGGGCGCAGTCGGGTTCGTGTTGCTCACGGTGACTTCACCTTATCGGCTCGAGCGACTGACGGGTTTTCTGAATCCCTGGAGCGATCCGTTCGATAGCGGTTTCCAGTTGACTCAATCGCTGATCGCGATCGGTCGCGGACAGTTCTTCGGCGTCGGGCTCGGCGAGAGTGTGCAGAAGCTGTTTTATCTGCCGGAGGCGCACACCGATTTCCTGTTCGCTGTGATGGCGGAGGAATTCGGTCTGTTCGGCTCATTGCTGGTGATCGGACTGTATCTCGCCTTCACCTGGCGCGCGGTGGTGATTGCACGTCGGGCGGCAGCCAAGCAACAGATGTTCGCCGCCTATCTCGCTTTCGGCCTGGGGTTGTGGATCGGTCTGCAGGCGTTCATCAACATCGGCGTGAATATGGGTCTGTTGCCAACCAAGGGATTGACGTTGCCGCTGATGAGTTATGGCGGCAGCAGTCTGATCGTGATGTGCACCGCGGTAGGGTTGATCCTGCGCGTGGATCGCGAGACACGTACCGGGCGCAGTTGGCTGGATGCAGAGGTAGATGCATGAAAAGCGCAACCTCGGTCGTGATCATGGCAGGCGGCACCGGCGGTCATATATTCCCGGCACTCGCGGTTGCGGAAGTATTGCGCGGCCGCGGTCACACGGTGACCTGGATCGGTACGCGCCAGGGCCTGGAAGCGACATTGGTACCGGAGGCAGGCATTCCCATCGAATGGATCGATGTAGGTGGCGTGCGCGGCAAAGGTTTCACGACGCTGCTCAAATCGCCTTTCGTGTTGGCACGCGCGATGATCCAGGCGCTGCGTATCCTGCGCCGTCTGCAACCAGTTGCAGCGTTGGGGATGGGCGGATTTGCCAGCGGGCCGGGTGGCATCGCAGCACGCCTGAGCGGTTGTCCATTGGTATTGCACGAACAGAATGCGGTGCCTGGCTTGACCAACCGGGTACTCAGTCATGTTGCCGCACGCGTGATGGAAGGATTCCCGGGGAGTTTTCCTGCTTCACGGGGTGCCGAATACGTCGGTAACCCGGTGCGCGCTGCAATCTCCAGCTTGCCGTCTCCTGCTGCGCGCTTCGCCAACCGGAATGGCGCGTCGCGTCTGCTGGTGCTGGGTGGCAGCCAAGGTGCGCGGGTGTTGAACGAGACCTTGCCGCTCACGATCGCACGACTCGATGCCAGCGTGCGTCCTGAAGTCTGGCACCAGACCGGAGTACATGATGTCGAGACGGTCGCCGCGGCTTATCGTGAGCACGGTATCGAAGCGCGAGTCGCTGCGTTCATCGACGATATGGCGGAGGCCTATGCCTGGGCCGATCTCGCCGTATGTCGCGCCGGCGCGTTGACTGTCGCGGAGTTGGCTGCTGCCGGACTGGGCGCCGTACTGGTGCCATTCGCCGCCGCTGTGGACGATCACCAGACCCGCAATGCAGGTTTCCTGACGCAATCCGGTGCCGCAGAACGTATGCCGCAGGACAGATTCTCGGTCGAAACGCTGGTGCCGAGATTGCAACGCCTGCTGGCCGATCGTAACCGGTTGTTGAGCATGGCGATGCGCGCTCGTACTCTGGCGCGCAACGATGCGGCAGAGCGGGTCGCGGACGTCTGTCTGTGCCCGGGAGGTGCGGCATGAGCAACTTGATGCGCCGCATCCGCCACATCCATTTCGTCGGCATCGGTGGAGTTGGTATGAGCGGCATCGCAGAAGTGCTGCTCAATCTTGGTTATCAGGTCAGTGGTTCGGATCTGAAACAGAACAATATCACCCGACGGTTGGCCGAGCTCGGGGCGACGTTGATGCTGGGACATGCCACCGAGCACGTTGCGGATACCGATGTGGTGGTGATCTCGAGTGCGGTCACGGCGGAGAACCCGGAAGTCGTTGCAGCGCGCGCACAGCGGATCCCGGTAGTACGTCGCGCCGAGATGCTGGCGGAATTGATGCGTTTCCGCTCCGGTATCGCGGTGGCAGGTACGCATGGCAAGACCACCACCACCAGTCTGGTCGCGAGTGTGCTGTCCGAAGGCGGGCTCGATCCCACCTTCGTGATCGGGGGGAGGTTGATCAGCGCCGGTACCAACGCACGGCTTGGCAGTGGCCGATATCTGGTAGCCGAAGCGGACGAGAGCGATGCCTCGTTCCTGTCGCTGCAGCCATTGATCTCGGTCGTGACCAATATCGATGCGGATCATCTGAGTACCTACGAAGGGGATTTTGCCCGCTTGCGTGCGACCTTCGTGGAATTCCTGCATCACTTGCCGTTTTACGGCATTGCGGTGTTGTGCGTTGACGATGCCGAAGTGCGTCACATCTTGCCGGAAGTCTCGCGCCCGGTGTTGACCTACGGCACGGGAGAGGGCGCCGATTTTCGTGCCATCGATATACAGCGCGCCGGACAGATCACGCGCTTCCGGGTGTTGCGTCCCGGCTCCGCACCACCGCTCGACGTGACGCTCAATCTGGCCGGCACCCATAACGTGCTGAATGCATTGGCTGCGATCGCCATCGCGCACGATCTCGAGATCGCGGACGCAGCGGTGTTGCGTGCGCTGGCGCATTTCGCGGGCGTGGGGCGGCGCTTCCAGTTGCATGGTGATATCGCGACGCCGGCTGGCACGGTGATGCTGGTGGATGATTACGGACATCATCCTCGGGAACTTGCGGCCACCATCACTGCGGCACGCGAAGGCTGGCCGCAACGACGGCTGGTGGTCGCATTTCAGCCGCACCGCTATTCACGTACCCGTGACCTGTTCGAGGATTTTGCCGAAGTGCTGTCGCACGTCGATGCGCTGGTATTACTGGAAGTCTATCCAGCCGGTGAAGCGGCAATCGCAGGTGCCGATGCGCGCGCGCTGGCACGTTCGATCCGCAATCGTGGACGGGTCGATCCCGTGTTCGTCGCGCGTACCCAGGATCTGCCGGAGGCACTGCTGGGCGTATTACACGAGGGCGACCTATTGCTGACGCTCGGTGCCGGCGATATCGGCGCCATCGCGGCGGAATTGCCGAACCGCTTGCTCAGTGCGGAAGCTGCCAGGTTACCAGCGGAGCAAAAAGCATGAAGCAGCGTCATCCAGACACGATGAATACGCGCCGCAAATGGAAACTGGCGGGCTTTGGTATCGCCGGACTGTTGCTGTTGGCAGCGCTGATCACGGTGACGCTGCGTTTTGCAGCACCGGTATTCAACGGCCCCGCACTCACCACATTGGTGGTGCAAGGCGATCTGCGCCATGTCTCGCCGGCGACGGTACGGGAGGCGGTCTTGCCGGCAGTGACGGGGCACGGATTCTTCAGGATCGATATGCAGGCAGCGCAGACTGCGGTGCAGTCACTGCCATGGGTTGCGCAGGCCAGCGTGCGGCGCAGCTGGCCGCATACGCTCTACATAGATCTGGTCGAAGAGATCCCGGTGGCACGCTGGAACGCTGATGGCTTGCTGGATGCACAAGGCAAAGTGTTCCTGCATGGCGATGTCAGCGCTTATGCAGCCCTGCCATTGCTGTCGGGTCCTGAAGGCAGCGCCCAGGATGTGCTCACGAGTTACAACACGTTTGCCGCGTTGACCAAGGCGCGCGGACTCACGATCGTGCAGTTGGCGGTGGATGCGCGCGGCGCGGCCAGCATCCGGCTCAGCGATGGCATCGAAGTGCGGCTCGGCCGGGAGGCGGCACAACAGCGGCTGGAACGGTTCGGTGCGGTGGCGTTGCCAACACTTGGCCCGCAACTGACGAGCGTCGCCTATGTGGACATGCGTTACACGAACGGATTTGCCGTGGGCTGGTTGAGTCCCGGAGCTGCGGCGGCATGTCGCGGGCATGCCGGTACGGATGCACAACGTAACAAGCATGGATCAAACACAGTGTGTACACAGGCGTCCGCGATCCGTGACGCCAAGCGTGGAGAGGTTCGACCTGATGTCTAAGAGACTGGACAAACAGTTGATCGTGGGACTGGATGTTGGCACCTCGAAAGTCGTCGCCATCGTCGGCGATGTGCTGCCCGAAGGCGGGATCGAGATCGTCGGTATCGGTTCGCATCCGTCGCGTGGACTGAAACGCGGGGTGGTGGTGAACATCGAATCCACGGTGCAATCCATCCAACGGGCAGTGGCAGAAGCCGAGTTGATGGCCGGTTGCCAGATTCACTCCGTCTATGCGGGTATCGCCGGCAGTCATGTGCGCAGCCTGAATTCACACGGCGTGGTCGCGATCCGCGACAAGGAAGTCACGGCCGGCGACGTGGATCGGGTGATCGATGCTGCACGTGCGGTGAGTATCCCGGCCGACCAGAAGATCCTGCACATCCTGCCGCAGGACTTTGTGATCGACGGCCAGGACGGGATCCGCGAACCCATCGGCATGTCCGGGGTGCGGCTTGAGGTGCATGTGCATATCGTCACCGGCGCCATGAGCGCGGCGCAGAACATCGTGCGTTGCGTGGAGCGTTGCGGCCTGAAAGTGGATGACATCATCCTCGAACAGCTTGCATCGAGTTATGCGGTGCTGAACGAGGACGAGAAAGAACTTGGCGTGTGTCTGGTGGATATCGGTGGCGGTACCACTGACATCGCGGTGTTCACCGATGGCGCGATCCGGCACACGGCTGTTATCCCGATCGCTGGCGACCAGGTCACCAACGATATCGCGGTCGCCTTGCGCACGCCGACGCATCACGCCGAAGAGATCAAGATCAAGTACGCCTGTGCGTTACCGCAGCTGGCGAGCGCCGACGAGACCATAGAGGTGCCAAGTGTCGGGGAACGTCCACCACGCCGTCTCGCGCGCCAGACGCTCGCGGAAGTCGTCGAGCCACGCTACGAAGAATTATTCAGCCTGATTCAGGCGGAACTGCGGCGCAGCGGATTTGAGGATGCGATCCCGGCCGGCATCGTGCTGACCGGTGGCAGCGCCAAGATGGAAGGCGCGGTCGAGCTCGCCGAGGAAGTCTTCCATGCCCCGGTGCGACTGGGTGTGCCGCAACACGTCAACGGTCTGGTGGATGTGGTGCGCAACCCGATCCATGCCACCGGCGTCGGTCTGCTGCTGTTTGGAGCCCAGAGTGTGCCGCGCAGCGGTGCCGGGGAACGGCGTGTGCAGTTCGGGGTACAGGACGTCTGGCAGCGGATGAAGCAATGGTTTCAGGGTTCGTTTTGAGGTTTGTCTGAATTCAGTAGTTCGTACTTAAGGAGGCCGGTCATGTTCGAGTTAATGGATAGCGTGAGCCAAAGCGCTGTAATAAAAGTCATTGGCGTGGGCGGCGGCGGCGGTAACGCCGTGCAGCACATGGTGGCGAGCGGTATCGAGGGCGTGGATTTCATCGCCGTCAATACCGATGCGCAGGTGTTGAAGAAGATCAACGCCCGCACCACCTTGCAGGTCGGTTGCAACCTGACCCGCGGGTTGGGTGCCGGCTCCAATCCGGAGATCGGCAAACAGGCGGCATTGGAGGATCGGGATCGCATCGAAGAGGTGCTCACCGGTAGCGACATGGTGTTCATCACCGCCGGCATGGGTGGCGGCACCGGCACCGGCGCGGCGCCGGTGGTAGCGCAGGTAGCCAAGGAACTCGACATCCTGGTGGTCGCGGTGGTCACCAAGCCGTTCTCATATGAAGGCGGCAAGCGCATGAAGGTGGCGGAGCAGGGGCTGGCGGACCTCGGTCAGTACGTGGATTCGCTGATCGTGATCCCGAACGAGAAGCTGGCTGCGGTGCTGGGCCGGGATGTGCCGATCCTGCAGGCATTCCAGGCAGCCAACGAAGTGCTGCATGGCGCAGTCCGCGGGATCGCCGACATCATCACCCGCCCTGGCCTGATCAATCTCGACTTCGCGGATGTCCGGACCGTGATGTCGGAGATGGGCATGGCCATGATGGGGACCGGTTCAGCCAGTGGCGAAGGCCGGGCCCGGCGGGCGACCGAAGCGGCAGTCACCAGCCCGTTGCTGGAGAATGTCAACCTGCAGGGGGCGAGAGGCATTCTAGTAAACATCACCGCGGGTATGGACCTGACCATGGGCGAATACACCGAAGTGATGGAGATCGCGCATAGTTATGCAGTGGAAGATGCTTCCATCAAGGTTGGCACGGTACTGGATCCATCCATGACCGACGAGATCCGGGTCACGGTGGTGGCGACTGGATTGACACGGCCGCAGGCGCAGCAGGCAGCGCCGGTACTGAAGCCGCAGCAGCCGGTTGCGGCTGCGGCAGCAGCGCCGCCGGCCCCAGTCATGCAGGTGGTGGCACGTACCGGTACCGACGACCGCCCGGATTGGAAGAAGCTTGAGCGGCCGACCTATGCCCGGCAACGGGAGCATGGTGATCTCGACGCGCAGGATCAGGAATACCTGGATATCCCGGCATTTCTGCGGCGTCAGGCGGACTGAGTGCGTGCCGGACAAGGCCCGCGAACCTTGTTCGGCATCGTGCGGCGGTGATACCATATGCGGTCATGAATTTGTCACATTGGGGTTCCCTGTCCGGCTTCCAGCCCCGGGATATCCCTTCGACTCAAGGTATTGCAAAGGCATGTTGAAACAGCGCACGCTCAAGAACTGTATCCGGGCGACCGGCGTGGGATTGCACACAGGCGAGAAGGTTTACATGACCTTGCGCCCGGCCGCACCAAACACCGGGATCATCTTCCGACGCGTGGACCTGGAGCAGCCCATCGAGATCCGTGCCTACGCCGAGAACGTCGGCGAGACCATGCTGGGTACCACTATCGTGAATGGCGATGCCCGTATCTCAACAGTTGAACACTTGCTGTCAGCGCTGGCGGGTCTGGGAATCGACAATGCCTATGTGGATCTGTCCGCACCGGAAGTGCCGATCATGGACGGCAGTGCCGGCCCGTTCGTATTCCTGCTGCAATCCGCCGGTATCGAGGAACAGAACGCGCACAAGCGCTTCATCCGCATCAAGGAACCGGTGGAAGTGCGCGACGGCGACAAGTGGGCCCGCTTCGAGCCGTTCGACGGCTTCAAGGTCAGTTTCCAGATCGACTTCGATCACCCCATCTTCAAGAAACACACCCAGACCGCGACGGTGGATTTCTCCACCACTTCGTTCGTGAAGGAAGTGAGCCGGGCGCGCACCTTCGGCTTCATGCGTGACATCGAGATGCTGCGCCAGAAACATCTGACGCTGGGTGCCTCGCTGGATAACGCCATCGCGCTCGACGATTACCGCATCCTCAACGAGGACGGGCTGCGTTACGAAGACGAATTCGTGAAACACAAGATCCTCGATTCCATCGGTGATCTGTATCTCCTGGGCCACAGCCTGATCGGTGCTTTCAGCGCCTACAAATCAGGGCATGGCCTGAATAACATGCTGTTGCGGACCCTGCTGGCGAACCAGCCAGCCTGGGAAGAGGTCACCTTCGACGATCCGGCAGCGGCTCCGATCTCCTACATGACTCCGGTGCACGCACTGTAATTGCCGTTCGGGCAAGGTATTTCCAAATCTGGTTGAACCGTGGGACTGTCTTACCGGGACCGCTGAGGGTGTCGGGCAAGACGCTGCAGAGCACGCGCCAGGGATTCGTCGGCCACCCCTTCTGCGGTCTGTTCCAACAGCCGCCGCACCGCCTCGGACAGTACGCGTGGGGTCGGACGGGGAGCCGGCGGCAGCGGCGGGTCGGGCATGACCTTGACCTCCAGACGGGTTAAAGGCCGTCCGAGGGCCGCTCCGATGGCTGCCAATAAGGTGTGTTGTCGGTACCGCAGGGTCGTAGCGGCCGCGGAACTGGCCATATAGACCAGCAGGTTGTCCTTGCGGAGCTCTGCTCCCAGGCACCAGGGCACCAGTTCAGGTGGGAGCTGGCGGCGTACGGCGTCCCGTAACTCGCCCAGACGGCGGGCCTCAGCCCCCAGTCGGGCCAGGGAAGAGCCATACACAAGTTCGGTTAATGAGTTAAGCTTTGGCACTGGCATGGGCGATAGGTCCGGCATAGTCGGGGCACAGTATGGGAACTAGCGGATGAATCTTATCGTACTTACCAGACGGGGCCGCCCCTATCAGCTGAATCTGGCCCGGCCACTGGCGTGGGGCGGGTTGTTGAGCCTGGGACTCCTGGTCGCAGGCAGCCTGTTCATGGCTGGCTATGGCACCGCCCTGTGGCAGAGCAATGATACGGATCAGCCCGCGGTTTGGCGCCAGCAATTGAGCAGCCAGGCCCAGGAAGTCGCCCGCGCCAAACAATCGGCGCAGACCAATATCGACGCCTTGTCGGCCAAAGTGGGCCAATTGCAGGCACATATCATCCGTCTCGATGCCTTGGGCCAGCAGCTGACCCACATGGCCGGGCTCAAGCGCGGCGAATTCAATTTCGATGAAGCTCCTGCCGAGGGCGGCCCGGATCTGCCGGCACCGACTCAGCATGTCTCGATGCAGGACTTCATGACCAATCTGGATCAGGTTCAGGACCAGATCCGCAGCCGCGAACAACAGTTCTCGGTGCTTGAAAATCTGATGATGAACCGCAATGTAAAGCAGCAAGCGTTACCGTCGGGCCCACCCGTCAAGGTGGGTTATGAAAGTTCGCCGTTCGGTATGCGCATCGATCCGTTTACCGGCGAGCTGTCCTTCCACCCCGGCATCGATTTCGCCGGTACCGAGGGCGAGGCGGTCGAAGCAGTGGCCCCGGGCGTGGTGACCTGGGCCGGGGCGCGTGGCGGCTATGGCAACATGATCGAGATCGATCACGGCAATGGCTATGCGACGCGGTACGGGCACAACGAAACCATCCTGGTGCATGTGGGCCAGGTCGTCAAAAAGGGGCAGGAGATTGCATTGATGGGTTCGACTGGCCGTTCCACCGGCCCCCACGTGCACCTTGAAGTTTTATACAATGGTAAACAGATCAACCCGGCACAGTTTGTGCATGCATCAGGGCGGTCAAAGTTGGCCGCAGCGTCCCGGAACCTGGACTAGCTCCCGCCTCCTGCCCGCGGGTCATTTGGGTCCGCAGGCGACTGTTTCAGTTACACATCTCACCGGAACTGCTGCGATCATGCCGCTTCTGAAACTGTGGCGAAATCGTTCAGCGTTACGACTGACTCAATAACCAGATATTCATACGGAAGACACAGA
>DASSKW010000081.1:0-16204 GCA_035690065.1 Gammaproteobacteria bacterium
GGACTGTTCACGGCAATATTATTGGCGTTGGCGGTCCATTTTCTGAACCTGTGACGCCTGTACATGTGGCTGGAGGCCGGACTTGGTATGATGAAAAACGATAACCGGGGGGACACCACCCGGTCCGGGGAACGAGTATGGGCACGCCAGTCAAGCTGGGCAAATTCATGGTCACGCGGGAACTGGGCCGGGGCACGACCGGTACGGTCTACCTGTGCCACGATTCCTTCCTCGGCAAGGACGTCGCGCTCAAGCTGTACAACCTCGACGAGAATGTCCCCGAACAGGAAGCGCGTACCCGCCGCAAACTGTTCTTCAACGAAGCCTATCTGGTCGGCAAACTCACTCATCCCAACATCCTGCCGATCTACGATGCTGGTGAAGACGACGGCCATTGTTTCGTGGTCATGGAATATGTGCGCGGTGCGCATCCGCTTACCGCGTTCTGCCGGACCAATAATCTGTTGCCGGTACGCAAGGTCGTCGAAGTCATCTTCAAATGCGCCAAGGCGCTGGATTACGCACACAGGAACGGCCTGATCCATCGCGACATAAAACCCGGCAACATCATGATGACGGCGGAAGGCGATGTTCGTATCGTGGATTTTGGCGTCGCGCAGATGGCCGGCAACGAAGCCGGGCAGCTCAAGGGACTGGTGGGTTCGCCCAGCTACATGGCGCCGGAACAGATGCGCCAGCAACCGTCCAGCATCCAGACCGATCTGTATTCGCTGGGCGTGGTGATGTACGAGTTGTTGTGCGGGAAGCGGCCGTATTACGGCGACAACCTCTCGCGTCTGGTACATCAGATCATCTATGCCACTGCGCCACCGTTGCACCGCATCCGTCCCGATGTGCCGAGCGTGCTCGAAGACATCGTCAACAAGGCTCTGGACAAGGATCCGGCGCGCCGTTACAAGACCGGCATGGAATTCGCGACCGCGCTCACGCGTGCCGTCCGCACCCTGGACAAGTTATCGCAGGAGCTCGCCGAGCAGGAACGTTTCAACATGCTGCGCGGGCTGACCTTCTTCAAGGGATTCTCGTACCCCGATATCTACGAAGTGCTGCAGGCCAGCCGCTGGCAGAGTTACGGTGCCAACGAGAACATCCTGGTGGAAGGCGAACTCGACGATTGCTTCGTGATCATCGTCTCAGGCGATGCTGAAGTACGACGTGGCAGCAAGGCGGTCGGTCTGCTTAGTGAAGGAGACTGTTTCGGTGAAGCAGCCTATCTGCAACAGACGCGCAGCACTGCGAGCATCGCGGCCAAGACCGTAGTGACGGTGTTGCGGGTCAATGCGACCCTGATCGAGCAGGCATCCATGCCATGCCAGTTGCAGTTCCACAAGGTATTTTTGCGCAGCCTTATCGAACGCCTGACGCGCAGCGAACGACCGGAAGAAGGCCGCAGGAAGAAGGAAGTTCGTCCCTGAATCTACTGCAGCACAGCTCGCAATTCTGACGCTGTGCTGCAGAATGGCCTCACGCCTTGGCTGGTCTAGGTTCCAGATCCTTGTCTTTCTCGACCATTGCGTATGCTGAATGGTTGTGGATGGACTCGAAATTTTCCGATTCCACAGTGTAGGCGCGGATGCGTTCGTCGGCATTCAGTTTGACGGCGATATCGCGCACCATGTCTTCGACGAACTTGGGATTGTCGTAGGCATGCTCCGTCACGTATTTCTCATCCGGACGTTTCAGCAGACCATACAGTTCACAGGATGCCTGTTCCTCGACGATGCCGATCAGCTCCTCGATCCAGATGAAACCACGGGTCTTGCAGTCCACGGTCACATGTGAACGCTGGTTGTGCGCGCCGTACTCGGAGATCTTCTTCGAGCAGGGACACAGGCTGGTGACCGGCACCACGACCTTGATGCGCAGGCAGTTCTCGTTATTGCGGCGCTGACCGGTGAACACCACGTCGTAATCCATCAGGCTCTGCACGTCCGAGACGGGTGCGTGCTTGTTGACGAAATACGGAAAGCGCATCTCGATATGCCCGGATTTGGCACCCAGGCGTTCGGTCATATCGGTCAGCATCTCCTTGAACGAATCAGTGGTGATCTCGCGCTCGTAGTTGTTGAGGATCTCGACGAAGCGTGACATGTGGGTGCCCTTGAAGTTGTGCGGCAGATCCACGTACATGCTGAAATTGGCGATGGTGTGCTGTTCGCCGCCGGAACGGTCGCGTACCCGTACCGGGTGCCGGATATCCTTGATGCCGACCTTGTTGATGGGGATACGGCGGGTATCCGCGCTGGACTGCACGTCTTCGATGGGGACGACATCCGCTTGGGCGGGGTGGGTCGGAGTCATGTGGGCGTCCTCCATTGCGGCTGCCTCTTGGCGCGGTTTCGGGAATCGGGTTATGGGGGCTGGGGAAGGGATTTTCCACCCCCGCAAGCGGCCAGATTCAATCCTGACTAAACTACTAGGATACCTTCAGCCCGGGAAATGTGCCAGCGTGTCAGGTGAGGGCAGCGCGCCGGCGGTGTGCATCGGGCGTACGGCCCGCGAGCCACGTTTCTATATCGTGCCGGATGTGTTCCGCATCCAGACCGGCTTGCTGCAAGCATTCTTCACGCGAACCGTGTTCGATGAAACGGTCCGGGATCCCGATGTGCAGCAGGGGCTTTTCTACAGTTTGTGCAGCGAAAAACTCGGCGACGGCACTGCCGGCACCACCGGCCACAGCATTGTCTTCGAGCGTGACGAAATGTGCGTGACTGGCGGCCAGTTCGAGCAGCAGGCTTTCATCCAGCGGTTTCACGAAGCGCATGTTGACGAGCGTGGCATCCAGAGCATCGGCCGCGAGTCGTGCCGGTTCGACCATGGCACCGAATGCGAGCAATGCAAGCCCGCGTCCGTTGCGCCGCACCTCCGCTTTGCCGATCGGCAGTGCCCGCATGGTCGTTACGATCCTGGCGCCCGGGCCACGCCCACGCGGATAACGTACGGCCGCGGGCTGGTTCAAGGTCATGCCGGTGTACAGCATCTGCCGACATTCGTTCTCGTCGGCGGGCGCCATCAATACCAGGTTCGGCAGGCAACGCATATAAGTGAGATCGAAACTCCCGGCGTGAGTGGGACCGTCAGGTCCGACCAGTCCGGCACGGTCGATGGCGAACAGTACCGGCAGGTTCTGCAGTGCGACATCATGCACCAGTTGATCATAGGCGCGTTGCAGGAAGGTGGAATAGATCGCGACTACCGGCTTGAGACCTTCCACTGCCAAACCTGCTGCCAGCGTCACCGCATGCTGTTCGGCGATCGCGACATCGAAATAGCGGTCCGGGAAACGTCGTTCGAATTCGACCAGTCCGGAACCTTCACGCATCGCCGGTGTGATCGCCACCAGCCGTGGTTCCTGCTCGGCCATGTCGCACAGCCACTGACCGAATACGTCCGAGTAGGCAGGTCCGGCTGATGGTTTTTCGTTGATCACGCCGGTGCTGGCGTTGAATGCGGATGGGCCATGCCACTTGATGGGATCCTTCTCTGCCGGTTCATACCCCTTGCCCTTGCGGGTTACGACATGCAGGAACTGCGGACCTTTGAGTGCGCGCATGTTGCGCAAGGTGGAGACCAACAGGTTCACGTCGTGACCGTCGATCGGTCCGATGTAATTGAAACCGAGTTCCTCGAACAGGGTGCCGGGCAGCACCATGCCTTTCATGAATTCTTCCGAGCGGCGCGCGAGTTCCTTGACCGGCGGCATGATCGACAAGGCTTTCTTGCCGCCTTCACGCAGATGCGAATACACGCGGCCTGACAGCACCTTGGCGAAATAATTGGAGAGCGCACCGACATTACCCGAGATCGACATATCGTTGTCGTTCAGGATCACCAGCAAGTTGGCGTTGAGCGAGCCGGCGTGATTCAGTGCTTCGAACGCCATCCCGGCGGTCATGGCGCCATCGCCGATCAAGGAAACCACATGCCGGTCTTCCTCACCTTTCTGTTTCGCCGCCAGTGCCATACCGAGTGCAGCACTGATGCTGGTGCTGGAGTGTCCGACGCCGAACGTATCGTAGGGGCTTTCGCTGCGCCGCGGAAATGGCGCGAGTCCGCCACTTTTGCGGATGGTCTCCAACTGATCGCGACGGCCGGTGAGCACTTTGTGCGGATAGGCCTGGTGCCCGACGTCCCAGACCAGCCGGTCATACGGGGTGTTGAAGACGTAATGTGCGGCGATGGTCAGTTCCACCACGCCGAGCCCGGCAGCGAAATGGCCGCCGACATTGCTCACGGTGTGGATCAGATACGCGCGCAGTTCTTTCGCCACCTGTTGCAGGCTGGCTTCGGGAAGCGCGCGCAATTCTTCGGGAGAGTTTATGCGCGCGAGCAGGGGATAGGCAGAGAGGTCAGTCATCGCGCGCTCGTGGAATCCGGGTAGTCATTATCCGGTCATTGGGCCCTGCCCATCAACCAGCGCTCAGTTTTCCCTGCTGACGATGTATTCCGAGAGCCAGCACAGCGGCTCAGCCGCATCGCCGAACGGCAGCAGTGCCTCAAGTGCCTGCAAGTGCAGGTCCTGTGCCCGGCGCTGTGATTCTGCGAGCCCCAGGATGCTGGGGAAGGTGGGTTTGTTGCGCGAGGCGTCGGCACCGGTCTGCTTGCCGAGTGATTCGGTCTCTCCGGCCACATCCAGGATATCGTCCCGGATCTGGAATGCGAGCCCGATGCACCTGGCATACCGATCCAGCGCCGCCAGCTTCTCCGTCGCGAGGTCGGGGACACTCTGCGCCGCCAGCAGCACGCTGGCCCGGATCAGGGCGCCGGTCTTGTGAAGATGCATCAGCTCCAGTTCTGCCAGACTGAGGGTGTGGCCGGTCGCGGCCAGATCCATGGCCTGGCCGCCGGCCATGCCCGCCGAGCCGCTGGCGATGGCGACGCTACGGATCATATTGACCCTGGCCGCCGGTGCCGCCTGCATGGCCGGATCGTCGGCGAGGATCAGGAATGCCTGCACCTGCAGTGCATCGCCGGCGAGGATCGCAGTTGCCACGTCGAAGGCACGGTGGCAGGTGGGACGCCCGCGGCGCAGGTCGTCGTTATCCATGGCCGGCAGGTCGTCATGGATCAGGGAATAGGCATGGATCAGTTCGACGGCGGCAGCCGGACCGTCCAACCGGTCAGGCGGTACACCCAGTACTTCGCCACCGGCATAGATGAGCAGGGGTCTCAAGTGTTTGCCGCCGCCCAGTACCGCATAACGCATGGCGGAATGCAGCCGTTCGGGTGGTTTCTCGGCGGCTGGCAGCCAGCGCTCCAGAACTTTTTCGATGCGTGCGCCGTAATCGGTGACACGCTCCCGGAACGACATGGCTTATTCGTCTCCGGTCTCGAAGGGTACCAGGGTCTGGCGACCGTCTTTTTCGAGCAATTGTTCCACCTTCAATTCAGCCTGTTTAAGCGCGCTCTGGCATTGGCGGGTCAGCGCGATACCACGTTCGAAATGCTTGAGTGCAGCATCCAGCGGCAGGTCGCCTTTCTCCAGGGTGGCGACGATACCCTCCAGTTCCTTGAGGGCGGACTCGAAATCAGGGACATCGGTTTTCGGGGCTTTGGGCATGGCATTTTCTCCAGCGGCGGCGGCACGTTACACGCCGCAGCGAAGCGGGTCAACGCAGGGCGTGGGCCGTGTTGACATCGACTGGACGAGAGTCTAGAGTTTTAGACTTAGTCTAATAGTTTGACTGTCGTAGTCGCCGAACATTGAATTTCGATCTGTTTCACGCGGAGGAAATCATGAGTAATTTGAAAGGCAGCAAGACCGAGCAGAACCTGAAAGATGCCTTCTCGGGCGAATCCCAGGCCAACCGGCGCTATCTCTATTTCGCCGCCAAGGCGGACGTGGAAGGTTACAACGACGTGTCCGCGGTATTCCGTTCCACCGCCGAAGGCGAGACCGGCCATGCGCATGGGCATCTGGAATACCTGGAAGCGGTCGGCGATCCGGCCACGGGTTTGCCGATCGGCGCCACTGACAAGAATCTCAAGGCCGCCATCGCCGGCGAGACCCACGAATACACTGACATGTATCCGGGGATGGCCAAGGCCGCGCGCAGTGAAGGTTTTGGCGAGATCGCCGACTGGTTCGAGACGCTGGCGAAAGCAGAACGCTCGCATGCAAACCGGTTCCAGAAGGCTTTGGACGGCCTCGGCAAGTAACGGGCACCCTGAAAATCAATCTTTTGTTTTCTGGCGGTGTTTTTGACCATGGATGGTCTTACATTACGGAGGACAGGGATGTCCGAGAGTAATGCGAAAATGACCTCGGAAGCTTTATGTATTGGCATATACACTCCAGTTCCTCGGTCATTTCTGCCTACCCAGAAACCAAAATCTCTGATTTTCAAAGGCACCCGATAATTCAGCCAACGTAATGTATAGCGGGGGCGCTGCGGCGCCCCCATTCATAATCGCATTGGGGAATAGTTATGGCCTCCAATGAAGGACAAGGACGGGAAGGCGGCCTCGAAGCGCCGACCCGTCACCCGATAGATTGGCAGAATCCTGATTTCGGCAACGAGGAGTTGCTGTTCAAGGAACTGCATCGGGTGTTCGATATCTGCCACGGCTGCCGCCGTTGCTTCAACCTGTGCAATTCGTTCCCTACCCTGTTCGACGCCATCGACGAGTCGCCGACCATGGAACTGGATAGCGTGGAGCGCAAGGTTTACTGGGAAGTGGTGGACCACTGCTATCTGTGCGACATGTGCTACATGACCAAATGTCCGTATGTGCCGCCGCATCCCTGGAACGTCGATTTTCCGCATCTCATGCTGCGTGCCAAGTCCTTCAAGTTCAAGGATCAGGGCGCCAGTTTACGCGACAGGATACTTTCGTCGCCGGACAAGCTGGGCCAGTTCGCCGGTATCCCGATCGTGGTACAGACCGTGAACGCAGTGAACCATAATGGGGCGGCTCGCAAACTGCTGGACAAGACCTTCGGTATCCATCCTGATGCGGTGGTGCCATATTTTCACAGCGACACTGCGCGCAAACGGCTCGAACATCGTGTCGATAAATCTGTGCCGGAATCAGTCGAAGGTACACGCGGTCAGGTTGCGTTATTCATCACTTGCTATGGTAATCACAACCAGCCGGGATTGGCGGAAGATCTGGTAGCTGTATTTGAACACAACGATATCCCGGTCAAACTCACTCCGCAGGAACGCTGCTGCGGGATGCCCAAGCTGGAACTGGGTGATTTCGAATCCATCCTCAAATCGAAGCAAGCGAATATCCCGATGCTGGCAAAACTGGTGGATGCGGGGTATGACATCGTGGCCCCGATCCCGTCCTGCGTGTTGATGTTCAAGCAGGAGTTACCGCTGATGTTCCCAGATGATGCTGACGTCATCAAGGTGCGCGACGCGATCTACGATCCATTCGAGTATCTGATGTTGAGGCACAAGGCCGGCAAGCTGAAAACAGATTTTAAAAAGTCATTGGGCAAAGTGGCGTATCACATCCCCTGTCATCTGCGGGTACAGAATCTCGGTATGAAGACCAAGCAGGCGCTGGAACTGGTGCCGGATACCGAGGTGGAGGCCATCGAACGCTGCTCCGGTCACAACGGCACCTATGCCGTGAAGAGCGAGTACCATGACATCTCCATGAAGATCGGCCGCCCGGTCATGAACCGGGTGGCAGACTCAGGGTGTGACCATTACAGTAGCGATTGTCCGATGGCGGGCGAGCAGATCCAGAATGGGCTTGCTGATCGACGTGAACCGGAGCCGCCGATGAAGCTGTTGCGCATGGCCTACGGGCTCTGAAGGAGCAGATATTTGCTCTCTCATTTCATGGCATAGATTGAACCAAATAGGATCGAATGACTGATTAATTCAGATATTGGGAGAAGGAAAATGGCGAGCGAAGGTTATCACGAGCCGATCGAAGAACTTTCCGACGAGGTACGCGATTTCCATCGTGCGATCGTATCGCTGATGGAAGAACTGGAAGCAGTGGATTGGTATAACCAGCGAGTTGCGGCCTGCAAGGACAAACAGCTGGCAGAGATACTGGCTCACAATCGCGACGAGGAGATCGAGCACGCTTCCATGGTGCTGGAATGGATCCGTCGCAAGAACAAACGTTTCGATCACGAATTACACGAGTATCTGTTTTCAGATGGACCCATCAAGGACAAGACGGACTGATACAGGGCATGAACAAGCTGCAACGCAATGATCTCTGGAGTCTGGAAGAGTACGCGCAGAAACGGGTGGCATTCCGCGAGCAGGTGATGCAGCACAAACAGGCGCGGACCCTGCATATCGGGCCGAATGTGACGCTGTTGTTCGAAGACCGGCTCACCATGCAATATCAGGTACAGGAGATGTTGCGCGCGGAACGCATCTTCGAGGCTGCGGGTATCCAGGAAGAACTGGACGCCTACAATCCGTTGATCCCGGACGGCAACAACTTCAAGGCCACCATGCTGATCGAATTCGAGGACGTGGCGGAGCGCCAGCAGGCATTGGCACGTCTGATCGGCATCGAGGACGTGACCTGGGTGCAGGTCGCGGGCCATGACAAGGTCAACGCCATCGCCGACGAAGACATGGAGCGCGAGACCAGCGACAAGACTTCAGCGGTGCATTTCCTGCGTTTCGAGCTGAGTCCGGGAATGGCCACGGCACTAAGAAAAGGCGCGGTACTGAATGCCGGTGTAAGCCACACCAATTACCAACATGTGTTGCAACCGGTTCCGGATGCCTTGCGCCGATCTCTGATTGCCGATCTGGCCTGACTTGGCTGCGTCATAATACCGTTTCCAGCACTAAAGACAGATTTGCCCAGGGTATAACTTCTGTTATACTCCGGTCATGAAAACTGCAATCTCCATTCCCGACCCTGTATTCAAGGCCGCCGAAAGGCTCAGTAAACGCCTGGGTGTTTCCCGCAGCCAACTCTATGCCGAGGCGGTCGGGGAATACCTGCGCGAGCATGGTTCACTGGGGGTTACGGAGAGTCTGGATCAAGTGTACGCGGCAGAGGGCAAGCCAGTAGCACTCGACCCTGTGCTCCAGACTTTGCAGGGGCGCTCGCTGCCGAAGGAAGACTGGTAGTGCGGCGGGGTGAAATCTGGTGGGCCTCATTGCCGGAGCCATCCGACTCAGGCCCAGGTTTCCGTCGCCCGGTGCTCGTTATCCAGTCTGATGATTTCAACAAGAGCCGCATCCAGACCATCGTTGCAGTGGTTATCACCTCCAATCTGAAACTTGAAGCCGCGCCGGGTAACGTATTGTTGCGGGGCCGTACCTCGGGTCTCAAACGTGATTCGGTGGCGAACGTTTCCCAACTCATTACCCTGGACAAGCGCTTTCTGACTGATCGTGTGGGGAGATTATCGGCCGGGTTGTTGCAGGATGTGGAATCCGGATTGCGTCTGGTGTTGTCGCTACCATGAACCATAAAGATACTGATACATGACCGCCCGATACGACGCCGCTGATATCGAAGTGCTTTCGGGTCTTGACCCGGTCCGCAAACGGCCGGGTATGTACACCGATACCACCCGTCCCAACCATCTAGCCCAGGAAGTCATCGATAACAGCGTCGATGAAGCCATCGCCGGGCATGCGAAGAAGATCGAAGTCATCGTGCACAAGGACGGTTCCTTGTCGGTCAACGACGACGGCCGCGGTATGCCGGTGGATATGCACCCCAAGGAAAAACTTCCCGGCGTGGAAGTGATCCTCACGCGCCTGCATGCGGGCGGAAAGTTTTCCAGCAAGAACTACAAGTTTTCGGGCGGCTTGCACGGCGTCGGTGTCTCGGTAGTCAACGCGCTGTCCAGCAAGCTGGAAGTCTGGGTACGGCGTAATGGGAAACGCTATCACATGGCTTTCAAGGATGGTCGCCGTACTACCAAGCTGGAACAGCAGGGCGACGTCGGCAAGGCCAATACCGGGACGCTATTACGCTTCTGGCCCGATCCGAAATATTTCGATTCTGCCAAATTCAGCATCCCGAAGCTGAAGCACGTGATGCGCGCCAAGGCTGTGTTATGCCCCGGGCTCACCGTCAAGTTCATCAATGAACAGACTCTCGAAAGAGAGGAATGGCATTACAGCGGCGGACTCAAGGATTACCTGATCGAATCGCTGGAGAACCGGGAGTATCTGCCGGAGGAGCCGTTCACCGGTAGTCTGCAGGCCGAGAACGAAGCGGCCGACTGGGCCGTAGTGTGGTTGCCGGACAGCGGCGAAGTATTCGCGGAAAGTTACGTCAACCTGATTCCGACGATTCAGGGCGGTACACATGTGAACGGCCTGCGCACGGGCATCACGGAAGCGGTGCGCGAGTTCTGCGAATTCCGTAACCTGGTCCCGCGTGGCGTCAAGCTGGCGCCGGAAGATATCTGTGATCGCGCCGCATACGTGTTATCCGCCAAGCTCGCCGACCCGCAGTTCTCCGGCCAGACCAAGGAGCGCCTGTCATCGCGCGAGGCCGCAGCCTTCGTCTCCGGTGTGGTCAAGGATGCGTTGGGCCTGTGGCTCAATCAGCACACGGAATCGGGCGAACAGATCGCACAACTTGCCATCGAGAATGCCCAGCAGCGGTTGAAGCTCAGCAAGCAGGTGGTGCGCAAGAAAGTCACCAGTGGTCCTGCATTGCCGGGAAAACTCGCGGATTGTTCCAGTCAGGATCCGAAACGCGGCGAACTGTTTCTGGTGGAAGGCGATTCCGCCGGCGGTTCCGCCAAGCAGGCTCGCGATCGCGAATTCCAGGCCATCCTGCCGTTGCGCGGCAAGATCCTCAATACCTGGGAAGTGGATGCGTCACAGGTGTTGGGATCGCAGGAAGTGCACGATATCAGCATCGCGCTCGGCGTCGAACCCGGCTCCAGCAATCTCGATGGCTTGCGTTATCACAAAGTCTGTATCCTGGCGGATGCGGATTCCGACGGGCTGCATATCGCCACACTGTTGTGCGCCTTGTTCCTGCGGCATTTCCGCTCACTGGTACAGCGTGGGCACGTGTTCGTCTGCATGCCGCCGTTGTTCCGGATCGATGTGGGCAAGCACGTGTATTACGCGCTCGATGAAGCGGAACGCAAAGGGATCCTGGATCGCATCGCCGCCGAGAAGCAGAAAGGTAAAGTCTCGGTGACACGCTTCAAGGGACTGGGCGAGATGAGCCCGCAACAATTGCGCGAGACCACCATCTCGCCTGACACGAGGCGGCTGGTGCAATTGACCGTTGACGCCAAGGACAACGCCGACAAACTCATGGACATGCTGCTGGGAAAAAAGCGTGCAGCCGATCGCAAGGACTGGCTGGAGAAGAAAGGCAATCTGGCGGAAGTATAAATAAAGGCGGACAGCGTGACGATAAGGTACCCAGGGCCGTCGGTCTGGTTCCGTTATTGTCTATTGCGGCCTATATCCCGGCTTTCGCCATCATTGCCGGGTTGAAACTGCGACTCAATGATGCCGTCCTGCTATCGATCGCGATTACGCTGGTACTGGCCTGTTTCTATATCTGGTTATTGACGTGCCGTCTTGGTGGTTTCCGGGAGTACGGCTTCAGGCTGTGCGCATCACGTTATCTGCTGCTGGCGGTCATATTGGCACCTGTATCGGGTTTGCCATTGAACTGTTGGCACAGAAATTTTCAACTGTCGATCCGTTCGGGGTGCGGATTCCAGACTATGGATGCTGATCCGGTATTTCCCCATCGCCGCCGCCATCCAGGATGTTATTGAGGGTGAATCTTGACTGGTGGCTGTGGAGACAATATCTGCCGTACTGTCTGTTTGTTTATCGGCCGAGCACAAGTTGTGCAAGTGCGTGCCATGGCGCGATGTCCCAATAACCGCGCGCCGCACCGGATGGCGAAGGCAGTACGAACAGCGCAGTGTTGCCGAGCCGCTCCTGCTGGCGGCCATAGACGACGTGGTGCTGGAGAAATTCCTGCGCAGCACGTTTGCTGGTGAAGGCGAGCAGCTTTGGTTGATAGCGCAGGATCTTTCTGCGCAGACCCTCGCGATCGAAGTGTTCCTTGCGCAGCACGGCATCCGCGCCTGATACGGTCTTGGCAAGGTCGGTCAGACCAATTCCGAATTGGATGACGGAGCGATACTCTTCTGGTCGCAGAGGGTGTGGCGTGAGACCGATCACGTGGAGCGTTGGCCAGAAGGCATTGCCAGGTCCGGCGTAATACGCGCCGCGCCTGGCGGAAGCGGTGCCCGCGGCACTGCCGCAAAATACGACGGCGAGTTTCGCGATGAGAATGTCGGGCAGGATATCCATAAACATGGCATTCCATTCCGCAGATTTGTCCGACGCGATTATACGGCGACTGACTCAGTCATTTTTATATTGCAGCGGTCGTGGCCGCAATGGCTGGCCCATTGCGCATTCGAGCGCGGGACAGTCCCAGGCTGCGAGTTTGGCTGCCGCATCGTAGGTGCTCTGCAGGAATGACATCAGGATCGTATCCGGGTCGTTCGATGTGCGCACCGCATCATACGGCAGGATGAATTCCCCGAGCGTGGAATTGAACGTTGCCGCACGCGGGTGTACTTGCGCTTCTGAAAATCCAGGCGGTGCCGGATACGCATACGAATAAAAAGCCGGATAGTCAACTGCGCCGCCGCCAGGCCAGAAGCCTGCGGACGAGACTTCGTGACTGTAGGCTTCGCGCGTTACCACATCCGGTAATCCCGGAATACCACCCGGATGCAATGGCGCGCGGCGTCCCGAGAAACGCGTCAACGCGAGATCGAAACTGCCCCAGAACAGATGTACCGGGCTGACCTTGCCCAGACAGGCGGTGCGGAATTTCTGGAATACCCGATGGATTGACACCAGCGCACGAAAGAAACGTGTCACTGCCTCGGCATCGTATGGCCGTGGCGTGTGATCCTTTGCAAACGGTACCGGATCGGGCATCTCATTGGGTACGCCGTGCAGTTTTGGCGTGCCGCTCAACCCGCGCAGCATGTCGAGAAACCGGGCATGAAACTCTGCCGCTGACATCGGCTCCAGTCTGATTCGCGCTGTGCGTCCGTCGGTGGCCATGCCAATGACCGCATGGTCGAGCAGATCGAACACGATCTCGATGCCACCGGATTTGTCGGGCACCACTGAAGTGGTCAGGCCGCGACCACATATATAGAAGGTCGCGTGCCATGAGTGATTCACCCAGGGTGTGCGTGCCAGCCGGTATTTGCCGACGATTTGAGTATAGAGATGCAGCGCGTCGCAGGTCTCGCGCCATGCGGGGTAGGGCAGGTCGGGCCACAAGCTTGTCATGTCTGTTCCTCACGCTGGGCGGTGAACCGGATAAGGTTGACATAACTCTAAAGCATTTTGTCTGCCAACGGAGCATCATCGTCAAAGCCGCGCGTAGTCACATAGGCGTGCGTCGGCGGCCACACTGGCAAGCCGGTATTTTTCTGCCCGGAATAACCCAGAACTTTTTGATCAGGTTATTGTCGATTCAAGTGTGGCTTGATGGTCCTGAAGTCGCAGGTGAGATGACTACTCTAGTACGTCTGAGCAAGGCCGGTTATTACGCCGACTTCGTCTTCTATCCGGTACTGTTGCTATTGCTGGCAGGGGCGGCAGTGGATCACGATTCGCCTGTACACTGGCTCATCTGGCTCTTGCTGTGTGCAACCGGGATCGCAACATGGACGCTGATTGAATACTGGCTGCATCGCGTCGTCTTCCATCACGTCGTACCGTTTCGAGGATTCCATGATCTGCATCACGATGCGCCGACAGCGAAGATCGGTACCCCGACCTGGGTCACCGCAAGCCTGATCTGCGGGGGGATGCTGTTACCGCTGTGGCGGGAGGGAGGATTCAATCTGGCGAGCGGCCTGACTTCAGGGCTGGTCGCAGGCTACCTCTGGTATGTAACGGCACATCATGCAGCTCATCATTGGCGCGCCCATCCGGATTCATATCTGTATCGGGTCAAGCGGCATCATGCGATACACCATCATGTCGGGTATCCGTGCTATTTCGGCGTGACAACACTTTTCTGGGATCGGGTGTTTGGTACCAGTCGGCAGTAACCAGACGGGACTTTGATGCACTGCGGGTCCGCGATATATCAATCACGTTTTCGCAACATCACATGCGTCGCACGTTCACCGGCAACGGATCCGGTACATTCATATCCAAGGGCGCGCAGGTCGATACCGTTGAAAAGGTTTTCGCCTGATCCGAGCAGGACCGGTCGGGAAACCAGGTGCAGTTCATCGATCAAGCCGGCTTGCAGGTATTGGCGTATCGTCGCCACGCCGCCACCCAGACGTACGTCACGGGCACCGGCTGCTGCCTTTGCCTGTTTCAGGGCCGATTCAATACCGTCGGTTACGAAGTAAAACGTCGTACCGCCCGCCATCTCAAGCGGGGCGCGAGGGTGGTGGGTAAGTACGAACACCGGTACGTGATAGGGCGGTTCCTCGCCCCACCAACCTTTCCAGTCCTCATCCGGCCAGGAACCGCGAATGGGACCGAACATGTTGCGGCCAAGGATCCACGCGCCGATGTCTTGAAACCCTTTTTCGGCAAACGAATTATCGATGCCGGTCTCGCCGCCATCGCCCAGCCCGTGCATCTCGCGCCAGACGCGGGTGTTGAAGAACCACTCCATGAGTTCGGGTCCGCCGACGCCAAGTGGATTCTGAAGGTCCTGATCCGGTCCGGCACCGTAGCCATCGAGGGAGACTGCAAAACTATGGACACGAAGTTTGCTCATAACCACTCTCGCTGAATAAAGTCGAACTCAGTAGCCGATCACTTCGCCGTCCTTGCGCATCTCGCTGGCGCCCCAGTACACATGCTGCACCGGGTCGAACATGATCGCTTCGTATCCGCCGAATACGCCGGCAGTGCCGGGCGGCACCTCGATCACCTTGTAACCGCGTTTCTCAAGCTCGGTTTTGATCTGCGGATCGAAACCCGATTCCATCTTGACCGTGCCGATACCCTCGGATGGCAGCCCGGTAGGCGTGGCGCTGCCGAAATGCCGCCAGCGTGCCGCGTCACCGGCTTCCTGCACGTTCATGCCGAAGTCGATCATGTTGACGAGTACTTGCGTCTGGCCCTGCGGTTGCATGTCGCCGCCCATCACGCCGAAGGCGAGCCACGGTTTGCCGTCTTTCATCACGAAGGCGGGGATGATGGTGTGGAATGGGCGCTTGCGGGGGGCGTACACATTGGCGTCGCCGCTGTGCAGCGAATACAGTGCGCCGCGATCCTGGAACATGAAACCGAGTCCGTCGGCGACCAGGCCCGAACCCATGCCGGCGTAGTTGGACTGGATCATCGAGACCATCATGCCGTCGTTGTCGGCGGTCTCGAAATCGGTAGTGTCGCCGTTGAACAGGCGCGGATCGCCGGGGCCGATGTTCGGGTTGGCATGGTCGAGGCTGATCAGCTTGCGGCGCTGGTCGGCATATTTATCCGACAGTAGGCCTTTCATCGGCACGTCATAGAAGCGCGGGTCCGCATAGTATTTCGCAAGATCTTCGTAAGCGAGGCGTTTGGCTTCGATCTCCGCAGTCAGCGTATCGGCGCTGCCGAGTCCCAGCTTCTTGAGGTCGAAGCCTTTCAGCAGGTTGAGCATCTCCAGTGTCGCGAAACCCTGACCGTTCGGCGGCAGTTCATATACATCGTAGCCACGGTAATCGACTGATTCCGGTTGCACCCATTCGCCGTGGTAATCGGCGAAGTCCGAATAACGCAGGTCACCGCCGATGCGCTGGAAATAATCACCCATGATATGTGCGAGCTTGCCTTTGTAGAACACATCGCGCCCGCCTTTCGCGATCATCGACAGGGTATTCGCGAGGTCATGGTTGCGGAAGATCTCACCCTGGCGCGGCGTGTGGCCGTCGATCAAATAGGTATGCTTCGCGTTGGCGAATTCCTCGATCAAGCCGCGGTGCTGTTCAAAGTCCTCGAAATTGAGCTTCCAGTATCGCGAGACGATCTCCGTCACCGGGAAGCCGTGTTTCGCGTAGGCGATCGCAGGCGCGAGATCTTCAC
Source organism: Gammaproteobacteria bacterium (assembly GCA_035690065.1). GTDB lineage: Bacteria > Pseudomonadota > Gammaproteobacteria > Natronospirales > REEB76 > DASSKW01. Next base: position 16,035 of record DASSKW010000081.1, read on the forward strand.
TGATCGGCAATTTGCCGAAGCGCTGGTGCAATGCGAACCAGGTATCGACCACGCCCGGCACGGTGATTGGAAGCGAGCCGAGTTCCGGAATCTGATCGGACGGTCTCATCCCGGCTTTCTTGTAAGCGGCTGCGACTTCGGCCTGCATCTTCGCGAGATCGCGCCCCTTC
>DASSKW010000082.1:0-4954 GCA_035690065.1 Gammaproteobacteria bacterium
TTCACGCCCGATAAATACAAACAGGATGCGCATCACTGGCTGATCCTGCACGGCCGCTATGTCTGCAAGGCCCGCAAGCCCGAGTGCTGGCGCTGTGTGATCGCGTCTTTGTGCGAATACCGACCCAAGACACCGGCGCCCAGAAAATAACGCTCATATCGAATATTTCCGGATTGCATCTATACTTTGGCTTCGACCGATTTCCGATCCATCAGTCTTCAAGGAGCATAGTATGAAACCTGAAGTATGCTGGCTGGCCGCAACAGCCATGATGACAGGACTGTTGTTTATACCTTATATCCTCGATCGTATCGCGGTGCGCGGCCTGATGGGCACCATGAGCAATCCGGACCCCAACGACAAGCCCCTGCATGACTGGGCACAACGTGCCAAACGAGCACACTACAACGCCGTGGAAAATCTGGTGGTGTTTGCGTCGCTGGTCGCCGCTGCACAATTTGCCGGCATCAGCACCTCACTCACGGTCTGGGGCTGCATATTGTATTTCTGGGCCAGACTTGCTCACTATGTGGTTTACACGCTCGGCATCCCCGTGATACGTACGCTATGCTTCGCGATCGCAGTCGTGGGCCAGGTGTTGATCGCGATACCCTTGCTGCAGGCAATGTAATTTCATTCCAGCCAATCCAGCGCTGCCGGATTCGTTTCGGCAGCGCTTCTTATTTTCGACAGGCTCCATGATCCTGCTGCTACCCATCCTGTGGTTGTTGCTGTGGGCCGTGCTCGGCCTGCTGACGTGCGCGCTCCTGGGCCTCAGCCCAGCCGCCGCTCTACGGACTGGCGGGGTGATATTTATCTGTGGCGGCTTCGGCCTGCCGGTCGCAGCTTGGCTGGTATTACTCGGTTCGCGCCGCATCCGCTCGCGGCGTTAGAATCCCGACCTCGCCTGTTGCCTCTCAACGAACCTGTATGTATTCAAACAGCCGCACCGATACCCGCCAGATGTTCTTCGACGTGTGGCAGAAGCTGCAAAGCGATGCACCGTTGACTGCGCTGGAAAACATCGTCGCCGAGGTGATCAGACTGCACCCCGAATACCACTCGCTGCTGGAACATCCCGACAAGGTGCTGGACCGGGATTGGCGCCCGGAAGGCGGCGAGACCAATCCGTTCCTGCACATGGGCATGCATATCGCGATCCGTGAGCAGCTTTCCATCAACAAGCCGACCGGGATAACGGATGCGTATTCCGCTTTGCTGTCCCACACCGGTGATGCCCATGCCGCCGAACACGAGATGCTGGAATGCCTGGCCGAAGCCCTGTGGCTGGCCCAGCGTGAAGGCCGGCTACCGGATGAACAGGCCTACCTCACCAACCTCAAAGCCCGCGCCCGGAGCTAAGATCCCCGGATGGCGCACGGGATGTCGGCGATTCGTCTGATTATGTCCAAACAACCCCGACGGGACCGTTGCCGCGCGTAGCATGTCCGGGACCCAGACCCGCGCCACGATCTTGCGTGTGCGCTGTAATAAATCTTTACGCCCCCGGGTCTGGTTACTGTTCTTTGTACAACAACCTCTCTCAGGGAGACGTCACATGAAAGATTCCAAGCTCGTCCTCAAGACCGCTATCGCGGGTGTCATCGCCATGGGCATCGTCGGCCTCAGCCAGGCCAATGCCAAGGACATGATGAAGGATGGTCACATGGCCAAGACCGAGAAGTGCTACGGCATCAATGCCGCACACAAGAACGACTGCGCCTCACCGGGCCATTCCTGTGCCGGTCAGGACACCAAGGCACGCGATCCGAACGCGTTCGTGGCAGTGCCGGCCGGTCTGTGCGGCAAGATCGAAGGTGGTTCGACTGAACCCGCCAGCAAGAAGATGTAATGACGATGCCGGTTACCAACCAACCGGCGCTTCAGGTGCAACCTATCCCGGCTCAGGCCGGGATAGGCTTGCGCTCTCCTCACTACCGGCAAGTTGTCGAGGAACAACCGGCAGTTGCCTGGTTTGAAGTCCACAGCGAAAATTTTTTCTGTGCCGGCGGCGAGATGCCGCGCATCCTCGATCAGGTGCGACAGGATTACCCGCTCAGCCTGCATGGCGTCGGACTTTCGCTCGGTACCAGCGACAGGCTCAATCAATCGCATCTGGATCAACTGAAACGATTGGTCACACGCGTGCAACCCGCGCTGGTCTCGGAACATCTGTGCTGGGGCGCAGTCGATGGCCGTTATCTGAACGATCTGTTACCGCTGCCCTATACCGAAGAAGCGCTGGATCTGATGACTGAGCGCGTGCAGGCGGCGCAGGATTTTCTGGGTCGTCAGATCCTGATCGAGAACGTATCCACGTATCTGAGTTATGCCCATTCGACGATTCCAGAATGGGAATTCGTCGCCGCGCTTGCCGAACGCAGCAGCTGCGGCATCCTGCTCGACGTGAACAATATCCATGTCAATGCCGTGAACCACGGCTTTGATGCCCATGCCTACATCCGCGCTATCCCGCGCGAACATGTCAAAGAGATCCATCTGGCAGGTTTCACCGCGAAACAGGGCCTGGATGTGGAGCTGTTGATCGACACGCACAGCCGGCCGGTCGCCGATGCGGTCTGGCTGTTGTATGCCGAAGCGCTCGCGCACTGCGGGCCGGTGCCGACGCTCATCGAATGGGACCAGGATATTCCGGGATTGCCGGTACTGATGTCGGAAGCGAATAAAGCCGAAAGGATCATGCATGACTACCGCGCCGCCGCTGCATAAACTGCAACGCGACTTCATGGCCTGGGTGCTGGGTGACGCCAGTTCCGGCGCCGTTGATTCGGTGCGCGGCAACGGTCTCGCGCCGGACGCACGGCTCGGTATCTACCGCAACATTGTGTTCAGCAATCTGACTGCGACACTGACCACCGACTATCCGGTCGTCAAGGCGCTGGTCGGCGAGGCTTTCTTTGAAAACGCCGCCACGCGTTACATCCGTGACGAACCCTCGCGCAGCGGCAACCTGCAGGACTACGGTGCCGGATTTCCCGAATTTCTGGCACGCCTGCCGGAAGCGGCTTCGTTACCCTACCTTGCCGACGCCGCGCGACTGGAATGGGCGCGACAGGAAAGCCTGCTGGCAGCCGATGCTGCACCGCTCGACCCGACCCGGCTTATGGACGTCCCCGAAACAAAACAGGACGCGCTGCGCCTGCAGCTTCATCCCAGCCTGCGGCTGGTGGATTCGGCGCATCCGATTCTCGATATCTGGCTGTTCTGTCAGGAACAACAGGATGAAGGGCTGAAACTGGATGGCAGCGGTCAATCTGTCATGCTGTGGCGCAGCGAGGATCGGATCGCCATGCGTGCGATCGGTACGGGAATGCATGCATTATTGCGAGCCATGCAGAACGGTGAAACGCTGAGTACGGCCCATGCGGCCGCGATAGCTGCCGATGAGAACTTTGATTTCGAGGCTGCATTGCAGGGCTTGTTTTCCGACGCTCTGATTACCGGTTACGACTACTGAACAAAAATGAATAAGGGAGACTGAATCATGTTGCAACGCTGCTGCGATCTGTACCACAAGACCGTGCATGGACTGACCTGGGCGACGCCCATCAGCCTGCTCTCGTTCCGGTTGTGGGTGGCGATGGATTTCTGGAATGCCGGGTTGGTGAAGATCAGCGATTTTCAGGGCACCATCGGCTTGTTCCAGAGCACCTATCACGTGCCGTTGTTGCCGCCGGTGCTCGCCGCCTATCTCGGCACCGCCGTGGAACTGATCCTGCCCTGGTTCCTGGGTCTCGGTCTGGCCGGACGTATCACCGCCGCGGTGCTGTTCGTCTACAACATCGTCGCCGTGATCTCCTATCCCGACCTGTGGCCGGATGGTCTGCTGAAGGATTTCTGGAACGGCGGCTTCCTGGATCACAAGACCTGGGGTCTGATGCTGCTGGCCATCGTGCTGTTCGGACCCGGCAAACTGTCGCTGGATCACGTGCTCGAACGCTGGGTCTGGCCGCGTTTATGCCGTAAATCAGCATAATTACCTTCGCCCGGCCGCTGCCGTAGTGGGCGGCCGGATTTTCGATTAGGCGATAGAAGAGCAATACGTTATACTGCCGCCCGAGTTTGACGTGACGCGCTCCGGTCTGTAGTCCCGCAAACCATCGCGGCCTACCTTATTAGCGTATTCCCCGATCCCTAACTAAATAATCATCTGCCTGGACCGGCATGGCGCGTATGCGCGTCAGCAGGCGGCTCCAGGAGTAATCATGTCATTTTCATCGCTCGGCCTTTCGGCCGAATTGCTGCGTGCTGTTTCCGATCAGGGCTATACCGAAGCCACCCCCATCCAGGCGAAAGCCATCCCCGTCGTCCTCGCGGGTCGCGATCTGCTGGCTGCGGCCCAGACCGGCACCGGCAAGACGGCAGGTTTCACCCTGCCGCTGCTGCATCACCTGCAGACACGCAAGACCGATTCGTCACGCCGTCGCTCAGTCCGCGCGCTGGTGCTGACGCCGACCCGCGAACTCGCGGCTCAGGTTGCCGACAGCGTGCAGACCTACGGCAAGTACCTGCGCTTCAGCACCGCTGTGATCTACGGCGGCGTCAACATCAATCCGCAGATCGATAAACTGCGCCGCGGTATAGACATCGTGGTCGCGACTCCCGGTCGGCTGCTCGATCACGTGCAGCAGCGCACCATCGATCTTTCACAGGTCGAGATCCTGGTGCTGGACGAAGCCGATCGCATGCTGGACATGGGCTTCATCCGTGACATCCGCCGCATCCTCAGTCTGTTGCCACGCGCGCGCCAGAACCTGCTGTTCTCGGCGACCTTCTCCGACGAGATCCGCACCCTCGCCGCCGGCATGCTCAAGGATCACGAGACCATCGATGTGGCGCCGCGTAATGCGACGCTTGCCACTATCAGTCAGCGTGTGTATCAGGTCGAGAAAAGCGGCAAGCGCGGCTTGTTATCGTGGCTGATCGGTTCCGG
>DASSKW010000083.1:0-8918 GCA_035690065.1 Gammaproteobacteria bacterium
CGTCAATCTTGAGCGCGAGTTGCGGCATGCGGGTCAGCCCCCGCTGCTGTTTTCTTCCACCAGCCGGCGGGCTACAGTCACATCGCCCTTGTAAAACTCGAAGATCTTGCGCAGCGCCATCTTCATGTCGATGTGCGGTTCCCAGCCGAGTTCCTTGCGGGTGTGTTCGACGCTCGGCAGGCGGTTCTCGACATCCTGATACCCCTTGCCATAATAGTCGTCCGCCTTGACGTCCATCAGTTTCACTTTCCTGGCGTTATCACGATACTCGGGAATATCGGAAGCGATCGCCAGCATCATGTCAGCCAGCTCCTTCACGGAATGACTGTTCTTGGGATTGCCGATGTTGTAGATGCGTTTGTCGGCCACGCCATCCTTGTTCTCGATGATCTTCATCAAGGCATCGATGCCGTCATCCACGTAGGTGTAAGCACGCTTGCGAACGCCGCCATCCACCAGCTTGATGGTCTCGCCACGCACGATATGACCGAGGAACTGCGTGACCACACGCGAGCTGCCTTCTTTCGGCGTGTAGATCGAATCCAGTCCCGGCCCGATCCAGTTGAACGGCCGGAACAGCGTGTAAGCCAGGCCCTCTTTCTCTCCATACGCCCAGATGATCCGGTCCATGAGCTGCTTGGAGCAGGAATAGATCCAGCGCGGTTTGTTAATCGGCCCCAGGATCAGTTCCGACGTGTAGGGATCGAAGCCGTCGTCACGGCACATGCCGTACACTTCCGAGGTCGATGGGAACAACACGCGCTTCTTGTATTTCACGCAGTACCGTACGATCGGCAGGTTGGCCTCGAAATCCAGTTCAAATACCCGCAACGGATCTTTCACGTACGTCGCCGGGGTCGCGATCGCCACCAGCGGCAGCACCACGTCGCATTTGCGCACATGGTATTCGACCCATTCCTTGTTGATGGTGATGTCGCCCTCGAAGAAATGGAAGCGCGGGTTGCCCATCAGGTCGCTGACCCGTTCCGAGAACATGTCCATGCCGAACACTTCCCAGTCGGTCGTGTCGATGATGCGTTTGCTCAGATGATGGCCGATGAAACCGTTGACACCCAGAATCAATACCTTCTTCACGCGTGATCTCCCAGAGCTAGGGGCGAGGTTCCGTGATGCGTCATGAATTGCATCGCATCCATCACTTTGCCGTCAGATTCAAGTTGCAATATCTCGATACGTTTGCCGTCGCCGCAGTCCGCATAACAGCGCCCGGCTTCCGCATACAGGCTTGGCTGCGGATGCCGTGCCGCTTCCGCCGCATAATGACTGCGCAGCATCTTGAGCGGGCGACCAGCCGCACTACTGAATGCACCCGGATACGGTGGCGCCACCGCCCGGATCAGATTATGGACCGCCTGGGCGGACTGCCGCCAATCGATGCGGCCATCCTCCGGGCGTCGCCGGCCATAATAGCTGCCGGCTTTCAGATCGAGTGGCACTCGCGGCGCAGCACCCTGCGTCAGTCCCGGCAGAGCGCGCACCATCACCGTCTCGGCAGCCACCGTCACCTTGTCGAACACCTGTGCGGCGGTATCGTCCGGCAGGATCGGTACTGCCTGCTGATCCACCAGATCGCCGGCATCCGGCTTGATCTCCATATAGTGGAGGCTGGCACCGGTCTCGTGTTCGCCATGCAACACCGCCCAGTTCACCGGCACCCGACCGCGATATTTCGGCAGCAAGGAACCGTGCATGTTCAGTGCACCGCGCTTCGGGATCCCGAGTAATGGTGCCTTGAGCATGAAGCGGTAATAGAACGAGAACAGGAAATCCGGTTCGAGTGCTGCGACCTGTGCCACGAATTTATCGGAATTCGGATCATCCGGCAGCGCCACCGGAATGCGATGCAGTTCGGCGAGCCGCTGCACGCTGTCGAACCAGATGTTTTCATTGGGATCATCCGCGTGTGTGACCACGAGCTTGACTTGCACACCCCGCGCGAGCAGGGCCGAGAGACAACGGACCCCGACGTTGTGATAAGCGAATACTACAGCGCTGGTCACTTGGTTTTTTTCTCGATAATCGCCCGGATCAGGAAGCGTGGCCGGCGCTGGACTTCCTGATAGATGCGGCCTACGTATTCACCCAGCAAACCGATACCGAACAGCAGGATGCCGATGAAGAAGAACACGACGGCGAACAATGTAAACACGCCCTGCACCGTGCCTTGTGGATACAATATCCGGTAGATCATCAGGTACAGGAACAACAGGACCGAACCAGTCGCGATGATCACGCCGAACAGCGAGAATATCTGCAGCGGCACCACCGAGAAGCCAGTCACCAGATCGAAATTGAGCCGGATCAGTCTGTACAGCGAATACTTGGATTCGCCGGCCTCACGCTCGTTATGCTCGACCGTCACTTCCGTAGGACGCAGGGAATACAGATAAGCCAGCGCCGGGATGAAGGTATTGATCTCGCTGGTATTGTTGATGGCGTCCACTACATGTCGAGCGTAGGCGCGCAACATGCAGCCCTGGTCGGTCATCTTCACCTTGGTGATGCGCTCGCGCAACCGGTTCATCAATCGTGATGCATAGGTGCGCCACCATACGTCCTGGCGTTTGCGACGGATGGTCCCGACGTAGTCGTAACCTTCGTCCATCCTGGCCAGCAGCGTCGCGATCTCTTCAGGTGGATTCTGCAGGTCAGCGTCGAGCGTCACCACGATCTCGCCTCTGGCCGCACTGAATCCCGCCAGGATCGCGGCATGCTGACCGAAATTGCTCTGTAACAGCACCACCCGCGTCACATCCTGCCGTTGGTCGAACTGTTCGCGCAGCATGGCGGCAGAGCGATCCGCACTGCCATCATCGACGAACAGGATCTCATAGGGACGCTTGAGCGCATCCAGTGCCGGATACAGGCGTGCGAACAATACCGGTAGCGATTCCTGTTCGTTATAGATTGGAATCACCACGGAGACCAGTGCCGTATTCTGTTCTTGTGCCATGACCTTCTCCGGACCTTCAACCATTCAGACAGTCGGATAATACAGCGCAAACCCGGTCCACTTCTTCCAGCATCATGCCGGGGAACAACGGCAATGTCACGGTTTCGAGACCGATCCGTTCCGCATTCGGGAACTGCCCTTCCCTGTATCCGATGTCCCGATAGAGCGTGAACTGGTTGAGCGCCTGGTAATGGATACCGACGCCGATGCCACGCTCATGCATGCGTTGCTTGAGGGTGTTGCGATCCGGACACTTTGGGTTGTAACCCGGCAGCAAGGTGAACATATGCCAGCTGTGACCTGCGTCACCGCGCGCCGGCAACACGCCCAGCTTGTCGCCCTCCAGCAGCTCAAAATAGCGGTAGGCAAGCTGCCGGCGCTTGTCGTTGAATCCGTCCAACCGCTTGAGCTGTTCGATACCGATCCGTGCTGCCACGTCGGTCATGTTGTGCTTGCTGGCAGGACGCGTCACATCCAGGGTGCCGTCCGGGAATTTGGTGATGCCATGGAAGCGCAGGATCTCGAGTTGCTTCGCTTCCGCTTCGTCCGCGACCGAGATCGCACCGCCTTCGATAGTCGTCAGGTTCTTGTTGGCATGGAAACTGAACACCACGATGTCGCCGAAGGAACCGATCTTGCGACCTTTGTATGATGTACCGATGGCCTGCGCCGCATCCTCGATGACGCGCAACTTGTGCTGCTTCGCCAGCGCATAGACAGCATCCATGTCCACCGCCAGCCCGTTCAGGTGTACCGGCATGATCGCCCGCGTCTTCGACGTGATCGCGGCAGCGACCTGATCCAGCAGCAGACTGCGCGAGCGCAGATCCACGTCCACCAGCACCGGCTTCGCGCCCAGCCGCAGCACGACATTGGCCGTCGCCGCGAACGTCATCGCCGGTACGATCACTTCATCGCCGGGTTTGATGCCCGCCACCACCAGCGCTTCTTCCAGGGCGCCGGTCGCATGCAGGAAAGTTAGTACCTGACGCTTGCCGCCCAGATAGGCCGCGAGATCCTGCTCGAATTGCGCCACCATCGGTCCGGTGGTGATCCAGCCGGAGCGCAATACTTCGGCTACGCCTTCGATGGTTTCCGCATCGAGCGTTGGGCGTGTGAATGGCAAATAGTTACTCATTTTTACTCTCGATCCTTCAGCTCCGCGCCACCAAGTAAACACCAACAATGATGACAGCTATTCCGGTAATGCGTATCGCGCTCAGCGATTCGCCCATCAGCCACCACGCCGCAACTGCAGTCACCACGTAACCCAGCGACAACATCGGATACGCGATGCTGACCTGTACGCGTGACAAGGCCAGTATCCAGACCACCACGCTGATCACATAGCAGGTCAGCCCACCGAGGATGTGCGGCTCGAACGCCAGCTTCCAGCCAGCAGACAGGATCGTATTCAGGGTCAGTTTTATCTCGCCGACCCGAGTCACGCCGGCTTTGAGTAATAACTGAGCCGCGGCATTCAACATCACGCCGGTCAATACCAGCAGAAAGCTGACCAGATTCATGGTTTCTCCACGATCACACGCGCGGGATCCTGCGCGATGACCTTCATGGGCAGGCCCTGTTTGAGCAGGGTTTGATAAGTATCCGTCGGCATCACCGCCAACGCCCTGGCATCCTGTTGCCAACGTTTGGTAAACGTATCGAGATCGGGAACCCATTTATCCGGTTCACGCTGGATACCAAATGCCAATTCGCCCTGATAGGCGACCAGCGTCAACGTCCTGCGCAGATAGAACGGCAGCGACTGCTGGTAATCATCCACGCTGTAAAACGGGATGTTCGCTGTATCACGATCACCAAGCTGCTTCACCAGTGAATGTCCCGAATACACCGGTGACAAGACCTGAGCGCCACTGGTGATGATCTGCAAGCTGATGAACATCCCTGCGGCCAGCAGACCGACAGCGATGCAAGGGCATCGGTAATAAGCCAGTATGAACGCTGCACCTGCGGTCAACAGCAATAATCCACACCCCGCCACCAGCCACGGCAGGAATGCCTTGTACAGATCCAGCGTCACACCCCCGCCATCGTGTTTCAGCATCGGCGCCAGCCACAGGGTCGTGATCGCCATCACCACACACAATGCAGCACTGATGAGGATATCGCTCTTGCGCAACTTGCCCAATTCACGTCCGACCAGCAACGCCAGCGCCGGGAAGATCGGCAGGATGTAACTGCCGAGTTTGGAATCGGAAAGCGAAAAAAATACGAAGATGAATCCGACCCATATCCACATGAACAGAACCGGGTCGAACTCGCTGCTGCCTTTGGCCTGTAGCGCATGCTTACCGGAACCCGCCACGGCCCGCACGAATTGTGGCCACCACGGCAACACGCCCGCAATCAGGATCGGGATGAAATACCACCAGGCCCCCGGCCGATGTGCCACCGGCGTCAGAAAGCGTTCGAAGTGTTCGAATATGAAAAAGTGGTAGGCGAAATCCGGATTACGGATGCTGACCAGCACGAACCACGGCGCCGCGATGACCAGGAAGATCAGCAAACCACCGTAATAATGCAGTTGCTTCCAGCGTTTCCAGTCACGGGCGACAAGCGTGTACAGCACGAACACCGCGCCCGGCAGCACCACCGCTTCCAGACCCTTGCTCAACATCCCGAGTGCAGCCGCCGCCCAGGCGACATACATCCAGTTACGCCGTGCGCGGATATCTTCCTTGTCCGCCGCCTGCATCGCCAGCAGGAACGCAAACAACGTCGCGCTCATGAAGAAACTCACGCCCATGTCGAGCGTGTTGAAATGCCCCATGATCACGTAATAGAAACTGCTGGCCAGGATGATCGCGGCAGCCCATGCGGTCCTGCGATCAAACAGGCGCCAGCCCACCCAGGCAGTCAACAACACACCGAGGAACCCGGTCAGTGCCGTCCACAACCGCGAGGTCCAGTTGGATTCGCCGAATACCGCGTAGGTCGCAGCGGTCGCCCAATATTGCAGGGCCGGTTTCTCGAAATACTTGAGCCCATCCAGGCGGGGCGTCACCCAGTCACCGCTGGCCAGCATCTCGCGCGGGATCTCGGCGTAACGGCCTTCGTCGGTCTGGAACAGGTCCCGGTACTGGAGATTGGCGAACCACAGCAGCGCAAAACACGCCGCTGCCAGAAACGCCAGGGTACGCGGAGAACTGGACATGCTGTTCCGGTCGGATTGGGTGGTCGTTATGAAGCTGCGCAGTATATACGAAGAGTCCCGGCGGCGTCCCTAAGCACCGGATTCTGTACGGAATTTCATGCAGTTATACCCATCGCCGAGCCCGTTCACACGCGCAGCGGCGCCACCCTCCCGGTCTCGCGATAGCGCCGGTAATCGGACAGGATCAAGGCGTGATCGAAAGCCAACTGCGGCAGTTTCAGCGCATCAACCAGCATCACCTGGCCCGCATCATCCCCCGCCTGGGGTTCGCCCTCTGCCTCCGCCACATACACCGCACTCACCGTATGCCCACGGTTATCGCGCGCAGGATCGGAATAACACCCGAGCAAGACCTTGAGCCGGACCCGCAGGCCGGTCTCTTCCAGGGCTTCGCGCACCGCAGCGTGTTCCAGTGTCTCGCCGACATCCACGAACCCGCCCGGCAAGGCCCAGCCCGGGGGCGGATTGCGCCGTTCGATCAGCAGGATGGGCCGCTCCGGCCGATCCACCAGTTCGATGATGATGTCCGCGGCAAGTGCAGGGGTGACGGGACGACCGGAATTCATTGCGAGTCACCTCTTTCTTTAAATCGGTGGATCAGCCGCCGGGTCCGCTTGTCCGGCCGCCCCGGAGTCATCGGAGTCGCCAGCATCGCGACCTTGCGCAGCGCCGCCTCGTGCGCCCGACGCTCGCGACTGGCATCGGTCTCTTCATATAAGGTCTGTGCCACGCTCGCCGGACCCCGCGTTTCCGAAAGCGCGAGCACGGTTATTTCGTATCGCTCAGTCCCGCGGGTGATCTCAAGCCGGTCGTCGATTCGCAGTTCGTGCGCAGGCTTGGCACGCACGTCGTTCACATGCACCTTGCCGCCATTCACCGCAACCGTCGCCAACGAGCGAGTCTTGAAAAAGCGGGCAGCCCAAAGCCATTTGTCGAGGCGTATGTGCTTAAGCGAAGTCATCAGTCAGCCATGTATTCCAACTGGGGGTTGCCGTCATCATCCAGCCAACCGATCATCCGTGTCTCCATCTGCTCCTCGCCCCAATCCGTAATTGTTGCAAATCGTCCATCAACCATAGCTGATGCGGGCGCAGCATGTTTAACAACGGCGCTGGATATATTGAAGAACTCGTTCCAGAAAATCTGGGCTTCGGCTTTTTCGCTGGCGATCCCTGCCCAGTCATGGACAAACTTCAGCGCACGTTCACGGATCTCGTTCGGTGACAGGGTTTGCGCCATGGTTCGGTATTCCCTTGTTTGCTGATGACGTCAGGTCTGATACAACACGTCGGCTGAACTTGCAGCGGCCGCACGCATTTCCGCACTGATACGACCGTCTTCCGCTACCTGCCGCCAGAATGCCTGCGCAAGCGGCACTGCTTCTTTCCACACTTCCAGCGTGTTGGCACGCGGCCGGGCAGTTGGCAACGCCAGTGTCGGAACGATACCACTGTCGGGGGCCCAGGCCATCGGCAGCATGTCGTACACCGGCGCGAGCCGCAAAGGAGGTTCGCGCAGCAACCCGTCGGCGAAGAAACAGAGATTGCCGAAGTGCCGATCGGTATTGCCGATGAGTTGTCCGAATGCCTCCAGGAGACGGATACACCGTACATCTTCCGACGGCAGCAGGCCATCGCGCAGCATACGCCCGGCAAAGGCCGGCCAATTGTCGCGCTGGCCGTGCAACTCATCGTCAAGCGGACCGGCGGTGATGACGCCGCGCCGGCCACGCGCGCCGATGCGGTCGAAGCGTTCGATCTCAAGAAACCGCTGTGAGCCCACATCCACGATCTCTGCATGCGATGAAGCGATACCGTTTGCGCTGAGGATTTCCAGTGCCAGAGACTCGCACACCAGCAAGTCGCGCCAGCGTCGTTCGGAAGGGCTGCCATCGCCCGCCGTGAACTTGACGATGAGATGCCGTCCGTCCGTCTGGGCGGTGAATTTCGGATATTCACCACCCGCGGAAGACCCTCCGCTGCCGGCCGCGGCGCTTGCACACGCGGGATAATCCTGACGTGCAACCGGGGTCGATGTGCTATCAAGAAAGCGGTTCAGGGATTCTTCACCGAAGACCAGGTTACCCAGACAATCTTCGCCTCGCCGTGCTACTGCGATGAGGCGATGGTCGTCGTTCCAGTCCTGCAGACGGCGAGGCAGATCCAGATCGGCATGGTTTACGGAAAAACCCCGCCCGAGAAATCCCTGCGGCGCCATGTCCGCCAGGACCGGGGGCAATCCGGCAAACAGTACTGCGGGTCCTTGTTCAGATTGGGGTTCAGGTTGGCGTTCAGGTTCAAGCCAATGCTGGCCGAGGGCCAGCAGGTGCAGGGTCGCGACCCGGCTGGCAGCGCCTTTGTCGTCGATGCGGAATACCGGCAGTTGCGACGGGACGCCTGCGACCGCGCGATATGCCGCATAGCGCGCGCCACGCGTCTGACCGATACGCAAGACGCGTCCGGCGCTTGCCCGTAGCTGTCGGGACAGGGTCGGTGCACTGATGCCGAGCGCGCGCGCCAACTCTGCGCCTGACAAGATGCCGCGGCGAGTCAGACGTGCAACGATGTCATCAGTCAGTGCCATAAAAGCGATATCTGAAAAGATTCATGTAAAGATATTATTATAATAACCTATTGATTTATATAATCAATATGCATTCATTAATATAGACAATGAAAAGATTAATGCAATAATCAAGCAGGCGGGACATCTGCACGATTAAGAAGTCGGTGCAGTTTTCTCTTGTAAATCAATAAGATATAAAAC
>DASSKW010000084.1:0-36827 GCA_035690065.1 Gammaproteobacteria bacterium
GCGCCTACGGCACCGACCACTACAGTCGCGACAGTCAGGAAATGGCGCCGGTTGTTGTCGATTTCTTCGCTGCTCATTTAACCCCTCTCCTGGCGGTTCAAAACGCGGTATCGCGAGCCTGTCAGCCCGCGCGGCCAGAAACCGGACGGAAGAAAATACACAGAGTGCGGCATTATACACAGCGGCCTCAAAAAGCCGCCAGTATTAAGCCCCTCCCGGGCTGACGGCTTGCCGGGGGCATGCTAGCGTATGCCGATGAATACTCTGCCCCGTCTGCTGCTCTTCCTGCTGCGCGCCACCGTGGTAGGGCTCGCCATCGCCTTCCTGGTGGTCTGGTTCCGGCCCGGTCTGCTGGCACGGCACGCCGGGTCAGGTATCGATTCCTACGCCCAGGCGGTAACCACCTCCTCGGCCTCGGTGGTCAACGTGCACAGCGCCCGCCGCGTCCGCCAGAGCCCCAACCCGCTCTCGGACGACCCGTTCTGGCAACGCTATTTCGGCAATCAGTATGGCGCCCCGCAAAGCCGCCTGGAATCGAGCCTGGGCTCCGGAGTGATCGTCAGCAGCGATGGCTATATCCTCACCAACTATCACGTCATCAGCGGAGCCGACGCCATCCAGGTGGGGATGCAGGACGGCCGTTCCGCAGCCGCGCGCATCGTCGGCGTCGACCCGGATACCGACCTGGCGCTGCTGAAAGTGGACCTGCCAAACCTGAAACCCATCGAACTGGGTCGTTCCGATGACCTGCATGTCGGTGACGTGGTGCTGGCCATCGGCGATCCCTACGGGGTCGGCCAGACCGTAACCCAGGGTATCGTCAGCGCCATGGGTCGCAGTCAGCTCGGCTTGTCCACCTTCGAGAATTTCATCCAGACCGATGCCGCCATCAATCCCGGCAATTCCGGCGGCGCGCTGGTCAACACCAATGGTCAGTTGGTAGGCATCAACACCGCGCTGTTCTCGACCACCGGTGGCTCCACCGGTATCGGTTTCGCGACTCCCGTGAATCTGGCACGCGGCGTGATGAAACAACTGATCGAGTATGGTCGCGTGATGCGCGGTTATCTCGGCGTCGAACCGCAGGACATCACCCCCGAACTCGCGCAAGCCTTCAAACTCGACGACACGCACGGCTTCATCATCACCAGCATGGGTCCGAGCGGACCGGCGGCCAAAGCCGGGCTGCAACCCGGCGATGTGGTTGTCTCCATCGATGGGGAACCGGTTGAGAATAGTCGCGATGCGCTCAACCGCATCGCCGGGAAAGCTCCCGGTACGGTGGTCACACTCAAGGTAATCCGTCACGGCAAATCGTTTTCAGTCAAAGTGACCGTGGCCGAACGGCCGGTGCAACGGAGCAGCTAAGTACCAAGTCATTGCGAGGGGCAAAGCGGCGAAGCGATCCCGGGGTGTCTCCAAACCAGAGATTGCGTCACTGCGTTCGCAATGACAGAAGCAACCAATTGATCGTCGAAAACATTATTGAACAACTCTCAGGCCGGCACCCGGCGAATCTTCGCGCCCAACTGCCCCAGTTTCTCTTCGATGGTCTCGTAACCGCGGTCGATGTGATAGATACGATCGACCACGGTCTCGCCTTCTGCGACCAGACCTGCCAGCACCAGACTCGCCGAGGCGCGCAGATCGGTCGCCATCACCGGCGCGCCGGTGAGATGGTCCACGCCCTGACTGATGGCAGTGTTGCCTTCGAGCTTGACGTCCGCGCCCATGCGCAGCATCTCCAGCACGTGCATGAACCGGTTCTCGAACACCGTCTCGGTGATGGTGCCGGTGCCTTCCGCGATGACGTTAAGCGTGGTGAACTGGGCCTGCATGTCGGTGGGGAACGCGGGATACGGCGCCGTCTTCACATCCACCGCCTGCGGGCGGCGACCGCGCATATCGACTTCGATCCAGTCCTTGCCTTTGCCGAGTTTGGCTCCCGCCTCTTCCAGTTTCGACAATACCGAATCCAGTAATTCCGGACGGGTATCGCGCACCCGCACGTGTCCGCCGGTCACTGCACCGGCACAAAGATAGGTGCCGGTCTCGATGCGATCGGGCAATACGTCGTAACTTGTACCGTGCAGTTTCTTGACGCCTTCGATAGTGATGACATCCGTACCCATGCCGCGAACCTTGGCGCCCATCTGATTCAGGCACAGCGCCAGATCCACGACTTCAGGTTCGCGTGCCGCGTTCTCGATCACGGTGGTGCCGTCGGCGAGCGTCGCGGCCATCATCAGGTTTTCGGTGCCGGTCACTGACACCATGTCCATGAAGATGCGGGCGCCTTTCAGACGCTCGGCGCGGGCACGGATGTAACCGCCTTCGACGTTGATGTCGGCGCCCATCGCCTGCAAACCCGCGATATGCAGGTTGACCGGACGCGAACCGATGTTGCAACCGCCGGGCAACGACACGTCGGCGCGACCGAAATGCGCCAGCAACGGCCCCAGTACCAGGATCGATGCACGCATGGTCTTGACCAGTTCATACGGCGCATAGAACTCGCGGATGCTGGCGGTATCCACTTCGATGCGCATGTGTTCGTTGATGGTCACGCCAACGCCCATGCGGCCCAGCAATTCGATGGTGGTGGTGACGTCGTGCAGATGCGGCACGTTGCCGACCGTGACCGGACCGTCGGCCAGCAGCGTCGCAGCCAGGATTGGCAGCGTCGCGTTCTTGGCGCCGGAGATGCGGATCTCGCCTTCGAGCGGCTTGCCGCCGGTGATATGCAGTTTGTCCAAGAGGATGCCTTATCGGGTTCGGATGTTTATGAAACGCCAACGCTGCAACGCAACCAGTCAGAGGTGCTCTTTTTCAGCCTCGTCGGGTGCAAGTGTTTGCATGCTCAAGGCATGTATCTCGCGGCCCATACGCGCGCCGAGCGCCGCGTAAACCAGTTGATGCCGGGCCAGCGGCCGCTTGCCGGCGAACAATTCAGAGACGATGCGGGCCTCGAAATGGGTGCCATCTTCGCTCACCACCGAGATTTCAGCGCCGGGCAGGCCCTGGGCGATCAACTGCTGGACTTCGGTGGGATGCAACGAGGACTCCGGGGCATCGGGCGGGAGATTTCTGCCGACGATGATAACCGATTGCATGCCCCGGCAGGAACGGCTGGCCAGGCGGACGGGCAAAGCCGGGACGCAAAGCGTGTATCATTATCCGCATTCCAACAGTGTCAGATTCGCCATGAGCCGCACCGATACCGCCACTCTGCTCCGCCTGGCGCGCGAGGTGCTGGACACCGAAGCGGCGGCAATCAGCGCGCTCGGCCCGCGCCTGGACGAGCAATTCGCCGCGGCCTGCCGCCTGTTACTCGAGTGCAAGGGCCGGGTAGTGGTGACCGGCATGGGCAAATCCGGGCACATCGCCCACAAGATCGCCGCCACACTCGCCAGCACCGGCACTCCTGCGTTCTATGTGCATCCGGGTGAAGCCAGTCACGGCGACATGGGCATGATCACCGGTAGCGATACGGTGCTGGCCCTGTCCAATTCCGGCGAGACCACCGAGCTCATCACGATCCTGCCGCTGATCAAACGGCTCGGCGTCAAACTCGTCGCACTGACCGGCAAACCGCAATCGACGCTCGCGCGCGCCGCGGATGTGCATCTCGATGTGTCGGTCACACAGGAAGCCTGTCCGATGAACCTCGCGCCTACCGCCAGCACCACCGCCGCACTCGCCGTGGGGGATGCACTCGCGGTCGCCCTGCTGTCAGCGCGCGGCTTCACGCAGGAAGATTTTGCACGCTCGCATCCCGGCGGCAGTCTCGGCCGGCGTCTGTTGTTGCGGGTCGAGGACATGATGCACACCGGCGGCGATTTGCCGATGGTGCATGCAGGCGCGAGCCTCAGCGAAGCGCTGATGGAGATGACCCGCAAAGGTCTCGGCATGACAGCGATCGTGGATACCGAACGGCATGTCATCGGTATCTTCACTGACGGCGATCTGCGCCGTGCGCTGGACCGTGAGATCAATGTGCACCACACCCGTATCGATGAAGTCATGACGCGTAATTGCACGACCGTCAAAGCCGACCTGATGGCAGGCGAAGCGCTACACCTGATGGAAAGCCGCAAGTTCAACGGTTTGCTGGTCGTGGATGACGCGCGCCATCTGGTGGGCGCGCTCAACATGCACGACTTGTTGCGTGCGGGCGTGGTGTGACATGGCGGACGTCCGCGAACAGGCAGCACGCATCCGTCTGGCGGTATTCGATGTGGACGGCGTGTTCACCGATGGCAGACTCTATTACGGTGCCGACGGCACCGAGCTCAAGGCATTCCATACCCGCGACGGTCACGGCATCAAGGAATTGCTTCGCAATGGCGTGCAAGTCGCGGTGATTTCCGGACGTCGTTCCGATGCGGTCACGCGCCGCATGCAGGAACTGGGTGTCACGCATGTCTTCCAGGGCTGCGACGACAAACTGCCCGTATTCGAAAAGTTACTCAGCCGGCTCGGGATCGCTGCAGAAGATACCGTCTGTGTCGGAGATGATGTACCTGATCTGCCACTGATCCAGCGCGCCGGGCTCGGGGTTGCGGTCAGTGATGCCCATCCCTCGGTACGCGCAGCCGCACAACTCACCACCCGGGCCGCGGGCGGCAAAGGCGCGGTACGGGAAGTCTGTGATCTGATCCTGGCAGCGGGGACTCCTGGCACGTGAATCTGCGGCTGATCCTGTTCATCCTGATCCTGGGACTGGTCGCGGCCGGCACCTGGTGGCTGGCAAATCGCATCAAACCGCCTGAGATTACCGCACCCCCGCCGCCGACTCATGAGCCGGACTATTACTTCACCGATGCCACGGTGACGACGCTGGATAAACAGGGCCGACGTGCTGCGGTGATGACCGCACCGCGCATCGTGCATCATCCGGATGACGACAGCTCGGAAGTGTTCGCGCCACGCATCGTGTATTTCTCGGCCGGCGATCCCCCCTGGCACGCACAGGCCGATCACGGTCTGATGCCGAGCGGCGGGCAACTGGTCAAACTCGACGGGCATGTGGAGATGCGCCGGGCAGACGCCAACGGTGGGCCACCGTTGGTGATCGATACCGATAGACTGGATGTGAATCTGGATACCAACATCGGCACCACCGCCGATCCGGTAGATATCGTGCAAGGCGCGAGCCACATGACCGGGATCGGCATGCTGGCCTATTTCAAAGAGAACCGGCTGGTGCTGCAAAGCAAGGTTAGAGGTCACTATGTCCGCAAACACTAAGGGAACCTCTAAATATCGATCTTTGTGGTTTCTGGGGGTGTTAAGAATGGCCTCAAAATCCTCATGTACTGACGTGTACACTCCGGTTTCTCGGCCATTTTCGCCTACCCAGAAACCAAAATTTCTGATTTTTAGCGGTCCCCTGAAAAAATTGAAAATGTTGCTGCTGTGCTGCGCGCTGCTGACAGCAGTCTCCGCGTTCGCGCTCAGCAGCGACAAGAATCAGCCCATGGATATCCAGGCCGATCATGGTGAATGGCAGAACGACAACAAGACCAACCTCGGTACCGGCATCTACACCGGGCATGTCATCATCACCCAGGGCAGTATCCGGATCACGGCCGACCATGCCGTGGTACATACCCGCAACGGTGAGTTGCAGACTGCCGACATCACCGGTCAACCTGCCACCTTTCAACAGCAACCGGATACCGGCGAACTCATGCACGGCATCGCCGACCAGATCCATTACAACTCCGATACCAACATGGTGGACATGATCGGTCACGCACACATGCAACAGGGCAGCATCCGGCAGATGACGGCAGACGTCATCCATTACAACACAGCAACAGAACATGCCGTCGCCGATGGTGGCAAGGATGGTGGGCGTGTGCATATCACGGTACCGCCCAAGACAACATCGCCCCCACCGGAAAAGAAGAAGACGGCGCCGCAACAAGCTGGCCAGCAGCCGGCTAAAGGCACTCCTCCGTGAGCATCCTGCGTGCTGAATCGCTGTGCAAGCGCTATCGCAAACGTGAAGTGGTGAGCGACGTCTCCATGCAACTCAATCGCGGTGAAGTGGTGGGTTTACTGGGTCCGAATGGCGCCGGCAAGACCACTTCCTTCTACATGATCGTCGGCCTGGTACCTGTGGACAGCGGCCGCATCCTGCTGGACGGACAGGATCTGACCAGACTGCCGGTACACGCCCGGGCCCGGCTGGGTCTGGGTTATCTGCCGCAGGAAGCGTCGGTATTTCGCAAACTGACCGTGGCCGAAAACATCCTCGCCATCCTGGAAACACGTGCTGCCCTGTCGCGTATCGAGCGTCAACAGCGGCTCGAAGAACTGCTCGAGGAACTGCACATCAGTCAGATTCGCGACAGCCTCGGTTTGTCGCTGTCAGGTGGTGAACGGCGACGAGTCGAGATCGCCCGCGCGTTGGCAGCAGATCCGGCCTTCATGCTGCTCGACGAACCGTTTGCCGGGGTAGACCCGATCTCGGTGATCGATATCCAGCGCATCATCGAACATCTGAAGAATCGCAATATCGGGGTGCTGGTGACCGACCACAACGTCCGGGAAACACTGGGGATCTGCTCGCGTGCCTACATCATCAACCAGGGCACAGTCATCGCGGCCGGCGCCCCCGACGAGATACTGGCCAATAAACAGGTGCGGGAAGTCTACCTGGGCGAGAATTTTAGGCTATAACTAGTATATGGCCCGCTTTGATGTTCCGCCCCTGCTGGGGTGGTGGTAGCCCACTCTCCCCCGCCTTTCCGGCGGTATCGCTAAGGAAACGCTAACTAACTATTCCAACTGGGGATTTTTCGATTTGAAGCCCGCTCTTCTGCTTCGCCAGGCACAACGCCTCACCATGACGCCACAGCTGCGTCAGGCCTTGGCGCTGTTACAGATGTCGGCGGTAGAACTGAACCAGACCCTGCAAGAAGCCCTGGAGCAGAACCTGCTGCTCGAGCGGGCCGACGAAGCCAACGATACCGCCGCCCAAGTTACAGCCGAGCGTGGCGATTCCGCGCCCACGGATGCCGCCCCGGAGTCAGCCGAAGACGAAGTCCTCGCCGAATGGGACAGTGCCGAAGTCGGGCTCGACTGGCAAAGCAGCGCCGAGGAACCCCCTGAACCCCTGCCGCCAGACGGCACCACGCTCCAGGCACACCTGCTGTGGCAGCTGGAATTGTCCCGGCCCAGCGCCCGGGATGCTGCGATCGGCGCGGTACTTATCGACAGCCTCAACGACGACGGCTACCTCAGGGAGGATCTGGGTAGTCTGTGCGAGGCGCTGACCGATAGCGATGCCGCACCGGAGGTGGATGAGATAGAGGCTGTATTGCATCGTATCCAGAGTTTCGATCCTCCGGGAGTGGGCGCGCGCGACCTGCGGGAATGCCTCCAGATCCAGTTGCGCCAGATGGATCAATCGACCCTTGCGCACGCGCTGGCTCAGACACTGGTAAGCCAGCACCTCGATGCACTCGCCGCCCACGGCCATGAGCGTCTGTGCCGGCTACTCGATGTCACCGCCACCGAGCTGGATGCGGCGCTGGTGCTGGTGCAATCCCTGAATCCGCGTCCTGGGACCACGCTTGGTTCCGGGACCGTCGATTACATCCACCCTGACGTCGTGGTCCAACGCCGCGATGGGCACTGGCGCGTGGAACTCAATCCCAATACCGCACCGCGGATCCGTATCAATGCAGCCTATGCCTCGGCGCTCGGCCGTCGCCAGCGCGATGCCAGCCCGGACCTGAATCGTCAGTTACAGGAAGCACGCTGGCTGGTACGCAGTCTGCGGATGCGTAATGAAACCCTGTTACGCGTAGCTGAATCCATGGTGCGACATCAGAGCGCATTCCTTGACGATGGCGAGGAAGCCATGCGACCGTTGTTGCTTAAAGATGTCGCAGCGGAACTCGCACTGCATGAATCCACCATCTCTCGCGTGGTCGCCAACAAATACATATCCACGCCGCGCGGCAACTTCGCATTCAGGCACTTTTTCTCGAATGAATTGTCAACAGATAATGGTAGTGCACTTTCGTCCACCGCCATCCGCGCCATGATCAGGAAGCTTGTCGCTCAGGAAGACCCACACCAACCACTGAGCGACGACCGTATTACCAGGGAGCTCGTAAACCGCGGAGTCCGCGTGGCCCGACGCACGGTCGCAAAGTACCGTGAAGCCATGACGATCCCGCCGGCTTACGAGCGCAAACGCCTCGAGACGAGGTGAAAATGACGACAGCTAGGAGTGAACCATGCAAATAGATATCACTGGTCATCATGTGGACCTGACGCCGGCGCTCCGCACCTACGTACAGAACAAGTTCGAGCGACTGGAGCGGCATTTCGATAATGTCACCGGCCTGCATGTGGTATTGACCGTGGAGAAACTGCAACACAAGGCGGAATCGACCATCCAGGTGAACGGTGCCACGCTGTTCGCGGACGCCACCGAACAGGACATGTACGCGGCGATCGATTGTCTGACCGACAAGCTCGACCGGCAGATCAAGAAACACAAGGAGAAACTCACCAATCATCACGATCGTGCCAGCGTACGAACCCTGGCTACGCCCTGACGGATCTCACTGCAATTGTGTGTCTGCGGCGCGCTTCAGGCGCGCCGTTTTTTATGGGGGGATAATCTCCGGCCATCCATCTAATCGGCACTCAGGCGGCAGACTCCCTCCTCGGCACCGCACGAAAAGAAAATGTGCTAGTTTATGCGCAACCATAACCTGATCTGATACGCATGCGCCTCATCATCCTCAGCGGCCTGTCCGGTTCCGGCAAATCCGTCGCACTCCACATGCTGGAGGATCTGGGTTATTTCTGTGTGGATAACCTGCCGGCCAGCATGTTGCAGGACTTCGCTCGCGATACTGTACTGACCCATAATCCGGCTTACAGCCGCATGGCTGTAGGGATAGATGCGCGCAACCGCATCGAGGACATCCGGGAAGTACCGCAGACGGTGCGGCAATTGCGCACCGAAGGCATCGAATGCGAGATCGTGTATCTGCATGCGGATGAAAGCACCCTGCTCAAACGCTACAACGAGACTCACCGCCCGCACCCGCTGGCCGTGGAAGGCCGCCCGTTGCGTGATGCGATCCGCGCGGAACGCGAGATCCTCGGCAGCATCGCCGACGAAGCTGATGTAGTGCTGGAGACCACCCGCACGTCAGTGCACGAATTACGCGAACTGGTGCGTGCGCGTATCCATCGTGAAGAACGTCAGGGTCTGTCCTTGCTGTTCCAGTCATTCGGTTTCCGGCATGGCCTGCCTGGCGATTCCGATTTCGTGTTCGATGCCCGCGGTCTGCCGAACCCGTATTGGGAAGCGGCCCTGCGTCCGCTCACCGGTCGCGATCCAGCGGTGGCGAGCTACCTTGAGAAAGATCCGACCGTACAACATTTCCTCGCCGACCTGATCCGATTCCTGGAAGACTGGATTCCGCGCTTCGAAGATTCAAACCGGCAGTATCTGACAATCTCGGTGGGTTGCACCGGCGGCTTCCATCGGTCGGTGTTCGTGGTAGAAAAGCTGGCCGCCAGATTCCGTTCGGCCGGGCGCGAAGTCCTGCTGCGCCACAACGAACTGAAGTGACGCTACCAAACTTGCGACTGCATTTAATCGGATGTCCTGCCAGCAGCACCCCTGAAAATATTGAGTCTTGCGCGCCGCATGAACGCGGTCCCTGTCCGGCACAGCGCCTCATCCGGACATATCCAGTCCTGCGCCTCGAAATCTCCTGAGCGAACCTCTTCGACTGCATCAGCAAACATCTTGCGTTGTTCTCGATTGTGTATCCACAGCATCCCCGAATCCAGCCCTTCGAGCAACAGAACCGCAGCAAACATAACGGGCAACAAGGCTGCCGGTCTCAGCAAGAACCTGGCGCTGCTGCAATCATCAACCCAGAGGAACAGACTCCAGCAGCAGCCGATAAGGCCCAGCTGGGTATCCAGCACATATCTCGGTGCTACGGCGTTCGCCATACCCTCGCTGGTGAAACGGGCAGCGAAGATCGAGCAGATAACGAATAACCCATAACCCATCAGAAACAATGGCATGCAACTCGACCGCCAGCACCGCCTGTGCACGAAGAGGATGATGGCTGCAAGATAGATCATCGCTATGCCGGCTCCGATGATGAGCGTTAGAGCATGCGGCCATCCATGATGTTCCATACCAGCAACAGGAATCGCACTGTTGCAAAGCGCCATGAGCACATACTCGACTGCGCGCCTGGGATGTGTCGCAACCGCCTGCAAGAATCCGCTTAGTGCGCCCTGTGCTGCCGGTATAGGCCCAACAAGCCAGTACACGCATTCAGCTGCAACTCCCGAGACAAGCAGGCTGATAGCCAGCCAGCGAAGCTGTCTCTGCCCCCATCCGGTTTGCAGGATTACCAGCGCAATCGTCGTGAGGCTCGCAAGCAGGAAAGCCGGTCCATGACCACCTGCCCACGCGATCAGAGTGAAGACCAGCAACGTACAGACTCCGATGATCGCAAATACTGACGCTTCACGTCTGAGGCAGATATCTAACAGGAGCCAGAACTCGACGAAGAACGCGATGCGTCCGAAACCATTCAAGGCACCAAGACCGTATATCAAGCTGGCCCATTGATTGAGACTGAATCCAAGCAATGCGATAAGCGCACTGCCCAGCAACAGCCTCCGCCTGGGAATCCCCTCGGGAGCGGTATCCATAAACCGCTTCAGCATGTGAAAAACAGCTAACGCAAGCAATGCCGTTCCAAGCATCACCTCGAGACGCATATTGAGTCCGAAAAACCGCGCATCCAGCAGAAAGAGAACCTTGTAGGCCGGGATGCGGTGCTGCGAGTGCGTCAGCCAGAGTGAGATGAGCGCAAAACGCCCTTCAAACCAATCCTCAACCATCGGCAGGAACCGCCACTGATCCCGCGAAATAACCAGATTGGCTGAAACCCACGCATAGACCAGCAGATTCGTCAGGGGTACTATCCCGACGGTCAGAAGCAATAGACGCTTGCGCGAATCTGCCGATAATTTCATGGGGCTACTCATGGGGCAACCGGTCAACATCACGCTGGTATCCGGGCTTCACTTGGGTACCTGATCCCCGCAGATGAAATTCAGCAGTTTATCTGACTGCGCCAACGCATCCCGGTGACCCAGTTCCACGAGTTCTCGACAATAACCGCTCTCGAATAAAAGATAACTCAGCAACTGACTGCCGCTGCGGCGCAAGCCTCCGACTCCGCGCAACAACAAGCGCACACTGCGCGGGAATTCCTGTTTGTGGCGCTGAGCGATGTCGCGGATATCTTCACTCGGTACCACCACCATGGTCTCGATGACCTTCAATGAAGACGGGCCGTCATGGATGTGGCTGACCGTCTCGTTGATGCGCTGGAGCCGCTCCAGATCGCCGTAGATGCTGTCCATGAACAGGGTGTCGAGCATGTAGCCTGCGATCTGTCCCAGCGAGGGGTACGCTAGTTCTTCATCGCTGTCCGGCAGGCGATTGGTGTGTTCATTACGCACCGCGATGACCAGGACGCGCTCCGCACCGAGATGCACCGCCGGGCTCAAAGGCGCAGATTGACGCATCGACCCATCACCGAAATATTCACGGCCGATGCGTACTGCCGGAAAGATCATCGGTAACGCAACCGACGCCATGATGTGATCAAGATGCAACTCGGCGGGCTGTCCAAGACGCCGCATGCGATGCCAAGGTTGGGTCCCGGCGCGGCTCTTGTAGAAACTGATCGAGCGGGCCGAGGAATAACCCGAAGCGGTAATAGCCAGCGCATCCAGCGCGCCTTCGTCGATCGCCTGTTGCAAGTGCGCGAACACGATGTGTTGTTCCAACAAGCGCCGCAAGGGGGAATTGTCAAGCAACGAGATGGGGTTGTAACGGCCGAACCCGGCGTGCAACAACGTGATCAGCCAGACCATGCCGGTTTTGAGGATCGTCAGACTATCGGTACGGAACACGCGATCGGTAGTGATGTTTTCCCAGACGCCGACCAGATGCGTGACCCCCGCATGAAAATGCAGTGCCTGGCTGGCGATGAGGGCCGCGTTGATCGACCCCGCGGAGGTTCCGGCGATGACAGGGAAAGGATTGGGGTAACCGGCTGGCAGCAGCTCGGCGATCGCTTTCAGAACGCCCGCCTGATAAGCTGCGCGTGCCCCGCCTCCCGGCAGTACCAGACCGACACGTGGACGTTGCCCGACGCGGTTCGTAGCTTGCCTCTCATCCATAGTTTGATGCCCCTCTCAAATCAGTCTGCCACGCCCCGGCTGCATTCCCACCGCCATCCTACCCCCGGCAAGTAACCGTTTCGATCCAGTACTGATCAGGGCCCGAGTCGGGTCCGGCAAATTTAATGAGATGTGGGTCACGGCGGCAGCGGCTCGGTAACTATATGCTTGATAGCGGCAAGCGTCACTGCAAGCGGTCCGATATCAACTTCAGGGCGCCACCGGGAACTGGACACCGTGACACGGCAACAGAAACTGCCTGGGCACCCGCCCGATTACGGTTAAATGGGCTGGACGTCCCAGCAGGACAGACTAAACTTATGTATATTCAAGGCGATGGCCTTGAGTCTTGAAGTATCTATTCGTGATTGTCAATGTGAGCACGGAAACCATCCTGCATGTCAAACCTGAATTTGTGGCGTAACAAGTTCGCGACGACGCAACCTCTGCTGCAGTCAGCAGAAGCTCCGCCTGTACCGCGGGTGGTTCGTCCCTTGCTGCGTGTCGTGGTGCTGAATACCAAAGGCGGTTGCGGCAAGACCACCCTGTCCACCAACCTGGCTGGTTACTACGCCTCGCACGACTTCCAGACCGCGATCCTCGATATGGACCCGCAAGGCTCAAGCCTTCACTGGCTTGCCAACCGGAGTCAGAAACATGCGTCTATCGTCGGCATCCAGGGCACCGAACGCGGTAACCGCGTCACCCGCAGTTTCCAGTTACGCATACCACCGGATACAGAACGCCTGATCGTGGACACGCCAGCGGGACTGGAACCGATGCGGCTGCAGGACGTGACCCGCGGCGCCGATGCGATCCTGATCCCCGTGCTACCTTCGGATATCGACATCCACGCCGCCTCGCGTTGCGTTGCAGACCTGCTGATCGCGGGGCGTATCGAACGGCGTGCGGACCGCGTCGCGGTGATCGCCAACCGGGTCAAGAAAAACACTCAGATGTACGACAAGTTGCGGCGCTTTCTGGACACGCTCGAGATCCCGTTTGTCGCAACTTTCCGCGATACCCAGAATTACGCGCATGCATCCGAACAGGGGTTATGCGTGCATGAACTTGAAGCCCGCAACGCGCGCGAGGATGTCCGTCAGCTGAATATATTGATCGACTGGATAGAAAGTCGACAGCAACTATCTGCTGCCCCGACAACAACTCCCGACAACGTCTCTTCCGGGAGACTCTGAATCCCGCCATCGCAACAGCCGCAGGACCATCGATACCGCCTGCGCTTCTTCCTGAACGCACCCTCCTCCACTGTGACAGAAGGCTATTTCTGCGGCTGCAGGATCAGTGTATGCACAGCAGTGCCGGGCAGGAAAGGTGTCGCTGCCCCATTCTCCCAGGCCGGTCCGCTGTTACGATAGAACGGCGATAACGGATAACCGCTCTGCCCGGTCGGCATCTCGAAGATACCGTCCTGTTCATGTCCGGGTGCCACTACCATGCGTTCCGAGGCGCCGAAATCGACCCCCTGTACCCGCGGCATATTGCTGTCGCCCGGTAATTGCACTGGCATCATATCCAGCCAGTGACCAAGGAACGGCAATGCGCGGCTCAGCGGATGCTGGATACGCACTGTGTTGTGTTCGCCCCAGGTACGGGTTGCCAGGCCGCTATCGTCTCTCCACAGTTCGTTGATGACGTGATCGACGGCGGCCAGCAATAACCCGTCCCAGGATTGGTAGCGGGGATCCAGAAAATTCACCGGTTGCTGTGTAACCAGTGCCCACAACGGTGCTTCACGCTGCGTGAGAGTGTGGTAATCGAAATCCGGATCAGCTTTTCTGCATGGCGCCAACACGGCGCTGAAGACCATGTCATCCACGCGGGCACGGAAATCGCGTACCAATCGATAACCCACGGAATCCACTGCCGCCTGTCCACCCCAGGCTTCGACATCGCGTCGGAACTCGTCACGTTTCGGATACTGCATGGTGCGCTCGGGCGTCAGCAGCCTTAACAGCAATGAACGCCAGCGCCCCAGGAATACGGCCCGATCATCCAATTCTATGTGCAACAAGTCGGTGGGAGTGAATTTATCTTTCGCCATCAAGTCATCGCGGATCTGCTGAGCGCGCGCACCCAGATCGTACCCACCATCGCCGATCTGCTTCAGCATCGCGCCATCTACCACCCTTGCATTGGCGGTCCACAAGCGCCCGTTCGCGGGATCGACGATACGGGGATATCGGTCCGGTGCCAGCCAGCCGGTCCAACCAACATCGGGTTTGTCCCAGTAAGCCGGGAATTGCGGATCGTATCCGTTGCGGATCGGGATCCGGCCGGCGATGGTCCAGGCGATGTGTCCGCCTGAATCTGCTACCACGAAATTCTGCGCCGGGATGCCGGCGCGATTCGCGACCGCCATCGCACTTTGTACATCGCTAGCGGAATCCATGTCGCCGAGTTCCAGATTGGTGGCGGCGGGATCCTCAGCGATCCAGTGCGAGACGCGCATCACGCCGTCATGACCTTTGCCCACCACCGGGCCCCAGATCGTGTCGGTAATGTCGAACCTGACACTCGCATGATGCTTCACGCGGATGATTTCTTCGTGATGTGTGAAACTGCGCCAACCATCGGCGGTCATGTAGCGGGTGGGGTCGGTCGGGTCGGTATGCAGTTGCACCAGATCCACCCAATCGCCATAGCTGTTGGTGAAACCCCAGGCCACATGTTCGTTACTGCCGGCCACGATTACCGGCATCCCGGGTAGCGTCACGCCGGTGACCGTAATCTGCTGTCCGGCATGTTGCGGATCCGGGTAATCGAGTTGGGCCCGATACCAGATATTCGGCACTGCGAGACCGAGATGCATATCATTGACCAGCAGCGCGTGCCCATCTGCGCTATGCGCCGCCGCCACTGCGAAATTATTGCTGCCGATATCGCGACGTGGCAATGCTGAGGCCGGCACGGATGTGTTCAATGCGCCGGCGGTCTGCTTGCGCAGATCCTCCACATCGCTGCCGGGGATCGGGGCATGCCCGTAAGCGCTGCCCTGGATAGGTGCATCCCAGCGAGTACCCGCGGGATTGAGAAAATCGAACAACGCTGCCGGTAAAATCTCCCGCATCAGTGCCAGATCGGATTCGCGTCGGTCCTCCGGGCTCTGCAGATTGAAATACATGGCGTAGATCACCAGCACCGAATCTTCGGGACTCCACGGTTGTGGGCGCGTCATCAGGATGCCGTACTCGAAGGGCCAAACATGCAACGCCTTGAGGCCCGCATTGACCCCTTGTGCATATGCAACCAGCAGCGCCCGTTGTTCCGGCGTCGCTTGCGCCACCACTTCCCGGGCCACGCTGCGCAAGCGGTAAAGCCGGTGGGATTTATCCAGTTCGATCGCGCCCGGTCCGACCAGTGCAGACAATTCACCGGCTGCCAGCCGGCGCATCAGGTCCATCTGGAAAAATCTATCCTGGGCATGCAGGAAACCGAGCACCCGGGCTGCATCCTGCCGGTCTGCCGCGTGCACCGAAGGTACTCCCAAACTATCGCGGGTAACCGTGACCGGGGCGTGTAATCCCGCGAATGCCAATCGTCCATCAAGCCGCGGCGCGCTGCCCTTGAGAAACAGCCAGGTTCCCAGCACCACGGCCAGCAGCAGTACGCAGAGCAAGGCCAGCGAGCGCAAAGCGAAACGCTTCATAACGACTCCCAAGCGACGGGCAAAAGGGCGGCTCATGGTAACCCAAGGGGGCGGCAAACTTGCCAAGGCCGCCTCAAATCGGCAGGCTTTGGGCAGGCGTCAGGATCCGGGAGGGGCGGACCAGGGCGAAATGCAACCAAGCTCATCGGGAGATATGCACATGGCAACTGAAGCAGAACGCAACTGGGGGATGGCAGCGCATCTGAGCGCCCTGGCCGGGTTCGTCATCCCATTCGGCTCCATCATCGGGCCATTGGTGGTGTGGCTGGTAAAGAAAGACGAGATACCGTTCGTCAATTCGCAGGGCAAGGAAGCCTTGAACTTCCAGATCACCATCGCTATCGGCGCGATGATCTGTTTCGTGCTCATGCTGATTATCATCGGCTTCTTCCTGTTGTGGGCACTGGTCGTCTTTGACCTGGTCTTCATCGTCATCGCCGCAGTCCAGGCCTCGAAAGGAGTGGATTACCGCTACCCGTACGCCTTGCGCCTGATCAACTGAAAACCCGCAAACAGTCCATGCGGCAAACCGCATGACAATCGTCACCCCGAAGTTCTGACGTAGAGAACTGGTCACCGGAAGCCACGACATCCATGCTATCAACCCTCTCTGATAAGCAGGCTGCGGCCACACAGCCGCTGGCCATGCTGGATGACGCCAGCCCGGAAAGACGGTCGTGTACTACAACACTGGTGATACGCTAAACCCCATGCAGCCCTTGCTTTCCAGAATCGGATCACATATCGGCAGACCTTTGCTGCGGCTGCACCGGCGGTTGCTGCCCTCCTCACCGTGGGCCGGTTGGACACCGTACCTATGGCTCCTGTATCTGGGATTCTTCTTCATACAATGGCCTGGCATAGCTCCCTGGAGTACGGCCAAGTGGATCTTGTCAATCTCGGCTGCTTTGGTCTTCCTGGTGCTGTATTTCCGCAGCTACAATTGCAACCAGCGACAGCTGGCCGGTTTGCTGTCCGGCATCGCCACGCTCGGCTACGTCTTCGTCCTCTATACCGGGACCGGTCACACGTTCGTCATCTACGCTGCTGCCCTGACTGGGCATTACCACAATCTGCGCAAGAGTCTGACTGCACTCGTCCTGGTACTGGGCGGGTTCATGATCGAAGTTGCTGTCTTGTATTTCATGCCCGACGCCGGTTACATGCATTCGGTATGGTTCTGGCTCCCCACGCTCATGGTCGGCGGCATCATCGGGCTTGCCAACGCTTGGTTTGCGGATGACGAAGCCAAGCGGCGTGCGATCGACGAATCGCAGGAAGAGATCAGACGGCTCGCCGCGACCGCCGAACGCGAACGCATTGCCCGCGATCTGCACGACCTGCTCGGCCACACTCTGACCCTCATCACCGTAAAGGCGGAGCTCGCTGCGAGACTCGCAGAGCGCGATATGGAATCGGCAGCGCGCGAGATCAGGGAACTCGAAGCAATCTCACGTGGCGCACTCCGCCAGGTACGTGAAGCAGTGGGCGGTTATCGCAGTGGCGGTCTGGCAGGCGAGATGGCGATCGCGCGTATCGCATTGAGTACCGCCAAGGTCGAGCTGACTTCCGAGCTCGTGACCAGCCACAATTGCCCACCCGCCCACGATCACCTGTTTGCATTGGTATTGCGTGAGGCAATCACCAATGTGGTACGTCACGCCGCAGCCCGCCATTGCAACGTGAAACTTTTCTGCGACGGAGTGTACGCCAGGTTGCACATCCAGGATGACGGTCACGGTGGGCGAATCCGTGCCGGTAACGGTCTCAAGGGGATGCGTGAACGGCTCGCAGCGCTGCGCGGCTCGCTTGATATCGAATCGGATGGCACAGGCACACGCGTTACTGCCAGCTTGCCATTGATGGGTACCGATGTCCCCGGAAACATCAGCCTGACCGAATCTGCGGCATGAGCATCAGCGTACTGATTGCCGAAGATCAATCACTCATACTGGGTGCACTGGCCGCGTTGCTCGAGATGGAGCAGGACATCAAGGTGGTCGCCCGCGCCACAAATGGCAAGGACGCACTACAGCTCGCGGAGAAATTACAGCCGGACGTGGTCGTGACGGATATCGAGATGCCCGGCATGACCGGCCTCGAGTTCGCAGATGCCTTGAAACAACGTGGACATGCAGCACGCGTGATCATCGTCACCACCTTCGCACGTCCGGGTTATCTGCGGCGCGCGCTCGATGCCGGGGTGCGTGGTTACCTGCTCAAGGATGCACCGGCGGAACAACTCGCGGATGCCATCCGCACCGTGCATCGCGGCGGCAAGATGATCGCACCGGAACTCGCGACCGCGGCCTGGGACAGCGAAGACCCGCTCAACGATCGCGAGCGGCAGGTGCTGCGACTGGCCGGCGAAGGCTTTGCCAGCGCCGAGATCGCCAGGCAATTGTTCCTCTCGGAAGGCACCGTGCGTAATTACCTTTCAGAAGCCATCGGCAAACTCGGTGCCAATAACCGTGTCGAAGCAGCACGTATCGCACGCCAGAAAGGTTGGTTGTAATTCCGTAACATCGGGCAAAAAGAAGGGCCGGTAAACCCGGCCCTCAATATAGAAACCAACTCTTTGAGGATCAGCTACGGCGCTTCATCAAAGATATCAAACCCAGTCCCAGCAACACCGCTATCCCTGCACCGCCGCCGCCGCCACCACCACCGCTACTGCCGCTTCCGGAATTCGTTGGCGGCTCAAGGACAGTGATTGAAACTGGCACTGCAGCCAGAGGTGTAACTGGATCATCGCCGGTTACACACAATGCGATATTGTAGGTACCGACTTTTATTGCGGAGGCATCGAAGCTTGCAGTTATCTTGCTTGTGTCTCCGATCTTCACTTTCCCGCTCTTGGCACTGAGCGTGAGGCCAGCCAGACTATCGGAACAATTCACCGTACCGGTGACAGTAAATGCCAACGAAGTCTGGAGTGCCTGCCATCCAGCACCCTGACCGAATGCATTCGAGGGATCAATCTCCATGGCATCACTGTTGCCATCGGCCGAGTTCCCCTCAAACCAGTACCAGGCAGCACCGTTGGGATCAGTCATTCCGGCATTGATCGTCGGTGAGACTATCAGCCAATAGGTGCCGGTTGCCAATTTCGGCGGGGCTTGTCCGGCTGCAGCCAGATCCAGGGTGATCGTGCCATTGGTGGTATCGACTCCCGGACCCGTCGGCGTCGAACTGAAATGCCAGACATAGTCACTCTTTCCATCCTCCGGATTTCCGGCCGGTGCACCGTTACCATCCTTGTAGATGTACCAATCGATTGCTGTAGCCGTGGAGGCCAGATCCAGTGCACTACTGCCGTCCTGGGCAAAGCCTTCAGCCACCAGTTCGCTTACGCTGCCACTCGCCGGCATCACAAAATGGTCGGCCGCATAAATACCATGCTGATCCGGCGTAAAGAAGCCGGAACCATAACCTTGACCACTGCTTGATACAGCTTGATTCCAGATGCTGGCGCCCGTCACATTACCGGTACTGAACACCCAGTTCAGATCTGCCGTACCCGTAACGTTACCGATACTCAGCGTCGACTGCAGATTCTGACCCTGATTCAGGCTGAAAC
This sequence comes from Gammaproteobacteria bacterium, assembly GCA_035690065.1. Taxonomy (GTDB): domain Bacteria; phylum Pseudomonadota; class Gammaproteobacteria; order Natronospirales; family REEB76; genus DASSKW01. The sequence goes on from DASSKW010000084.1 coordinate 19,518, forward strand.
TCAGACTGGTCGGCGACACCGTCATGACCGGTTCTGGTAACTGCCGCTCGAGCGAAACTGGCAGATGCATGGCCGGGATCGGTTGGCCATCATCGCCATTGTCTGAACTTGTGATATCGACCTCGGCGAACGTCCATTGCGCAGCAGTCAATCCAGTGACATCCGCAGTCACTTTGATCTTCTGGGTTGCGCCAGGAGCCAGACTGAAACTGGACGGCGTAACTGTGAGTGTCAGACCGGTGGGCGTGGAAACCGTGACATTGTAAGTCGCGGTTACCGTGCTTAACCCGCTGCTCAGCGTACGTGTCCAACTGCAGCTTCCGATGCAGTCGTCGTTGGCCAGACTCGCCAGATTGAGGGTGGTGAGATCTCCACCGTTATCCGGATTGGCGGCTTTGTAATGCGCACCCGTCTCATCGAGTACGATGCCGCTGCGGCTGGCCGCATCTAGATCGATGCGCCCTGCGCCGCGGACCTGTGGTGAAGGCACCGTAGTGCCGGCAATACAGTTGTCACCCGAGTCCAGACTTTCACACTGGTCGGTCAGCCCGGGACTGGTGCCATTCGCGGCGGTCACAGCCGTCAGCATCATCGCTGATTTGATCTCCGAAGGCGTCCACTGTGGATGCAACTGCATCAGCAAGGCCCCTCCGGCAGTGTCGTGCGGTGAAGCCATGGAGGTGCCATCGTAGAAATCGTAGGTCTCCGGCTGATCGGCACCACCGACCACACCATCGGTGTACTTCGGATTCGATACCGCTGCCAGCACGTTGACGCCTGGCGCCGCCAGATCCGGTTTGACCAGATCGTCAAACACCGTCTCGGTGGGACCACGCGAACTGAAGTCGGCGATCTGATCCGCCTCACTGGGATCGGACGTCAGGCCGGTGCCATCGATTTGCGCCATGGCCGCGGACCCGGTGCCTTTATCGGCCATGGTGGTAGCGTTTGTCAGCCAGGCTTCCAGCAACACGCCATCGCTGTTTGCGATCATGGTGCCCGGAATCTCATACGGTTCCGAGATCAGCGCACTGCCTGACTGCGAGACGATGATGATGCCGCCCGCGCCACCCTGCTTGACGTTATCGGCCTTGTCCACCAGCGGGATATCGCCGCGATCGCAGACTACGATGCTGCCGGCCGGGAAGGTGCTGGCCGGAAACGGATACAGACATTCGGCCGCTGCCTGATGTGCCGAAAAACCGGACGGGTCAGGATAATTCTCGCCTGACTGCGTATAGACACCACTGGTCGAGAACGTGCCGGGATAGGGCGAATAATCGTAATCAGTGTCACCCGCATAAACGATGCTGGTGGAAGCCAATGCGGCGGTAGCGCCTTCGCCGGTGATGGGGTCCGGCACGCTGGACAGCGTGGTGGAGTCGCCACCTGTGAATCCGCTTACGTTGTTGTTACCGAAAACGCCGTCATGGGTGCTGGCGGCCGTACTCGCCAGCCACGGTCCCCAGTGTTCCACGGAATAGAGTTGAGTCGGATCACCGAGGATCGCATTCCCGGGTCCACCATTGCCACCGGAGGTCGATACATAGATGCCGGCTTCGACTGCCGACAGGAATGCCAGTTCGACCGGATCGTTATACGGGTCTTCGCCGCCACCGATGGAATAGTTCATCACCATGCCCTTGAAGGCACTGCCGGCAGCAGCCTTGATGGTGGATTGATCCTTGATGGCCTGTTCCACCGCCGCGACGCTGCCATCGCTGCCACACAGATCGGTCGGATCGCAGACGTCATAGGCGATGATGTTGGCGTGCGGTGCGACGCCTGAGATCGGTACCGTGATCCCGAGCGTGCTCAGAGTGACATCGACGAAATTGCCCACCATGGTGCTGGCGGTATGCGAACCGTGCCCCTCTGAATCTTCCGGTGATTTGCGATCGTTCTCGCCTTTGGTATACGTATAGGCACCGATCAACTTGTCATTGCAATGAAATTTGGACTGATAGGTTTGAGGATAATCGGCGGCATCGGCCAGGGTCCCATCGCTCGCATTGCTACTGTCACAGACACCGAGGTATTTGCCACTGCCCAACGGATCAGTGGTCGGGAAACCGTCTTTGGGTCCGACGGCAGCAAAGGAGGAGTTACCCGAGTTGATGCCGGTATCGACATCCGCGACGACGATACCTTCGCCTTCGTTATCGAGATTACTGTACGTCTTGTCCGCCCAAACGGTGGGGGCGCCGATCCAGGAACGGCTGTAATACGTATCTGCGGCGCTGGCTGGAATCGCGGTAGCAGTTTGTGGGCGGTAATAGCGTACCGGCTGCACCGATATGACATTCGCCATGCGCGCCAGCTTCGCAGCCTCCACGCGGTTCAGGCTGACCGACATGCCATTGAGCGCATATTGATACTGAAAGTGCGGTTCGAGCGTACGGTGTAGCACCGAATCTGCCTGTTTCAAGAATTCGGTATGCCGGGATTCGAGATAGCCGACATAAGCACGGACCGGTGAGGACCGCGCATCGAGTTGCCGACCCCCGGTCACATGCGGGCTAGTCGCCTTGAATCCCTCGATGCCCCCTGTATATAGCGCGGCCGGTGCATCCTTGAAGCGCACGATATAACGGGCAGTCGCATCGGCATGCCCGACATGGGCCACCGGGCCCATGATCCGATGTGCATGGAGATCAGCCCGGGCCGGTGTGGACACGCTGCCAGTTTGAGCCAGGGTGGCTCCGGCAACACAGAACGCTGCAACCACGGTTGCGACAGATAGTAAACGCATGAATAAAACCCCCAAACTTATTGAAAATACAGCCTGAATACCGAATAAGAGTTGCTTAGATGCCGGCCCCATGCCGCATCGCAACCTACTAGACATCTAGTAATAATACGACAGAGTGTCAATTATCACAAGAAAACCGGCAAGGTCAACTTCGGGAAATGCCGATATGTGGAAATCGAAGCTGTGCAAGCCCGGTACGGCGATAAACTTCTCAATCAGTCAGTCGCCCACGCGCAGGATCTTGAGGCTGTTGGTGCCGCCGATCACACCGCTGAATTCGCCCTTGGTGCAGATCACCATATCGCCGTCCTGCACCGTACCGCGGCGCTTGAGCTCGATCGAAGCATCCCTGAGCACATGGTCGGGATTGGTGTGCATGACATCGAACGCTACCGGATACACACCCCGGTACAGCGTGACGCGGCGCCGAGTGGCTTCATGCCGGGTCATGGCATAGATCGGGATACCGGAACGGATACGCGACATCCACAATGCGGTGGAACCGGATTCGGTGAGCGCGAGGATGGCTTTCACATCCAGATGATTGGCGATATACATGGCTGCCATGGCGATGGCTTCATCCGCCTTGTTGAAATGCTGATCCATGCGGTGCCGCGAACGCTGGGTCATGCGCTGCTTCTCGGCGCCCTGACACACTCGCGCCATGGCTTCCACAGTCTTGAGCGGATATTTTCCGGCCGCGGTCTCCGCCGACAGCATCACCGCATCGGTACCATCCATCACTGCGTTCGCCACATCCAGCACTTCGGCACGCGTCGGCACGGGACTGTGGATCATCGACTCCATCATCTGCGTGGCGGTGATCACCACCCGGTTCAATTCGCGCGCCCGGTGGATGATAAGTTTCTGGATCCCGGGCAATTCCGCATCGCCGATCTCGACTGCCAGATCACCGCGCGCGATCATGACCGCATCGCACTCACCGATGATCTCATCGAGGTTCTGGATCGCCTCGGCCCGTTCGATCTTGGCGACCATCCCGGCTTTACCACCCGCGGCCCGCAGTAATTTGCGAGCCCGCTGCATATCGCTGGCATCGCGCGGAAACGACACTGCCAGATAATCCACATCCAGCTCCGCAGCGAGTTCGATGTCGCGCAGGTCCTTGTCGGTAAGTGCGGCTGCAGACAACCCGCCACCCTGACGGTTGATGCCTTTGTGATCGGAGAGTTCGCCGCCGATCTCCACCTTGCACTCTATCCGGGCACCCCGCACCGCCTCGACGCGTAACATGATCTCGCCATCGCCGAGCACCAGTGCATCGCCTGCCTTCACGTCATTCGGCAAGGCCTTGTAAGTCAATCCGACTGATTCTTCACTGCCGGCATCGTCAGCCAGACCCGCATCCAGCACGAAATTCTGTCCATCCTTGAGCGTGATGTGACCGTTACGGAATTTTTCGATCCGTATCTTGGGACCCTGCAGATCCCCAAGGATGCCCACATCCTTGCCTACTGCGGCAGAGGCTGTGCGGACCAGTTGGATGCGGCGTCTGTGATCAGCGGCTTCGCCATGGGAGAAGTTCAGGCGCACGACGTCCACCCCCGCGCGGATGATGGAACGCATGATCTCCGGATCGTCAGTAGCAGGTCCCAGCGTGGCGAGGATTTTGGTTCTGCGTGGCATGGGCATTGATTATGCGCCTGTGTAGATGAAATTGGTAAGCGGCAATGCCCGAGAAACCGATAACATGACGCCGATTACGGCTGACTGTTCACGTCTGATACTTTATGCCTGTTTGCGTTTCCCGGTCGATGCAGCACGCGCTTCCAGGACGGCGACGGCAGGCAACTTCTTTCCTTCCAGAAACTCCAGAAAAGCCCCGCCTCCGGTGGAGACATAGGAGATACGATCCGCGACCCCATATTTATCCAGCGCCGCGAGCGTATCGCCGCCACCGGCAATCGAAAATGCCGGGCTCTCTGCAATCGCATGCGCCAGTGTCCTGGTACCTTCGCCGAATTGCTCGAACTCGAATACCCCCACTGGTCCATTCCAGACGATGGTACCGGCACCTTTCAGGATATTCGCATAGGCCTCCGCCGTATCCGGGCCGATGTCGAGGATCATCTCGTCGCTGCCAACTTCGTCCACCGCGCGTACATCCGCTTCGGCATTGGCAGAAAACTCATTTGCCACCACCACATCACTCGGCACCGGGATCGCTGCGCCGCGTGCCTGCGCCGCTCCGGTCAGGCGTTTCGCTTCCGGCACCAAGTCTGCTTCATACAATGATTTGCCGACTTTGTGACCGGCAGCAGCGATAAAGGTGTTGGCGATGCCGCCACCGACGATCAACTGATCCACGATCCTGGTGAGCGTTTCCAGCACGGTAAGTTTGCTCGACACCTTGGAACCCGCGACGATCGCGACCAGCGGCCGTGCTGGATGTTCGAGCGCCCGGCCCAGCGCATCCAGCTCACCGGCCAGTAGCGGGCCGGCACAGGCGATCGGCGCGAACTTCGCAACCCCATGGGTAGAAGCTTCGGCACGATGTGCGGTACCGAAAGCGTCCATCACATAGATGTCACACAACGCCGCCATCTTTCTTGCGAGTGCTTCGTCATCCTTTTTCTCGCCCTTCAGAAAACGCACGTTCTCGCATAACACGACGTCGCCAGCAGCAACCTCGACACCGTCGATCCAGTCTTTCACCAATGGCACTCTTACACCCAGTAATTCGGTCAAGCGTTCTGCTACCGGCGCCAGCGACAACGCAGCATCGAATTCACCTTCCCTGGGCCGGCCCAGATGCGACATCAAGATGACTCGTGCACCGGCTTGCAGCGCTGCCTGGATGGTCGGCAGCGAGGCACGGATCCGCGCATCGCTGGTGATACGGGCATGTTCGTCCAGTGGAACATTCAGATCTTCCCGGATAAGGACCCGCTTCCCGCTCAGATCCAGATCCGCCATCTTGATGATTGTCACTAATTGATCCTTGTAATCCGTGGAGTGTCGCAAACCTGCACGTCGGAAGTTGCAGACTGCCTACTTCGCGTTCATCAACGCCAGCGTGGTATCCAGCATCCGGTTGCTGAAACCCCATTCGTTGTCGTACCAGGAACAGACTTTAACCAGCCGCCCCATGACTTTGGTCAGCGTCGCATCGTAGGTGCTGGACGCTGGATCATGATTGAAATCCACCGACACCAACGGTTCGTCGTTGTAATTCAGGATACCTTTCAGCGCACCCTGCGAAGCCTCTTTCATGAACTTGTCGATCTCGGCTTTGCTGGTGTCGCGCGCGGCGGTGAAACTCAGGTCCACCAGCGACACGTTGATGGTCGGCACCCGGATCGAGAAGCCGTCCAGCTTGCCAGCGAGTTCCGGGATCACCAGACCGATGGCCGCTGCCGCACCTGTCTTGGTGGGGATCATGGAATGCGTCGCGGAACGTGCCCGGCGCAGATCCTTGTGATACACGTCGGTCAACACCTGATCGTTGGTGTAGGAATGCACAGTATTCATCAAGCCGCCAAGCACGCCGATTTTTTCGTGCAATACCTTGACCAGCGGCGCCAGGCAGTTGGTGGTGCAGGAGGCATTGGAAATGACGGTATATGACGCCTTGAGCATCTGATGATTCACACCGTACACGATGGTGGCATCCACATCCTCGCCGCCTGGCGCGGAGATCACGACCTTCTTGGCGCCACCGGCCAGATGTGCCGAAGCCTTGACCTTGCTGGCAAACAGACCCGTGCATTCCAGCACCACGTCGGCGCCGACGCTGCCCCAGCCGATCCTGGCGGGATCGCGTTCTGCAAACACCCGGATGCGGTCGCCGTTCACGATCATGTGATCGCCTTCGACCGTGACTTCACCGGGGAATCTCCCATGTGCAGTATCGTGGCGAGTCAGGTGCGCATTGGTATTGGCATCGCCGAGATCGTTGATCGCGACGATCTGCAGCTCCTTGTTACGCTTGCCTTCATACAACGCACGCAGGATATTGCGCCCGATGCGGCCATAACCATTGATGCCAACTTTGATCGCCATGACGTCTATACCTCCAGATAACTCTTAGAGAATCAGGAAACAACCTGCTCACGCTGCAACATGGATTCGACCTTGCTCACCACGTTATCCAGTGTGAAACCGAAAAATTCGAACAGATCCCTGGCCGGCGCGGATTCCCCATAGCGGTCTATGCCGATGATACGGCCGCGCTCGCCGACATAACGATGCCAGCACGCGGTCACGCCCGCTTCGATCGCCAGCCGCGCGGTCACCCGCTTCGGCAATATGTACTCATGCCAGTCACTGTCCTGGGCATCGAACACACTGGTACACGGCATCGATACCACACGCACCGCGATGTCATGTTCCGCCATCCGCTTGGCGGCTGCGACTGCCAGCGCCACTTCGGAGCCGGTCGCGATGATGATGGCATCCGGATCGCCGTCGGTGTCGAGCAGGACGTAACCACCCCGACGGATGTCGCGTATCTGTGCAGTGACCCGCGCTTGATGCGGCAGATTCTGGCGCGAGAGCGCGAACGCGGTCGGGCCGTTGCGACGTTCGATCGCGGCTTGCCAGGCCACCGCCGTCTCCACGTCATCGCAAGGGCGCCACAATTCCATACCCGGTATCAGCCGCAAACTTGCCAGATGTTCGATGGACTGGTGGGTCGGACCATCCTCGCCGAGACCGATGGAATCGTGCGTATAGACAAAGATGCTGCCGGCGCCCATCAGTGCCGCCATGCGCAAGGCATTGCGCGCGTAATCCGAGAAGGTCAGGAAGGTGCCGCCGTAGGGGATGAAACCGCCATGCAAGGCGATACCGTTCATCACCGCCGACATGCCGAACTCGCGCACTCCATAGAATACATAGTTACCGCCGAAATCCTGGCGACTGATGGCGCGCGAACCTTTCCACCAGGTGTTGTTGGAACCGGTGAGGTCCGCAGAACCGCCAAGCAGCTCCGGCAACGCAGGTGCCAGCCCGTTGAGCGCGAGTTCCGATGCCTTGCGTGTCGCGATCTCGGCACCTTGTTGTGCCATGCCTTTCACGAACTGTTCGGCTTGCGTTGCCCAGCCCTGTGGTAATTCACCACGCATGCGGCGGGTGAATTCCGTTGCCAGTTCCGGATAGGACTTCCCGTAACCGGCAAACAGTGTATTCCAGTTATCTTCGAACGCCTGGCCGCGTTTACGCGCATCCCAGCCCGCGTAATACCCGGCGGGGATCTCGAACGGTGCATAGTTCCAGCCCAGTTGTTTGCGCGCCAGCGCGACCTCTGCTTCACCGAGCGCCGAACCGTGGGCCGATTCCTTGCCCTGCTTGTTGGGTGCGCCGAAACCGATGATGGTCTTGCAGCAGATCAACACCGGCTTGTCGGTCACCGCACGCGCGGCCTCGATCGCCTCCTTCACCGCCGCGGCATCGTGCCCGTCCACCGCCCGCACCACGTGCCAGCCGTAGGCTTCGAATCGCGCCGGGGTATCGTCGGTGAACCAGCCGCGCACTTCGCCATCGATGGAGATGCCGTTGTCGTCGTAGAACGCGATCAGCTTGTTGAGGCCCAGGGTGCCGGCCAGCGAACAGGCCTCATGCGAGATACCTTCCATCAGGCAGCCATCGCCCAGGAATACATAAGTGTAGTGATCCACCAGCTTGAAACCGGGACGATTGAACTGGGTCGCAAGCACTTTCTCCGCCATCGCCATACCGACCGCATTGGTCAACCCCTGACCCAGCGGACCGGTGGTGGTCTCCACACCCGGCGTCAGGCCGTACTCGGGATGCCCCGGCGTCTTTGAATGCAATTGCCGGAAACGTTGCAACTCGGACATCGGCAGGTCGTAGCCGGTGAGGTGCAGCAGCGCATAGAGCAGCATGGAACCATGCCCATTGGAGAGCACGAAACGGTCGCGGTCCGCCCACTTCGGGTTGGCCGGGTTGTGCTTCAGGTAATCGTTCCACAACACCTCGGCGATATCCGCCATGCCCATGGGTGCGCCGGGATGGCCGGAATTAGCTTTCTGCACCGCATCCATGGCAAGCGCCCGGATGGCGTTGGCGAGCTGGCGTCGGGAAAGCATGGCTGACTCCACGGGAAGGGCGCGTATTTTCGCTGATTACAGCAGCAGGGACAACCCGAGTGGAGATCGGGTATAGCGCTATATACTTTCTAAAATCAGTGGGTTGCAGGCTATTTGACAGGTTCCAAACAGCCAGCGGTTAGACGATATTTTTTTGTGCCGGGTTAAGATGCCGCACAATTCCATGCAGCCATTGGACTTGCATCATGAGCGCAGCTTTAAGCCAATCATTCGATATCCGCTGGGCCGACCTCGATCCCAACGGTCATATGCGCCACACCGCCTACATGGATTATGCCGCGCAGGCCCGTGTCGGGTTTCTGGCCGCCGATGGCTTCACCATGGAACGCTTCCAGAAACTACGCCTGGGCCCGGTGTTGCTGCGCGAGGAAACCCAGTACCTGCGCGAAGTGCGCGCCAATCAGCGCATCACCGTGACCACCGAAGTCAGCGGGCTGTCACCCAACCGCAAGCACTGGCGGATCCGGCATCGGATCCTGAACCAGGACGGCGAACTCGCCTGCCTGGTCAATGTCCAGGGCGCATGGCTGGATCTGGAAGCGCGCAAGATCGTGCCTGCTCCCGCCGAACTCTTGCAGGCTATGGAACAGGCGCCGCGGACCGAGGATTACGCCGAGTTCACGCCTCACAAACAGGGGTGATGTGCTTCACGCTTGCGCACTGCCGCGTCGCGACATCCCGAGATACCGTCGCCATGCAAATGCCAGAGACAGAATCAACAATCCCAACTCAGAGATACCGCCGCCACCGCTGGATTTTTCGACTGTGATGGTCGCGGTTGCGGTATTCGATATCAGATTTCCATCGGTGGCTTCATAGGTGAGACTGTCAGTGCCCGTATAGCCGCTCGTAGGCGTGTAAGTGAATAAGCCGAGTTCGCTGTCAGTAAGTTTCAATATCCCGTGCTGTGGCTGCGAAAGTATCTGGAACGTGACGGCATTATTCAAAGGACTTGTTGCCGAAAGCGTTCCTTGCAACACGCTGGTACTGGATAGATTCAATGTGAAACTGAGATCGGCGGCAGTAAGACTGGAGCCGTCATTACCAGACAGCAACAGACTGACAGTATTGGTATCCTGATCTGCACCGACGATATCGTTTAACCCATCGTCATCGAAATCAGCGATCGCCAGATCCGCGACATCGTGGTCGATCAGCGCTTCGCTACGTCCGGAAAAATTACCGTTACCGTCGCCCCGTAGCACAGTAATGGTTTGATTCTGTGCGCTGGCCGTCGCGACATCCAGGTGACCCGCATTCACGATATCAGCCAGTTTGATGGTTTGCGGTTTGTTGCCGACTGCAAATTCGGTCGCCTTACTGAATCCGGTGCCAGCAGTATTCAACAGGACCGACACATTGTTTGATCCATAATTTGCAGTGACGATATCGTTATACTTGTCGCCATTAAGGTCGCCGATTGCGATCGCGTCAGGTTCCGAGCCCACGGCATATTCTGCCGATACAGTGAAACCGCCGCTGCCATTGTTAAGCAATACAGCGACTTTCCCGCTCAAATATTCGGCAACCGCGATATCATTCTTTTTGTCGCCGTTCAGATCACCGATCGCAACTCCATAAGGGGTATTCGGAACTGTAACCGATACGGCTGGCGCATAGGTGTTCGGGCCGGTAGACAGCAATATGCTCACCGTATTGGAACCCGCATCCGCAGTTACGATATCCGGATAGCCATCGCCATTCAGATCGCCTACCGCTACGTCCACCGGACTCGTACCCACCGTGTAATCCGTACGTTGCCCCAATACCCCGGCTCCGGTACCGTTCAGGACCGTCACGGAATTACCGCTGGTATTGACGCTTATGACATCGAGAATTCCATCGTTGCGCAGGTCTGCGACTCGTACACGTCGAGGGCTATCGCCCACTACAAAATCGTTATGTACACCGAAGGTGCCATCACCGTTACCGAGCAGCAAGCTGACGGTATTGTCGAGGCTGTTGGCGGTAACGATGTCGGCTTGCCCGTCGCCGTTGAAATCACCGGTCGCCACACTATCGGGGGAATTGCCAACCGTATCAAAGTAGGGGCCGCCCAACGCCAACGATCGTGAACCATCAAGTAACACGATATTGCTTTCCGAGACGCTGGAGCCCACGAAATAAGGAACCTCGCCCGATTCTGATTTCAGCACAGCGAAGCCATTCAATGCCTCACCGACATTGAAATCGGCACGCTCCAGAAAATTTCCTTCAGCGGTAGATTCAAATACACTCACGATCGTATTCGCGGAATAGCTCACGACGGCATCCGGCTTGCCGTCGCCATTCACGTCCAACATCAATACTTGCGTCGCTCCGCCGGGTATAGACACCTGTTTAACATCGCAACTGGTACTGTTGGGGCAAGAGTCATCGAGTTTTCCGCTCGCGCTTCCGAATAGCGCCCATAGCTCGCTATGCACACCGTCCACACCGATTACATCCAGGTGCCCATCTCCGTTCAGGTCCGCCAGGGCGATGGAAGTACCAAGGAACCTGGGATTGAATGTTCCGGCAGATTGGAAACTACCGCGGCCATTGTTGACCAGGACCTGTACATCATTGCCTCCGACGACGATGTCGTCATACCCGGCTCCCGTCATGTCTCCTATTGCCAACGAAGATGGTGTACCAACTGTAGCGATCTGTGTAGCAGTCCTGAATGCACGAGAACCCGCTCCGTACAGGATACTGATGCTGTTGGAAGAATAATTTGCGGTAACGATATCCATGTTGCCGTCGCCATTGAGGTCGGCGACCTGTAACGCAATGGGATCTACTGCGTTCACATTCAGGGTGACAGCGGAACCAAATTTCCCGGTCCCATCGCCATACAGAACAGTGGCCGTATCATCGGCGGCGTTGACCACCACAATATCAAGATGACCATCGCCGTCCATATCTGCGACTTTAAGATCTACTGGCCCGTTACCGACTGAATAGCTGGCCCGGGGTTGGTAGGTTCCATCGCTCTTGCCCAGCAGTACGCTCACACTGCCGGAAGCATAATTAACTGTGATCAGATCCGGTATTCCATCGCCGTTGACGTCAGCTACCGCTACCTGTTCCGGTTCGCTCCCGGTCTGATAGGTGACAGCCTCCGGTATCAACTGCACATCGCTCGCATAGGTCGCGGTAGCTGCCGCGAACAATGCCACACCACACAATGGATAGAAGACAAGGGATGAGATACGAAAAGCCGAATGTGACCGGATCATCACGCAATCTCCAGAGATTTTGCCCCGACGGAACAGTAGCTAAATCCTAAATGACAGATAACCAGGCAAGCGTTTCTAATCTGTAACAGTTGGTAACAACTTGTTTCAGCCTTATGCCCAGTTGTAACCCGGTTCTGGAATCCTCCCAAGAGCTTGTTTCAGCCAGCTGGCTGTGATTGCAGGGCAAATAACGATACCCGTCTTCCTGTACTTCCAGGCCACGTCTCCTCGCATGTTTTCGGCCTGGAAACATCTTGTTACAAGGCTCACTGTGCCAGCCCGATGGGTATGGTTAGACTATGTGCCCATGAAGGAAAGCGCTGCCAGGATCCTGATCGTGGATGACGATGTTCGTACTTCGGCTTTGCTGGAGCGCTACCTCGTCGATCAGGGTTTTACCGTCCACACAGTGGAAAGCGGGCGACACCTGGAACAGGTCCTGAACGAGCGTCACATAGATTTGATGGTGCTCGATCTGATGCTACCCGGAGAAGACGGACTGTCGATCTGTCGCCGTCTGCGGGGCACCGGCGTGGATGTACCGATCATCATGCTGACCGCCAAGGGTGACGAAGTCGACCGCATCGTCGGACTGGAAATCGGTGCCGATGACTATGTCCCCAAGCCTTTCAATCCACGCGAACTGGTTGCCCGCATCAATGCGGTATTGCGCCGTCGTTATGCTGCCATGGCTCCCGGCGCACCGGCTCAACACGAAGGCGTGATCCGATTCGGCGAATTCGAATTGAATCTGGCAACCCGCTTGCTCAGGAAAGCGGATCAGATACTCGCGTTGACTACCGGCGAGTTCGCCGTACTCGAAGCACTCGCGACGCACCCACGGGTACCCTTGTCGCGCGAGAGACTGATGGAGCTCGCGCGTGGCCGTGAATACGGTGCCTACGACCGCAGTATGGATGTTCAGATTTCGCGCTTGCGGCGCATCGTCGAGCAACAACCGTCGAACCCGCGTTACATACAGACCGTGTGGGGTTTCGGTTACGTGTTCGTTCCCGAGGATGCCGCAACATGAAGCTGCTGCCAGGAACGTTACTGGGACGTGCGGCACTGATGATCGCTGCGCTCATCATCCTGAGCCAGGTCGCCTGGTTCGGGATCCTGCGTTTCCACTTCATGGGCCCGGCGAAGAATGGCTTTGTAAACGAAGTCAGTCGGACCATCTCCATGGCACAAGCTGCATTGCGCGCACTGCCAGATGAACAGGAACCCTCCTTTCTCGACAAGCTCGCGGTACCGAACGGTTTCAGGATCATATCGGCCGACTCCACGCATCCCGAACTAGAGGCATCGCGAGGCCCGCTGCAGCGGGATCTGGCAATCGGCCTGCGGAAGATCTACGGGGATGCCGTACAAGTGAAACGCGATCCCATCACCGGCAATACCTGGGTACGGTTTCCGGTCGATGCCGACAGCTACTGGCTGATCATGCCACGCGATCATCTGATACCACCACCGCCTTTTCCTTACGATCTGATGATCTGGGTGATATTGGGACTGGTGATCTCCGCCGGCGGCGCCTATCTGGTGCTGTTCGGACTCAATCGTCAGTTACGCGATGTGCTGGATGCGGCGCGCGCAATCGGGCGCGGCGATATACCAAAACCATTGAAGGAGACCGGACCCGAGGAGATCCGCGATCTGGGACGTGGTTTCAATCAGATGACTGAGGGTCTGAGCCGACTCGACGCCGAGCGCCGACTGATGCTTGCAGGTATCTCGCACGATCTGCGTACCCCACTCACCCGCATGCGGATCGGGGCTGAGCTGCTCGCCAATGGCAGCGATCCCAATCTGTGCAAAGGCATGATCCACGACATCGAAGAGATGGATGCGATCCTGATGCAGTTCCTCGACTATGCACGGGACGGCAGCGAAGAGCGCCCGATGCAAGACGATCTCAACGAGATCGTCCGGGACATCTGCCTGCGCTATACCTCCACCGGCATCGATATCAAGACCCGCCTGGGCGAACTTCCAAGATTCGATTTCCGCAAACTCGCGCTCCGCCGACTGATGGTGAACATCATAGACAACGCCGTCCGTTACGGAGGTGACGGCATCGAAGTGATCACCGCCTGCAAAGACGCCAAGGTGAACTTCGAGGTGCTGGACCGGGGGCCGGGGATTCGCGCCGTGAGCCCCGAATCGCTGGTCAAACCCTTCGCACGCGAAGACCTGTCACGCGGTGACCAGCGTGGCGCGGGGCTGGGGCTCACCATCGCCGATCGCATCATCAAAATCCACAACGGTCAGATGCAGATCAACAACCGTGATGGTGGCGGACTCAGCGTGCGGATCGAACTTCCAGTCTGATCGTACCGGCACAGCACAGCATTGAAATGCAGATCCGATTCAAGCCACAGGAATCGGGTAGCGCCCCCGCGCCAGCAGCGCATCCAGTTCCGGTCCGGGTAACGGCTTGCTGAACAGGTAACCCTGCACCTCATCGCAGCGCATTCGTTTCAGCAACTGATACTGCTCGTCGTTCTCGACGCCTTCCGCTATCGTGACAAGATCCAGTGCGCTGGCAAGCGACACGATGGTGGAGATGATCTGCAGCGCATCGGAATCCGCGGTAATCCCGCTCACGAACGAGCGATCTATCTTGAGCATGTCGACCGGCAGTCTCGCCAGGTAGCTCAGGGAAGAATACCCGGTACCGAAGTCGTCGATCGCGACCCGCATCCCCACCGCACGCAATGCGTTCAACTTGCTGATACTCGATTCCATGTCTTGCATCAGCATGCTCTCGGTGATCTCCAGATCGATCCCGCAATCGCGGTCGGGATTCTGCGGCAGGGCGTCAAGCAACCAGCTTAGAAAATCCCCGCGATGCAACTCGGCAGAGGAGACATTGATTGCGATATGCACTTTCGGCAGACCCAATTCACGCCAGCGCACCTGATCCCTGATCGCCTGCTTCACGACCCAACGTCCGACGCCCACGATCATGCCGCTGTGTTCCAGTGCCGCGATGAAATTCACCGGCGGTACCAGCCCCAGTTCCGGATCCTGCCAGCGAATCAGCGCCTCGACGCCACTGATCCCGCCATCCGTGATCCGCACCTTGGGTTGGTAATACAACAGAAACTGTTCCTGTTCCAGTGCCCGGTGCAGGCGCGCTTCCAGTGACAGGCGTTGACTGGCGCGACTGGTGAGGTTCGGCGTATAGGCCACCATGCGCTCACGCAACGCCTTGGCGCTGTTGAGCGCCGCTTCTGCATTCCTGATCAAGCTATCGCAGTCGCTGGTATCGGGCGAAGAGACCGTGATCCCGCTTCTCGCTGAAACACGCAGTTCATTACCTTCGATCAGGCATGCATCGCGCAGGAACTCTACCTCCCGCTCGCTGGCAAATTTCTGGATATCGGGCATCACGCCCGGCACGCTCATGAGGGCAGCAAATTTTCCACCCCCGAAATACGCGATACTTCGCTCCCCGAGCGTGCTCTTTTGCAGGCGCTGGGCGATCTGTTGCAACAGCTTGTCGCCGACATGCCGGCCAAAGGTATTGTTGATATCGGTCAGGTTCTCGATGTCCCACACCACCACCAGCACTTTCTCATCGTGGCCTACACTCATGTTCAGAGTCTGTGCCAGCCGTTCGCGGAACAGATCGTGATTGGCAAGACCCGTCAATGAATCGTAATACGCGACGTAGTTGAGTTTTTCCTCGTTCTCCAGATGTTCCAGTGCATAACAGATATCGCTGACCAGATCCCGGAGGATATTCATCTCATCGCTCTGAAACACGTTCGCCTGAAACGATGCCAGGTTCAGCACACCCACCACCTGATCCTTGACGATGAACGGCATCGCCACCAATGCCCGGAAACCGAGTTTCAACAACTCCTCGCGCAGATAGATCGGCCGCTTGTCGTGCAATATGTCATTGCTCACCAGCACCTTGCGATCACGTACTGCTTTACCTGTGATGCCTGCCCCGGTCTCGTTATCTTCCCGGAGCGGCAAGTCGAGCGAATCGATTGCCCGGGTCGGAGTGCCTGCCCGGGCGACCAGGCGCAAGTTCTCCTTGTTATCGTCCAGCAGACTGATGCGAGCCATGTCGTAGTTACCGGCTTCGACCGCGATCCGGCAAATCTCCTGCAACAGGGCCTGGCGCTGACGGATACGGATGATCGCGGCATTGGTCTTGCTGGATAACTCATGCGCCCGGCTCACCCGGGTAAGCATGTCTTCATGTTTCTTGCGCCCGGTGATATCCCGGCTCGCGACCCGATAGCCGATCACCCGGTGGTCAGCATCGTGCAGCAGCGATGCGCTGCTCTCCACCCAGATGATGGAATGGTTAGCATGCAGCCAGCGATGCACGATGCCGCTGCCGGGCGCCTCGGCATGCCACAGCGTCAGCGCGTTCAGGAACGATGCCCGGTCGTCCGGATGCACGTGATCCAGCACGCAAGTACCGATGATCGATTCCGCACGGCGTCCCAGCAGGGTCGCTGCATAACCGCTGCTGAAACTCAGCATGCCGTCCGCATCCGCCTCCCAGATCCACTCCTTGATGGTGTCGACGATGTTGCGCAACTTGCGCTCGCTTTCTTCGCGCAGGCGTTCCGCCTGCAACCGCTCCAGTGCCAGCCGCCGATGCTCGATTGCCTGACGGATGGCCTGTGGCAAGCGTTTGAGGTTGGTCTTGAGCACATAATCCGAGGCCCCCTGTCGCAGCGCTTCGATGGCACGCTCCTCGCCGATGGTGCCGGACACGAAGATGAACGGGATGTCCGGCGAGACCTCACGTGTAATCCGCAGCGCACGCATGCCGTCGAACTGGGGCAAGGTGAAATCAGACAATATGATGTCAGGCTGGAACGTCGATAATCCTTCGCGCAACGTCGCTTCATTCTGGACGATATGGGTATCCAGATAGATACCGGACTGCCGCAGCTCGCGCACCGCGAGCTCCGCTTCGGTCGCGACGTCTTCGACGATCAGTGCTTTCAACTGGATATCCATCGTCTGTTACTCTTGCGTCCTGGAATCTCAACCAGGCAACTTGTTCATCACCAGCCAGTAGACTCCGGCTTTCGCGATCTCCTCGCTGAACTTCCGGAAATCCACCGGCTTCACCAGATAGCTGTTCACCCCCAGGTCGTAACTGCGCACGATATCGCTCTCTTCGGCGCTCGAGGTCAGCATCACTACCGGGATGTTGCGAGTCCGTGGATTCTTCTTGATCTCGGCCAGGACTTCGATCCCATCC
>DASSKW010000085.1:0-4330 GCA_035690065.1 Gammaproteobacteria bacterium
TGCACGAAATCCCTGCGGGGTTTGACCAAGCTGCAGCGATGAACGGTCCGGGATCTCGGTGATGCTGAGGCTTGCATCGATGCGAATGATCGTATCCGGGGAAGGGATCGCAGTGTCCACCGCGTGGTGCTGGTCGAGAGCGGTGAGACAACGGGTGATAGTGGCGGAGTCCAGCAACGGCCGTACTGCATCGTGTACCAGTACCTTGTGATCGTCGCCGACTACAGCGCCGATGCCTGCTGCCGAACTGGCTTGCCGGGTTGCGCCGCCTGTGACAATCGAAGTCACCTTGCGATAGCCGGCGTTGCTGATCGTCTCTTCGGTCAACACCCGATTTTCTGCCGACACCACCACCACCATCTCATCAATCTGTGGATGACGCTCAAATACATCCAGGGTGTGTTCCAGCACGGTATTGCCGGCAAGTTTCAGAAACTGCTTGGGTGTCTCGGAGCCGAAACGGGTTCCCGAACCGGAAGCCAGGATGATGGCGATGTTTTTCATTGGCGGCGTCGGTATCTGTAAAGCCTGATGTCTGATTATATGAGTTTCAACAATGTTGTTGGACCCGGTAAAGGGATTGCATCAATCCTCGATGAGTTTGAGATGTGCGGAAACGCTCTGTTCCAGGGTGAATTGCTGCAACCAGTCCCGCAGCGATATATCCGGGGTGGTCGGGTTTTCCAGGGTATGAAGCAATGTTGAGCAGAGTGCCTCCGGATCCTCCACTGGCACCAGTTTGCCAAACCGGCCGCCATCCAGTATCTCATGGGGCCCGCTTGGACAGTCGGTGGCGATCACGGGCACTCCCAGGGACAGGGCTTCAATGAGAACAGTTGGCAAACCTTCCCAGCGTGACGGTAATACGAATATATCGGCATTGGCCATGAAGCTGTACGGATTGGATTTGAAGCCGGGCAATTGACAGTGATCCTGCAATCCGAGTTCCGCAATCCGGGATTCGAGACGAGCCCGTTCGGGGCCTTCTCCGAGAATCAGCAGACGGGCTGCCTTGTGGCGGCGTAATCCCGCAAATGCCTCGATCAGCACGTCGAATCCTTTGGCAGGAGTCAGTCGCCCGATGGCCAATATTACCGGTGGACCGTCTTGCAGCAACCAGGGATGATCGGGGGACCGCTGAGCCAGCATGCGGAGTCGCGGGGTGATCACAGGGTTGTAGATCACCTTCAGGTTCTCATCCGGGATTCGCACCCGGGACGCGAGATCTTCAGCAACCCCTTTGGAAACGGCGACAATTGTAGCGTTGGGAAATAGTCGCTGTACGGCGAACGGAACCAGCCAGCGGTTATAGCCACGGAACCGCTTCTTATCCATGCTCCAGGTATTGTCCTGCCGGATGACGCAACGCGTCTTGGTGCGAGCAAGCATCAGGGCATACATGGCAGGCAGACCGGTGTAGTGTTCAGTCGCAAACAATACCCTGGGACGCGACTTCCTGAGATAGCGAACGATAGCCGGTACCGCAGTCGTGGAACGGGTCGCCTTCATATCCACCAGGCGCACATTCTCGGGAATTTCTGCAAGCATTTCGCCCTCGCATCTGGCGACCAGCAAATCAACTTTATATCCGTGCTCAACGAATCCACCGGCCAGGGTGAGCATCATCCGCACGGCTCCGTCACCGCGCAGACTCGGCAACAGCATTGCGATCGGAGAATTATCCATGGAGTTTCCGCAAACCTTTAATGCCGTCTGCCTTGAAACAGCAATGGATCATGGTGTTTGGCCACCTCCACCAGAAGCGTTTACAAGGAGACAAAGGAGGATGATTCACCATGCATGCCTTAATTTCAGCTTGCGCGCCAGCATTGCGATTTCGTGGCTCAGTCGGCGTTTGGGTAGCAGCACCCACTCCAGCACAAGTGGCGGCAGGTTATCGATCAGCGGCCAGTGAAACACCGGCGCTCGTGGCCTGATACCGGGATAAATTCCATCGGCTGTGACAGCTACCTCACTCCAGTAGTGTGGCGACAGGAAAAAGCACGAATGCACCAGCGCCCAGAGACCTTCGGCAGCAGCAAGCCGTCGTTCCTCTGACAGCCTGTTCTGCTGGGCGAGAATTTCATACAACCGGCATATCATTGCCACTGTTTTCATCCGGATAATGTTGTATTCGGTTGTCCGGGATACTCTATACCCCCAATGTTGCCGCCAGACGCCAACGACGCGGTCGGTCTTTGACCAATGCCATTCCCGGGAAGCACAAAGATCGAATTGCCACTCGACATCCTGGCGGACGGCAGTGGATAGATTCCAGGTAGTCTTGCCAAGTGCATCCCGCCGGTACACGTGCATGTGTGGCAGGCACTTGCGATCCGGTCCGAGTACGCCGGCACAGAAATCGCTGGTCCGAGGAAGTTTCAGGGTCTTGATGATTGCATTCGACCTCGAGTCGATTACTTCCAGGTTACCGGACACCACATCCGATCCTTCCTGTTCCAGTATTTCACATTGGGCCAGTGCCGTTTCCGGATAGAGATAGTCGTCATCATCCAGAAACCGAATGAATTTTCCACGCGCAAGGCCGAGGCCATGATTTCTGGCCACATTGCTGCCGGGTTCGGATATCGGCGAGATAACTACGCGGGCATCGCCGGCAAAAGGCTGCAGAGACTGTCTCCATGATTCATCGGGCCCGTTCGGCACCACGATGACCTCGATGGTATCGCCCGCCTTGTCCAGTGCGCTGTGTACCGCTTCCGGAAGATATTGTGGGCGGTTGAAAGTTGGAATCACGACTGTGATCAGAGGGCTGTGCATATTTGATTACGGGTGATTCATTGCGTGGAGGTACGAGTCGGCAAATGGAGCAATGTCCACATTGCATCGAACCAGCGTCGATTTAATATCCAGCTGAGTCCGAGATAAATCGTGCCACCGATTAGACTGCCGAGAGCCAGCCGAAGTGTGCCGTGAGGAACGTTGCGGGTCGCGAGCCATGCGATCACACCGGCAATCAAAGATATCATGAGCGGTGTCCCGAGTTGACGGAAATACTCACCCAAAGTCGCGCCACAATACGGGCGTACCAGGAAATACCAAACGGGAACTAATAATCCAACTTGTGTTATCACCAGACTCGTGGCAAGTCCTGTAAGCCCCCATCCAGATGTGGCTACCCAGTAAAAAAATATCAGCGTGATGGCCACCGCGAAGTTCCACCAGAACGCACGTCGGACTGCTCCTACGGCATGCAGCAAGCTGCCAACCGGGTTCCCGGTTGAGCGCACCAAGCCCCATACCGCGAGGATACGCAAGTACAGGCGCGCACCTTTCCAGTGTGGGCCGTAGAGCAGGGCAACTATCTCATCAGCAAATAGTCCCAGGGCGAGATACACGGGGAAATTGACGGAGGCGGTCATGCGCAGCGTTTGCAGGTATACCGATTTGAGCGCTGAAATATCGTCTTGCAGGCGCGACATGACTGGGAATCCGACGCGGGTAATAATCGGATTGACTACCATACTGACACGCAAACTCAAATCACGCGGTACCGAATATGTACCCAGAGCAGTTGGGCTGAGGTTTAAACCACCAACAAATACATCCGCCTGCCGGGTTATCGTGCTGAGTATACCTTCACCTACCAAATAGCCACCGAAACGCAGGAACCGTTTCGTCTCCGCAAAACGCAGATGCCAATGAGGGCGGTACCCCGACGATAATCTTAACCAGGCCAGTACGGAATTAATGCCCGATGTCACAAGCGCAGCACCTACAAGTGCGTATACCCCGCCGCCGCACAGAGCGATGGCCACGGCCGCGATAAAGCCGAGCACACTGGCTCCAATTTCGTTTATTGCCAGCGAGGCAAAGCGAAATTCCTTTTCAGCGAGAGTGCGAAACTGCTGCCCAGCAGCGGATAGTACAAAGATTGGACTGACTGCCAGAAGCACGGTTTTCAATCCGACGAGATTGAATATATCCGCCAGCAATGGGGCTGTTATCGCGAATAATACCGACAAGCTCGCGCCCATGAGCAGGTTCAGCCAGAATAGACTGGCTAAGGCATCTTTGGAAATATTTTCAAAATGGATGATAGCGCGGCTTAGCCCTATATCGGTGAACAGGCTGAGTACAGCCAGCAATGAAGCTGCAACGGCCATCAGGCCGAAATCTGCTGGTAACAGTAATCTTGCCAGGATCATCACTTGCAATATCTGGAAACAGGAACGCATCAGAGCCGAAGCAGTCGTCCAACGTCCAGCAGAGAAGGTGCGGCGCTTAAGACTCATGGCTTTTTCGCCATCACGAAATAACCCGCTGTTTCTTTATCCTCTTTCCAAACACTGTCAAGCAATGGCGCAAT
>DASSKW010000086.1:0-10544 GCA_035690065.1 Gammaproteobacteria bacterium
GATCGATTACACCCTCACCGATGAGGCAGGCACGGTCCTCGACAGCTCCAAGGGGCAGGCGCCACTCGCTTATCTGCACGGTGGTGGCAACATCATCCCCGGCCTCGAAGAAGCATTGGAAGGCAAGCAGGCAGGGGCACAGCTCAAGGTCGCAGTACCACCGGAGAAAGGCTACGGTCCGCGCAACGAATCCATGACCCAGAAAGTGCCGCGCAACATGTTCGATACCAAGCAGGAGATCAACCCCGGGATGCGGTTCCATGCCGAGGGCGAACACGGCACACACACTGTCACTGTCATTGCAGTGGACGATGAACACGTGACAGTGGATGGCAACCATCCGCTGGCCGGCAAAGTACTGAACTTCGACGTCAATGTTGTGGAAGTCCGTGCTGCCACCGACGAAGAACTTTCACATGGCCATGTGCATGGTGCCGGTGGACACGAACACTAAAGCTGCACCAGAAATCGCTCTATTGGTTTCTGGCGGTGTTGGGAATAATCCCGGAATCCTCATGTATTCGCATATACACCCTGGTTCCTCGATTATTTCCATCCACCCGGAAAACCGGGATGGCTGATTTCCAGAAACATCATTAACGCGATCCATGACACGAAATAGCGCGGGGTCCCGCGCTATTTTTTTGGCTTCTTGTCCTGTTTGCCGATACGGCGCTGGCGCTTCGCGACCAGCGCCTTCTTGGGCGTCAATTTCTTGCGCCGCCCCGAATAGGGGTTCTTGCCGGTGCGGAATTCGATGCGAACCGGCGTCCCGTACAGATCGAATGCCTCGCGGAAAGTGTGAGCGAGATAACGTTGATACGTATCAGGTACCGATTCGGTCTGATTTCCATGGATCACGATCACCGGTGGATTGCGTCCACCCTGATGCGCGTAACGCAATTTTATGCGACGGCCTTTCACCAACGGTGGCTGGTGTTGCTTGATCGCCGCTTCCAGTGTCCGGGTCAGTTCGGGAGTCGAGAGTTCCCGGTTGGCAGCACGATGGGCAGCGTCGACAGCCTTCATGACATCGCCGACGCCGGTACCATGCAAGGCGGAGATGAAAAACAGTCGCGCGAAATCCAGGAACGGCAGTTTGAGGTCGATGAGGCGCCGCACGTTGTTGCGCTGGTCGGTATCCAATCCATCCCATTTGTTGACCGCGATCACCAATGCTCGGCCGCGTTCCACGGCCAGACCCAGCAATGACGCATCCTGTTCCGCCACGCCTTCATGTGCATCCAGCACTGCGATCACCACCTGTGCTCGATCGATCGCCTGCAAGGTCTTCACGATGCTGAATTTTTCGATCATCTCACTGACACGGGCCCGGCGTCGCACCCCCGCGGTATCGATCAGCATGTAGCTGCGGCCTTCGCGTTCGAATGGCACGAAGATGCTGTCACGCGTGGTACCGGGCTGATCGAATGCGATCAAACGATCCTCGCCCAATAACCGGTTGATGAGTGTGGATTTGCCGACATTGGGCCGCCCGATGACTGCGACCTGGATACGCGACTCATCGACATCGGCCGGCTCGTCCGTATCCGGCGGCAACGCATCCAGTATTACCTGCATCAGGTCCGCGATGCCGTGACCGTGCGCTGCGGCCATCGCATGCGGTTCCCCCAGACCCAACGCATGGAATTCGCTGGTGACGATATCCGCATCCATGCCTTCGGTCTTGTTGACAGCGAGGTACAACGGTTTGCCAGCCCGCCGCAACTGCGCTGCGATATGATGGTCGGCGCTGGTCAAGCCGGCCCGACCGTCCACCAGAAAGACCGCGGCATCCGCTTCCTCGAATGCTTTCAGGGTCTGCCGCGCCATCAACCCCATGATCCCTTCACCCTCGCCGTCCAGCCCGCCGGTATCTACCACCACATACGGGCGCGGACCGATCTTGCCGAATCCGTACTGACGGTCGCGAGTCAAACCGGGCACGTCGGCCACCAGTGCATCTCGCGAACGGGTCACGAAATTGAAGAACGTGGATTTTCCGACATTGGGCCGGCCGACGAGAGCGATGACTGGCAACATGGTTATATTCGCACTCGCAAGTTAAGAAGCAGGCGGCCGAAGCCGCCTGTCCAGAGTATCACTTACCGTATCCGCACAGGCTTATTGCTGCTTATCCGGCTTCACGATCCGATAGGCGGCAAGATCGCCCCCTGTGGACAATGCTACCAGCAGACCACCTGCGACGATGGGCGGCGCCTGGATCGCATCGCTGTCGAGACTGACGCGGGCCACGAACGAGCCATCGGTGGCCGACATGAAATGCAGATAACCATCCAGATCGCCGACTACCACCGTGCCCTGATAAGGGACGGGTAGCGTGACATCACGCGCGCGTAATGCAGGCTGGGTCCAGGCCGGGACACCCGTATCTTTCTTCAGTGCCCAGACACCACCATGTATATCGCTCACATAAGCATGTTCGTCATCGATGCTGACGCCGGTATAACTCGACATGTCCCGCGACCATAATATCTGGCCATTGTCGGAGGCTATCTCGGCAATCTTTCCCTGATATGTGACAGCAAACAGATTATTCGGATCTGCCGCAACTACCCCGTCCAGGTCAGTCAACCTCGACAGTTCATCGCTACCCGTCGGCGCGCTCACAGTCACCTCCCAGCGCTGACTACCGTCAACAAGGTTCAACGCCAGCAGTTTGCCGGTATTCAGACCGACATATACCGTGCTGCCGATGATGAGTGGCGCAGCACTGCCGCGCAGCGAGAGTTTCGGTGGCTCACGGGAAATACTCCAGAGTTTCTGGCCGGTATCCGGTGACAGCGCGATCACGTGCCCATCGGTGGTGTGCAATATCACGTCACTGTTGCTTATCGCCGGGCTGGCAAGTATCTCGGCATCCACCTTGACCTGCCAGAGCTTCTTGCCAGTGCTGGCATCCAGCGCCAGCACCGTACCATCCTGTGCTGTGACTACTACCAGATTATTGCCAACTCCCGGTCCCGCGCTGAATGCAAGGTCGGTGTCCACTTTCCACTGTCGTTCACCATCCTTCAATCTGAACGCATAGACGTCGCCATTATCCGATGCCGCATACACATTATTGCCATCGCTGGCAGGCACGATCCCGAGATGCAAGATCGCAGCGGAAGATCCGATGGAGCGGCTCCATACCTGTTCGACTTTTACTGAAGGATTGAATTTGACCAGTTTTGCTGGTGGCTCGACGTTATTGCTCAGGCAACCACTCAACAATAAAGCGAGTATGCAGACAGAGAGGGCAACTGATTTTTTCACTTGGGTTTTGCTCCTGCTGCCGGCTTGTCGGTCATTGTTGCGGCGAGACTGTTGAGTTTCATCTGGATCAATGATTTATCGCCCATGTCATCGCTCCATTCAGCAAGTGCCTCACCATAAGCGGCGCGCGCCTTCTGGATATTCCCCAGCTTCGCATAAGCATCGCCACGTACGTCGGCATAGAGCGCCGCAAACCCGCCCTCATCCTTGACCGTCAGTACATCGAGTGCCGCCTGTGCATCGCCCACCGCAAGCTTCACTCGTGCCAGGCGCAATTTCGCCAGCAGCACCAGGTTCTGGTCCTTGCTGTGCTGAATTACCCAGTTCAACATCTTCATACTGTCATCGGGCTTGTTGTTCTGGATCTCATACCGCGCCATCGCGAGGGCAGCCTGTGCCGCATAAGGTGTATCGGCGTATTCGCTGGTGATGCTATCGCTGAGTTTGAGCGCTTCCGGGCCCTGATCGGCCGAGAGTGCGCCCGTCATGCTGTCGTATAAAGCTGAGGCTGCGGCACTACGGGTCTGCACACGACGCTGCCAGTAACGCCAGCCGCCGATAATGAGCAGCGCGATGATGATGCCAGCCAGAATGGAACGATAGTTCTCAAGCCACCACTTCTTGAGCCGTTCCGCCTGTTCACGATCCGATAGATATTCGTCCACACTTCACTCCTGCATGATTCATGTACTTGAACGCTCTGAAACCAGTATTTTCAATCCATCTGTCCGGCAATAAATGAAACCAGTGCATCCCATGCCAGTTCCTGTTGCTCACCGCTCTCGCGTAACGGTTTAATTGACGCACGTCCGTTGGCAGCTTCCTGATCCCCCACGATCACTGCAAACATCGCGCCGCTCTTGTCGGCACGCTTCAATTGGTTACCGAAATTGCCGCCGCTGCAATCCATCACCAGCCGCAATCCCGGCAAGGCGTCACGCAAGCGTTCCGCCAGCAGGAACCCGGCACGTTCTGCCGCAGCACCCACCCGCACCATATAGAGTTGCGGCGTGCTATCGGGCATCGGAACGCCTTCCTCTTCCATCAGCGCGATCAAGCGCTCCACGCCCATGGCGAACCCGACTGCCGGAGTCGGACGCCCGCCCAGTTGCGCGACCAGTCCATCGTAACGGCCACCGGAGCACACCGCGTCCTGTGCGCCGAGTCGATCCGTGACCCACTCGAATACTGTACGTGAATAGTAGTCGAGACCTCTTACCAGCCGTGGATTGACGCGATACTCCACGCCAGCCGCATCCAGCAATGCCTGCAATGCCTCGAAATGCCGTTGCGATTCATCATCCAGATGCTCCATCAGACTGGGCGCAGCTGCGATCACCTCATTCATCCCGGGCGCCTTGCTGTCCAGTACCCGCAACGGATTGGTCGCCAGACGCCGTTTGCTGTCCTCATCAAGCTGGTCCAGATGTTGCGAGAGATACGCGACCAGTTTCTCCCGGTAAACACTCCGTGCTTCCAGCGTGCCCAGAGAATTAATCTGCAGGGCGACTCGTCCGATGCCGAGACGTTTCCACAAGCGCGCCAGCATCACGATCAATTCCGCATCCACATCCGGGCCGGCAAGTCCGAACGCTTCCACGCCGATCTGATGGAACTGCCGATAACGGCCCTTCTGGGGGCGCTCGTGACGGAACATCGGTCCGGCATACCAGACCCGCTGCACCTGGTTGTACAGCAGGCCATTGGAAAGCCCGGCCCGCACACACCCTGCGGTACCCTCGGGGCGCAGCGTCAGACTCTCGCCATTGCGATCCTCGAAACTGTACATTTCCTTCTCGACGATGTCGGTGACTTCGCCGATGGAGCGCGCGAACAGTTCCGTCTTCTCCACGATCGGAAACCGTATCTCACGGTAAGCGTAACCCGACAATACTTCGCGGGTCACACTCTCCAATTGCTGCCAGCGCGGTGTCGCGTCCGGCAATATATCGTTCATGCCCCTGACGGGCTGGATCAGATTGGCCAATGGAACACCTTGAAATCGTTTGAATCCGATCGCTCAGCCGGCCTGGCCGGCGTCACTCCCGGTTCCACCAAGCTTGAATCGGGCTGTATTGTCAGCACGCGTGTACGGCGTCTGATCGAATTTGCTGCCATCCAACTGGATACTTACTCCCGGCGCGTTACCCAGAAATACCTGCAAGGGCCCCGTACCTGATAATTCGACGTGCTCGCCGGCCGGCGCCAGATCGTAGTACAGCCGCTTGCCAGTGGCGTCATAGACTTCGATCCAGGATGCCTGGTCCAGCAGGAACTGGACATGGATCAGGACTTGCCCGGCTGTGGCCAATGGTTGCGCGGGACTTTGCGCAGTCGCGACGGCAGCGCGTGCCGGGGTCGCCGGAGGCAACGCGACAGGCCTGGTCACATGCCGCTCCGGTATGGATGCGACTTGCTGGCTGGACTTCTTCTCCGCATGGCTCTCGACAGATACCGGAGTCCTGGCTGCCGGAATGGCGGCTGCAGCATCCGCTGTCTGCAAACTGGTCTGCGTTGGTGCGGACATCACCGGTGCGCTAGCCGGATTCGCGGCGGGCACCTCAATTCTGGCCAGCTTGTCAGGAACCGGTTGTTCCCGGTGTACCCACCACGCTATCGCCAGTCCACACAGCACGACGATCACCAGCGCCGAGAATATCGGTGCCGAGGCACGGCGCATGCCGCCGTCGAGTTTCTGGGTTACCAGCGACGGAGCTGCCGGTTTGTCGGTCTCCTGTTCGTACTGCGCCAGCACTTGCTCCTCACCGAGGCCCAGCAATCGTGCATAGGCACGCAGATGTCCGCGCACGAAGATCGGGGCGCCGAGTGTCGAATAATCGCCTCGCTCCAGCGCATCGAGGATGAAGTCGCCGATATGCAATTCCTGCGAGGCCTGATGCAAAGACAGGCTGCGACGTTCCCGTGCAGCCTTGAGCTCGGCACCCAATGCCGTGCGCGGGCTATTGCTGTCCGGTGCGGCCTGGTTACTCATGGCGAATGATTGATCTGCTGTGCCTGGGGCGAATCCGGAAACAGGGTCCGCAGTTTCTTGGCATAGTCTGCAGCGTTCTGTTCATTTCCGAGCGCCCGCTCGGTCAGCACGCCCAGCAACAACACTTCGGGGCGAGGCTGCTTGGAAGCACTGTTGAAACGTTCGATGAATGCACGTGCTTGCAAATATTTTTTCTGCTGATAACTGATTTGCGCCATCTGATACAACGCGCTCGGGAAGATCGGGTTGATATCCAGCGCCTTGCGGAAGTACTGTTCGGCAGTCTTCATGTCCGGAATCTGGCTCGCGCACACCCCGGCATTGGTGTAAGCCGCATCCGGCGTCGCGTACAAGGCATTCTGAGCCGCTTCAAGGAAATACTTCTCGGATTTCTTCTGCTGGCCATGCTGGCACAGGAATACAGCATAGTTGTTCTGTACATCCGGATCGTCTGGCGCCTTGTCCAGGGCCTTTTCGTAGCTGTTCTCCGCCTTGTTGGTATCGCCGATACTGTCATACAGCAGCCCGAGCCCCAGATAGGCGTTGGCATTGTCCGGATTCTGCTCCAGTGCCTTCTGCAATTTCTGCATCGCCAAATCGCGGTTTCCCTGCTGCAGATAGGCCACACCGAGCTGGGTGTTGTAATCAGACGCTTGTTTCATCGAGACCTTGTCGCCCGCAAAAGTCGAACCGCTGCTGACACAACCGGCCAGCATCGCTGCCACAACCACCCCGCTCCAGCGCATCAGTTTGTTCATGCGTGCACCTCTGTGGCCTTGTCCGCTTTGCGTTGCTCTCGACGTATCCGGTCCTGCACCTGCCCGGCCAACTGACCGCAGGCTGCGTCGATATCATCGCCACGGGTACGTCGTGTGATGGTGACGATACCGTGTTGCCACAGATATTCGGCGAAACGATCGATGACCGTTTGCGGTGAACGTCGGTATTCAGTACCGGGAAACGGATTGAACGGGATCAGATTCACCTTGGCGGGCACATCGCGTAATACTGTCGCCAACTCGCGCGCGTGTTCCATGCTGTCATTGATACCGTCGAGCATCACGTACTCGAAAGTGACATGCACATGACGATGATCCTGGTTCGCCACGTAATGCCGGCAGGCATCCATCAGTTCAGCGATCGGATGCACCTTGTTGATCGGCACCAGCACATCACGCAGTGCATCATTCGGTGCGTGCAACGAGACTGCCAAGGCCACATCGCATTCTTCCGCCAGTTTGTACAGGTTCGGCACTAATCCGGACGTGCTGAGCGTGACCCGGCGTTTGGACAGGCCATAAGCCAGATCATCCAGCAGGATGCGCAGCGTGGGCAGCACGTGTTTGTAATTCGCCAGCGGTTCGCCCATGCCCATGAACACCACATTGGTGATGGCGCGTGCCGCCCCATGCGTCGCACCCAGACGCTGGTTCGCCAGCCACACCTGGCCGATGATCTCGGCGCTGGTGAGGTTGCGATTGAACCCTTGCTTGCCAGTGGCGCAGAAACTGCAATCCATGGCGCAACCGACCTGTGATGAGATGCACAGGGTGCCGCGTTCATCGTCTGGGATGAATACCGTCTCGATGCCGTTCGACGCATCCATACGCAACAGCCATTTGCGCGTGCCGTCCTCCGAAAGCTGTTCGGTGATGACTTCCGGGACCCGTATCTCGGCACACTCGGCCAGCCTTGCGCGCAGGTTCTTGCCAAGATCGGTCATGGCATCAAAATCCGCGACGCCACGCTGATACATCCACTGCATGATCTGACGCGCACGAAACGGCTTCTCGCCCAGACGGACGAAAAACGCCTCCAGGGCCTGACGATCCAGGCCGAGGAGATTCTGTCTTGGTGCGATGTCAGTCATGCGTCACTTGGATATTTCGATTCAGCGAGTGCGGGGGCACAGATCAAGATCGGCGAAGAAGAAGCCGATCTCCTGTTTGGCCGTCTCCGCAGCATCGGAACCGTGCACTACGTTCTCATCCACAGTCTTGGCGAAATCGCGACGGATCGTGCCGGGCTCCGCTTTCTGCGGATCGGTGGCACCCATCACTTCGCGGTGCTTGAGGATGGCGTTCTCGCCTTCCAGCACCTGCACCATCACCGGGCCCGAGATCATGAATTCCACCAGCGGTTTGAAAAAGGGGCGTTCACGATGCACGCCATAGAAGGCTTCCGCCTGAGCCTGCGACAGGTGCAGCATGCGGGCGGCCACGATCCTGAGGCCGGCCTTCTCAAACCGGGCATAGACTTCGCCGATGATATTCTTCGCCACGCCGTCGGGTTTGACGATGGACAAGGTACGTTCGATAGCCACGAAAACGACTCCAGGGACTTGAGGTTGGGGGCTTGCCGGGCCGACGCAATCAAGCCACCCATGGTCCATTCAGACCACGGGAATTCAGCAAGTTCAAAGGGTTAAGTGTACCGGGCGGGGGGCTGGTGAGGCAATGAAAAGCGCGCCCGGGCGCTCCAAATCAGTGGTCGATCAGACCGTAAAGCTCTCCCCGCACCCGCATTCATCCTTGATGTTGGGATTATGGAACTGGAAGGATTCGCTCAGGCCCTCGCGCACGAAATCCACCTCGGTCCCGTCCAGGAACGGCAGGCTCTCACGCGGGACCACCACCTTCACGCCCCGATCCTCGAACACGGCATCGCCGGGCCGGGCGTCATCGGCATAATCCACCACATATGCAAAGCCGGAACAGCCGGTTTTCTTGATAGCCAGGCGCAGGCCCAACCCGCTACCCCGTTTTTCAAGGTAACTGGTCACGCGCTGGGCCGCAGAATCGGTCAGGGTAATCGCCATTTCAGCCTCATCCTGTGTCAGCCGCCGTCGGTAACGGCAGCGTGGCATCATTGTAACTCCGAACTGCCGCCCTTACCGCATCTTCCAGCACCAGCACCGCCGCGCGTTTCTCCGCGGGCAACCCTGATGCTTCTGCCAGGGCCAGACCACGCCATTGGCTCGCTTCCGCGAGCGTCATCCCCGGCAGATGCTCGCTGGCCAGGGAACACAAGGCGATAGTAGCCGGACAACCATACACCCTGTAGCGACAGGCGGCGATCCGGCCATCCGCGCCGATCTGTAACTGGATCTCGATTTTACGGCCATGCCGAACCGCGCCGGCCCGGCCAGTGGCGATCCTGGGAACGTCCGCCGGGAACGCCCCGGCATTGCGGGGCGCATAAAAATGTTCCAGCAAGTGGTCAACTGCGCCGGGTGCCATATCAGCCCGCGGGCGCGAGCGCCCGCAACCGCCGGTATTCGTCAATCACAATCCGTGCCGCCGCATCCACATCTTCAGCAGTAGTGAAGCGGCCAAGACTGAACCGCAGACTGGCGCCGGCCAGCTCATCATCACGCCCCAGGGCACGCAACACGTAGGAAGGCTCCGCGTTCGCGGCACTGCATGCCGAGCCGCTGGATACCGCCAGACCGAAGCAGCCGAACAGCAGACTCTCGCCTTCGATCCCCGGAAAACTCAGATTCAGAATGCCGGCGACGCGTTGTGACGCATGTCCATTCAGCAACGCGTCAGGGACACCACGATGCAATGCCTGCCACAACCGCTCGCGCAATGCCGTCAGTTGCGGTACTTCCTCGGCAAGTTGTTCGCGCGCGATCCGGTACGCTTCCCCCATCCCCACGATCTGATGGGTGGCCAGCGTCCCGGAACGCATCCCGGCTTCGTGTTGACCACCATGCACCATCGGTTCCAGGTTCACCCGTGGCTGACGTCGCACAAACAACGCGCCGACGCCCTTGGGACCATATACCTTGTGTCCGGAGAGCGACAACAGATCCACGTTCATCGCCTTGACGTCGATCGGCAGCTTGCCGGCGCTCTGTGCGGCATCGACATGCAACAACGCACCACCCGCATGCACCGCCGCGCTGATCGCAGCGATATCGTTGACAGTACCGATCTCGTTGTTGACATGCATGATGGAGACCAGCGCAGTATCGTCCCGCATCGCGGCTGCCACCGCATCAGGCTGGATCAGGCCGTCACTGTCCGGTTTCAGATACGTGACCGTGAAACCCTCACGTTCCAGTTGTTTGCAGGTATCGAGTACTGCCTTGTGTTCGATACGCGAGGTGACGATGTGCCGGCGCTTGTCCTTATGAAAATGCAGCACTCCCTTGATCGCAAGGTTATCGGATTCAGTAGCGCCCGATGTCCAGACCATCTCCGGGGTATCTGCATTGATCAATGCCGCAACTTCAGCCCGCGCTTTCTCGACCGCAGCACGTGCCGCG
>DASSKW010000087.1:0-13854 GCA_035690065.1 Gammaproteobacteria bacterium
GATGCCCTCGGCGATCATGTCGCAGCGCACGATGCCGCCGAAGATGTTGACCAGGATCGCCTTCACCGCACGGTTGGAAAGGATCAGCTTGAACGCAGCCGTGACGCGCTCGGTGGTGGCACCGCCGCCGACGTCGAGGAAGTTGGCCGGCGCCCCGCCGTGCAGCTTGATGATGTCCATGGTCGCCATCGCCAGACCGGCACCGTTTACCATGCAGGCGATGTTGCCGTCCAGCGAGACGTAATTGAGATCGTGTTCGCGCGCTTCGCTCTCGCGCGCGTCTTCCTGCGAAGCATCGCGCATCGCCGCCAGCTTCTCCTGACGGTAGAGCGCGTTGTCGTCAATGTTCACTTTCGCATCCAGCGCCAGCACCCGGCCATCGGTGGTGACGATGAGCGGGTTGACTTCCAACAGACTGGCGTCGCGCTCCATGAAGATGTGGTACATGCCCTTCACGATCTTGCTGAAGGTGGCCTGCTGGGCCTTGTCGGTGATGCCCAATCCGAATGCGAGTTCGCGCACCTGATAGGACTGGATGCCGGCCGCGGGATGGATCCAGACCCGGAAGATCTTCTCCGGGGTCTTGGCGGCGACTTCCTCGATGTCCATGCCGCCCGCGGCGGAGGCCATGAATACGACCTGTTCGCGACTGCGGTCCACCAGCACCGAGAGGTACAGTTCGCGGGCGATGTCCGAGCCGGATTCGACCAGCAGGGTCTTGATCGGCAGGCCTTCCGGCCCGGTTTGATGCGTGACCAGCTGGTGGCCGAGCATGCCTTCGGCGGCAGCCTTGACCTCGTCGATGCTGCGGCACAGTTTCACGCCGCCGGCCTTGCCACGGCCACCGGCGTGGACCTGGGCCTTGACCACCCAGAGGCTGCCGCCGAGGCGGCTGGCAGCCTGTACCGCTTCCGCGGCGCTGGTGGCGGGACGTCCGTTGGGCACCGGGATGCCGTATTCTGCAAACAGTTGTTTGGCCTGATATTCGTGCAGGTTCATGATTCGGAGTTTCGGGATTGGGAGTGAGTACGCTATTTTGAAGCAAAGCCGCATGCTAAGCAAAGTCGAGGTATTGGAGTGAGCCGAGTGATGCCGGTTGCCGGCGTATCTGGGGAACCTGCCACGGCGTCTGGTGCGTCCGCCCAGGTGCTGCCGTGGCGTCTGTTGCGGCTGCTGAATCTGTTCCGCATGGTGGTCGGCGGGCTGGTCGTGGTGATCTATTTCAGTGACACCGGTACCCGCCAGTTGGGTGGCGAGGTGCCACAACTGTTCCTGTGGACCGGTATCGCGTATTTCTGTTTCAGTGCGTTTTCGACCTTCACGGTGCGGGCGCAACGCCCGGCTTTGTTTCTGCAGATATATACCCAGCTGGTCACAGACATCGTGGCGGTGACGTTGTTGATGCATGCCAGCGGCGGCACCAGCAGCGGTCTGGGCGGTCTGCTGTTCATCGCCATCGGAGTCAACAGCGTGATCCTGTCGCGGCGCATGGGTATCGCGTTCGCCGCGTTCGCGACTCTGGCGATGCTGGGCGAACAGACCTTCATCGTGCTCTATGGTCCGCCTTCCACTGCGAACTATATCCAGACCGGCATCATCGGCAGCATCCTGTTCGTGGCGGCATTGGCAGGTCACGCTCTCGGCCACCGGCTCCGCGAGAGCGAAGCGCTCGCCGAGCGCCGTGGCATCGATCTCGAGAACCTGGCGCAACTCAATGCACACATCATCCGCCGCATGCGTACCGGTATCGTGGTGGTGGACGAAGAGAACCGGGTACGGCTGGCCAACGATTCCGCGCTATCCGACTTCGGTGCGACCCGGACCGATACCCTGCGGCTGGATGTCCTGTCGCCACGCCTCCAACAGGAACTGGAGAATTGGCGTAACGACAACTACCGTCGCGGTCCGAGCGTATTGTCCGCGGATGGCCGCCCGCTGATCCCGCACTTCGCGCGACTGACGCCGGGCCGCGGTGCCGGCGCACTCATATTCCTGGAAGATGCCACCCAGATGGCAGAACAGGTGGGCCAGATGAAGCTCGCGGCCCTGGGACGGCTCACCGGCAGTATCGCGCATGAGGTCCGCAATCCGCTCGCCGCGATTAGCCATGCCAACCAGTTATTGGCCGAATCGCCGCGACTCGAGGCAGACGAACAACGTCTGACGGAGATCATCAGCGAACATGCGTTGCGGATGGAGCGCATGGTGGAAACCATCCTGCAATTGTCGCGACGGGATACCAGCCGTGCGGAAGAGCTCGAACTCATGCGATGGCTGGAAGACTTCGTCAACGAATTCCGCGAACGCCGCCAACTTGACGAAACTTCTCTGACTGTCAGAAACATGATTGACGATGACGTGCGTGTGCGAGTCGATCCCGCACATCTGCATCAGATACTCTGGAACCTGTGTGAGAACTCTTTGCGCCACGGTCAATCGCAATCCGAAGGCACGGCCACCCATATCGAGATCAAGGTGCTGAGGACAGGCAAACCGGACCGGATCGAACTCGACATCCTTGACCGCGGGCCCGGGGTGCCCGCCGAGATCGCGGAGCACATCTTCGAGCCTTTCTACACTTCGAGTCCGCGCGGTACCGGTCTCGGGCTTTTCATCGCCCGTGAACTCTGCGAATGTAACCATGCGCGTCTGAGCTACGAGCCGCGCGCAGGTGGCGGCAGTTGCTTCCGTATCCTTTTCAATACCCCGGAAGGTTGGTTCAGTTAACGATGAGCACTCCACTTGCACTGGTTGTTGACGACGAGCCCGCGATCCGCGAGTTGCTGGCGCTGACGCTCAAACGCATGGACATCGAGTGCGTGGAGGCCGGCACGCTGGCCGACGCCCGCCGGGCATTGCAATCGCGGCCGGTGGACCTGTGTCTCACCGACATGAAACTGCCGGACGGCAGTGGCCTGGATCTGGTCAGTTACATCCAGTTGCATATGTCGCAGCTGCCGGTCGCCGTCATCACCGCGCATGCCAATGTCGAATCTGCGGTGCTGGCACTCAAGAACGGCGCATTCGATTTCGTCGCCAAACCGCTCGATATCGGCGCCTTGCGCGCGCTCATCCAGACCGCATTGCGGTTGCGGGAAAACCGCGAACCGAACGAGACTCGTGGCGGTACGTTCCTGC
Source organism: Gammaproteobacteria bacterium (assembly GCA_035690065.1). GTDB lineage: Bacteria > Pseudomonadota > Gammaproteobacteria > Natronospirales > REEB76 > DASSKW01. Next base: position 3,139 of record DASSKW010000087.1, read on the forward strand.
TGGGGCATTCCGAGGCCATCGAGCAGGTACGCGCCATGATCGCCAAACTGGCGCGCAGCCAGGCGCCGGTGCACATCAGCGGCGAATCCGGGACCGGCAAGGAACTGGTGGCCCGGCTGATCCACGAAAACGGACCGCGCGCCGAGCAGCCCTTCGTGGCCGTCAACTGCGGCGCGATCCCCACCGAACTGATGGAAAGCGAGTTCTTCGGCCACAGAAAGGGCAGCTTCACCGGTGCGGTCGCCGACAAGGAAGGTTTGTTCCAGAGCGCACAAGGCGGCACCCTGTTCCTCGATGAAGTAGCGGACCTGCCGCTGCACATGCAGGTCAAACTGCTGCGCGTGATCCAGGAAAAAGCCATCCGCGCCGTTGGCGCGGCACGCGAGACTGCGGTGGATGTGCGGATCCTCTCTGCCACCCATCGCAAGCTGGCCGAACGGGTGCGCAGTGGGCGTTTCCGCGAAGATCTTTTCTACCGCATCAACGTCATCGAACTGCAGGTGCCGGCCTTGCGCGAACGGCCGAGCGATATCCCGTTGCTGGCCGAATACATCCTGAAACGCCTCGGGCAGGCGCAGGCCCACACTCCCTCGCATCTGGATGCGGGCGCCATCACCCTGCTCCAGAGTTATGGGTTCCCCGGCAATGTGCGGGAACTGGAAAATATCCTGGAACGTGCCCTGACCCTGGCCGAGGGCGAGGTCATCCATGCCCGGGATATCCATCTCCGCAACCATACTGAAGATGATGAGGCGCCCCTGTCCGGTCCCGCGGAATCCCAGCCGCTAGGCAGTGTGCTGGGTGATGTGGAAAAGGAAGCTATCCGCAAAGCCCTGGAACAGACCCGCTACAACAAGACCGCGGCCGCAAAATTGCTGGGCATGAGCTTCCGGCAACTGCGTTACCGGATCAAGAAACTCGGGCTGGAGTAGATAACCACGCTGAGGAATATACTGAGTTCGCTTGATGCGCCAACTGACACACACACTGACAATTTTTGTCACTATCTGCCAAATTAGTCCGGGCCGCGGTAACACTGGATCCGGCAATATACTGATTGCGGGACCCGTAAACCCTTATATTTACTGACTTGGCATGAAGCTTGCTTACTGTTCTAATACGGATGGACGTAACTATCCGTTTTTTTCCAACCCTAGGGAGTTTCAACCATGAAATCGATGCAAAAGGGTTTCACCCTTATCGAATTGATGATCGTGATCGCGATCATCGGCATCTTGGCGGCCATCGCGATCCCGGCCTACCAGGACTACATCGCCAAGTCGCAGATGACAGAAGCCTTCAGCCTGACCGATGGCCTGAAGACTGCCGTCGCCACCACCTACGGCGAATCGGGCAACTGCCCGGTTAATAGTGCCGGCGGTATTCCGGCAGCTGTCAGCATCAGTGGTAATTATGTGCAGTCGGTGACTTTGAGCTCGACCGGCGGTACCCCGAATCACTGCATCATGGAAGCAAAGATGAAATCGAGCGGCATCAACAAGAATATCCAGAACACCACCGTGTACATCACATCATACGACAAGGGCGGTGCCACAAGCTGGGATTGCTCCTCGGATGCCAAGCAGAAATATCTGCCGTCTTCCTGCAAAGGTGCCTAAGTACAACTTAGCTTTACCTTGAATATTCCGGGCTCAGGTTGTACTGAGCCCGGTTTTTTTTGCCTGCGATTCACCATCCCGGTAGAGTACGCCGATGCAATCTCTCCCACGTCTTTCTTTGCGGTACTCATGGCCTCTGGCTTTGCTCGCCGCCTGTCTCTTGACGTTTCTGATCTATCTGCCCGGACTGTATGGTCCATTCATATTTGACGATTACGTCAATATCGTACAGAACACGAAGCTGGCCATGCCCGATCTTTCCTGGCACGCACTGGCAGATGCGGCGTTCTCGATCAACGCCGGGCCGCTGATGCGGCCGATAAGCATGATCTCCTTTGCGCTAAATCGGTATTTCTTCGGTGTCCAGCCTTTCTCATTCAAACTCACCAATCTCCTGATTCATCTTGCCAACGGAGTGTTGGTATTTCTATTGCTGCGCCAATTACTGGAGGCATACCGGCACCTGCACGCACCAGCGCTGACACGGCACATGCTGAATTGGCTGGTATTCCTGGTCGGTACGCTGTGGCTGGTGCATCCGTTGAACCTGACCGCGGTCCTGTACGTGGTACAGCGCGAGACCGCCCTCTCGGCCTTGTTCGTGCTTGCGGGTGTCAATCTCTATACATGGGTGCGGTTGCGCCAATTGAACGGTCAAGGTGCCCACTGGAGTCTATTTCCCGGCACGGTCTTGTTCGGCGCTTTGGCGGTATTAAGCAAGGAATCCGGCGCCCTGATGCCTTGTTACATGCTGGCGGTGGAAGTTGCAGTATTCCGCTTCCGTTGCGTGAACCGGCGGGCGATCTGGATTCTGGTCGGCTTCTATCTTCTGTTCCTGATCTTGCCTTTGATAGCGGCAGCCATCTGGATCTTCGGTCTGGGCCATACCGGTGTGCTGAGTTATGCGACTCGCGATTTCACACTGCCGGAACGCCTGCTGACCGAGAGCCGAGTGGTCTGGTTGTATATCTTCTGGACCCTGCTGCCGCGCATCAGCAGTCTCAGTCTTTATCATGATGACATCCCGCTCTCGCACGATTTTCTGCACCCATGGACGACCTTGCCGGCTGGCCTGGGGCTGCTGGCATTGATCGCCCTCGCGATCACGGTGCGCCGACGGTATCCATTGGTCACACTGGGTATCGCCTGGTTCTTTGTCGGGCAACTGATGGAATCCACCATCTTCCCGCTGCAGATCGCTTTCGAGCACCGCAATTACCTCGCTGACATGGGTTTGTTACTGGCGGCGATGTCGCTGATATTTCCACTGTATCGGGAAGCGCCATTACTCAAACTGCGTTACGCCTTTTGCGCTTTGCTGGTAATCAGTTTTGCCGGCGTCACGCTGCAACGTGCCTGGAACTGGCGTAACCCGCTGACGTTTGCCGAGAGCGAAGCCTACTATCACCCGGATTCACCTTATGCCACTTACGAACTCGGCCATATATATGCCAACCTCGTAATCATTCAACATGACACAAAAATGTTGCCCGAAGCACGCCGCATCCTGTTACATTCTCTGAGCTTGCCGGATTCCAGCGCGATCCCCGGCACAACTCTCGTCATGACAGAGAGCGAACTTGGACAGCCCATCAGTCCGGGTTTGCTCAAACGCGTTGCGGAGCTTCTCAGTACCCGACGTATCACTTCTTCCGATACCACCGGCCTATACAGTCTGGTGGGGTGCTATACAAAGGGTCTTTGCACGCTGCCCGCCAATGCGCTTGATCCGATTTTCTCGGCTGCCTTTCTTAACCCTGAACTTCAACCCCATGCTGCTGCAGATTTGCACGTGATCTACGGAAACTATCTGGCAGGCAGCACGCCCCAGCGTCTTATGGCAGCGCGTCAGGAAATGCTCAAGGCGGCGGCATTGGTACCGAGCGAGCCGCAATATCGCATCAACGTGGTGATCCTCGATATCGCCATGCAGGATGCGCAACTGGGGCAACAGGATCTGAATACGGTGCGCCAGCTCAATAAATTCGGCTTGCTGGACAGCGACATCGCGGACCTGGAAAAGAAGTTGTCGCATCTGAAACCCGTCCCTGTGACCACGAAAACAAAACACCAGCATACCGACGATACCGGACCGGCCCATGAAAAAAATTGATTTCTCTGCGCAACTGGATGCACGTCGCTGGTTGCCGTTGATCGCGCCGCTGTTCGCGATCTTCGTTTGCGCAGTGGTGTACTGGCCCGGCCTCAACGGTCCGATGCTGTTCGATGATTTTCCTCAGCTTGGCCAGTTCTTCCATCAGACTGCCGGCAGCTCTCTCGATCTGGGTCAAGTGTTATGGAGTAACAGCGGCCCACTCGGCCGCCCGGTCTCGATGCTTACGTTCTGGGTAAACAGCGTGCTCACGCCGGACGATCTGGCCGCCTGGAAACTGACTAATCTCTTCATCCACATACTGTGCGGATTATTGGCCGGTTTGCTGGCGATGGAGTTGTTCAGCGCCGCTCAAGGTAAACGCAACATGGAGCCGCGCTACCTGGGCGCCTTCGTCGGCATCGTCTGGTTGCTGCATCCGCTGCAGGTCAGTACGGTGCTGTACACCGTACAGCGCATGACCCAACTGGCGGCGTTATTCACATTCGCCGGACTCTACGCCTACGTGCGCGCTCGACGGGTTCCTGATGCGACGCTGCAGCGGACACTGTGGGGATTGATCGCGGTGTGTGTCGCAACGCTGCTCGCGGCATTGTCCAAGGAAAACGGGGTATTACTCCCATTCCTGGCGCTCGCTATCGAGATATTGCTGTTTCGTGGCAGAGGGACTGTAGCTGCGTCACGGACCATCAAATACTTTTTCGCTGCGCTCTGCCTGCTGACACTGAGTGCGATCACGCTGTTATCGATTCTGCGCCCCCATCTGTTGATCGGTAACTATGCCTCTCGGGGATTCACGCTAGTACAACGCTCGTTGAGTGAACCGCGCATCCTGTTTGATTACCTGTCGATGCTGCTGTTTCCGGTACCGGGCAGCATGGGATTCTTCCACGATGATTTCGTGCTTTCCAGCAGTCTGCTGCACCCGATAACCACGCTGTTATCCCTGTTGGGCCTGATCGGGTTGGCGATATCCGCCTGGTTCATGCGCAAGCGTTTCCCGCTATACACGTTAGGAGTGACGATATTCCTGATCGGCCAATCCATGGAATCGTCCTTCATCGCACTCGAACCGATGTTCGAGCATCGCAACTATTTGCCCAGCTTCGGGGTATTCCTCGCTATCACCGACCTTGCTGCCTGGCTGACGATGAAACGCGGGCAATCCCTGAAGATCGCGGTTGCTGGTTTGGTGCTGCTGGGTCTGACGACATCGCTCGCGGTGCGGGTCATGCACTGGTCTTCTGATCTGACCTTTTTCAAAGCCGCTGTGAGCGCGCATCCCGATTCGGACGCCGCAATCGCCGGGCTCGCACAAGTCTATCTTGATACGGGGAAACCTGAATTGGCGCTGCAGTCACTCGCCACACACGCCAGTTTTGGGGCACGACTGCAACGTGCCTACATCGAATGCAGGTTGAACGGCAAATTGCCGGATACACAACTTGAATCATTGGCTGACCAGCCGATGGGACATCTGAATAGCTACCCGGTAACCGGCCTTACCATGCTGGGCGCGCTGGGTATCCAGAACCAATGCCAGTTCCCGGATGCGACGTACGGCCGTCTGATCGATCGGGCTGCACAACTCGACACCACGAGTCACGGCCTGCGCTACATGCTCTACATATATAGCGGTTATTACCACCAGCGATTGAAACAACTGGGGCCAGCTGTTGCTGCGATGCAGGCAGCACATCACATGTCTGCCGATACCCCGGTACCGCTGATCCTCGCCGCACGCTGGTATCTGGAAGCTGGTGATCCGACTCAAGCCAGCAGTCAGCTCCAGCAGGCATCGGATATCGACCGTGAATATCACGCCGGTTTCACCGACGACATCACACAACTGCAGGATCGGATCAAAGCCGCCCTCTCGCGGCCAAAACCCCGATGAGCCAGCCGTTTTAAGTTATGCTTGGCTGACATCCATGAATACCGGCAATCATGTCTATCCTGAAACCTGATCTCAGCATCATCCTGCCCGCCAATAACGAAGCGGAAGCCCTGCCGGGTGTGTTGTCGGGATTGAAAGTATCGTTCCCCGACGCCGAGATCATCGTGGTGGACGATGGTTCCAGCGACAATACCGCCCAACTGGCCGAGAACGGCGGCGCGCGGGTCGTGCGACATCCTTACCCGACCGGCAATGGCGCGGCGATCAAATCCGGAGCCCGCGCGGCGCGTGGCGAGATACTGGTATTCATGGATGCGGACGGCCAACACAGTGCCGATGATGCACAGCGGCTGCTGGCCACCCTGGCACAGGGTTACGACATGGTGGTCGGTGCCCGTGACACCGGCTCGCAGGCTTCGCTGGGACGCAAATTCGCCAACGGCTTCTATAACAGGCTGGCAAGCTGGATCGTCGGTCACCGGATCGCGGACCTGACTTCGGGATTCCGTGCCGTCAGGGCGGCCAGGTTCCGTGAATTCATCTATATGTTGCCAAACGGCTTCTCCTATCCCACCACCATCACCATGGCGTTCTTCCGCGCCGGCTACCATGTCGCTTACGCACCGATCGTGGCGCACAAGCGCCTTGGCAAGAGCCATATCCGTCCACTGCAAGACGGCATGCGGTTCCTGCTCATCATTTTCAGGATCGGCACGCTGTACTCGCCCCTGAAGGTATTTCTGCCTTTCAGCCTGGCGTTCTTCGCGACCGGGCTCGGGCATTACCTGTATACGCTCATCACCAGCCATCGCTTCACCAACATGAGCGCGCTGTTGTTCATCGCCTCGATACTGGTGTTCCTGATCGGGCTGGTCTCGGAACAGATCACCAATCTGCTGTACCGGCCGCAGGCCTGAACCGGGGCTGGCCCGGCTCGGGCTGCTTCAGGATCGTCATTTCAGGCATCTCATCAGGTTCCGGCGGCAGGCCCCCGCTATAGTTGGACAATCCGGGGGTATACACTACTATTTAGCAGGTCAGGCACCACCCGCCGGGCTCCTACGAGGTCCAGGACAGGATTATGGCAACAACTTCCGTCAGAACAGGTTTGACCGGACTACCACGCCGGCTGGTGGCAGAGGGGCTGCTTGATGAAGCGACAGCAGCCGATGCGCAACGCGACGCCGCCAAGGAAAAGATGCTGCTGGTCAGCTATCTGGTGCGCAACAAGAAACTCGATGCGCGCGCCGTCGCCAATGCTGCAGCCGAAGAATTTGGCGTGCCTATCGTGGATCTCGATGCCATGGACATGGCCCAAGCTCCGCTCAAGGACGTCGAGCCCAGCCTGATCGAGAAACATCATGCCCTGCCGCTGTACCGTCGCGGCCGCAAGCTGTTCGTCGGCGTGTCCGATCCGACCAATCTACAGGCACTGGACGAGATCAAGTTCAAGACCGGTCTGATCGTGGACGCGGTGGTGGTCGAAGAGACCAAGTTGGCACGCGCGATCGAGAAAGCCGTGCAGTCCATGGATACCTCGATGAAGGACCTCTCCGATGAGGACCTCGGCGACCTGGATATCTCGGCAGGCGATGACGAGCCCGCAGGAGGCGAAGTTTCATCTGCCGATATCGACGATGCACCGGTCGTGAAATTCGTCAACAAGGTGTTGCTGGATGCCATCAACAAGGGTGCCTCCGATATCCACTTCGAACCTTATGAGACCTATTATCGGGTGCGTTTCCGTCAGGACGGCATGTTGCGCTCCGTGGTCCAGCCGCCGTTGGCGCTGGGCCCGAAGATCGCTGCACGTCTCAAGGTCATGGCGCGGCTCGACATCTCCGAACGCCGCATCCCCCAGGACGGTCGCGTCAAACTGAAACTGTCCAAGACCCGCGCCATCGACTTCCGCATGAACACCTGCCCGACGCTGTGGGGCGAGAAGATCGTGATGCGTATCCTCGATCCGTCCAGCGCCAAACTCGGCATCGATGCACTCGGTTATGAGGATTTCCAGAAGCAACTCTATCTCGATGCACTGGCGAAACCCTACGGCATGATCCTGGTTACCGGGCCGACCGGTTCCGGCAAGACCGTGTCGCTGTACACGGGTGTGAACATCCTCAACACCCTGGATCGCAACATCTGCACCGCCGAAGATCCGGCAGAAATCCAGTTGCCCGGCGTGAATCAGGTCAACGTGAATCCCAAGGTCGGCCTGACCTTCGGCTCCGCACTCAAGGCGTTCCTGCGTCAGGATCCGGACGTGATTCTGGTCGGCGAAATCCGTGACCTGGAAACCGCCGAGATCGCAATCAAGGCGGCGCAGACCGGACACATGGTGCTCTCCACACTGCACACCAACGATGCACCCAAGACCCTGACCCGTCTGGCCGATATCGGGGTGGCGCCGTACTCGATCGCCACTGCCGTCAACCTGATCATCGCCCAGCGTCTGGCGCGCCGCTTGTGTTCGCACTGCAAGAAGGTTGCCGACATCCCGCGTGAAGCCTTGCGCAAGGAAGGTTTCACCGATGAAGACATCGATAGCGGGATGACCATCTACGAACCAGTCGGTTGTGATCAATGCAACGAAGGTTACAAAGGTCGTACCGGCGTATATCAGGTGATGCCCGTCTCCGAAGCGATGGGGCGCATCATCATGGAAGGCGGTAACGCCATCCAGATCGCGGATCAGGCTGCCAAGGAAGGGGTAGCCGATCTGCGTCAATCAGGCCTGCGGAAGGTCAAGGACGGTCATACCAGCCTCGCGGAACTGAACCGTATCACCACCGAATAAGCGATCCAGGGTAAGCGACATCATGGCAACAGCAACCACCGCCAAACAGATCAATTTCGTCTGGGAAGGGACCGACAAGAAAGGCACCCGGATCAAGGGCAAAGCGATGGCCATCAGCGAGCAGGCGGTCAAGGCTGACCTGCGCCGCCAGGGTATCGCGCCGATCAAGATCCGCAAGGACCGGCGCACCGCGCAAGGCAAGAAGATCACACCGGGCGACATCGCATTTTTCAGCCGCCAGATGGCCACCATGATGACTGCCGGTGTGCCACTGGTGCAATCCATGGATATCATCGGCAAGGGCCACGTCAACCCGCGTATGCAACAACTCGTACTCGGCATCAAGGCGGATGTGGAAGCGGGTAACAACCTGGCCGATTCGCTCGCCAAACAGCCGCTGTATTTCGACGATCTGTTCGTGAGCTTGGTGCGCGCAGGTGAACAGGCCGGTGCCCTCGAATCCCTGCTGGACAAAGTTGCGACCTACAAGGAAAAGACCGAAGCGATCAAGAAAAAGATCAAGAAAGCACTCACTTATCCTATCGCAGTATTGATCGTGGCCTTCATCGTCACCGCGGTACTGCTGATATTCGTGATCCCGCAGTTCCAGGCGCTGTTCCAGGGCTTCGGTGCCAACCTGCCGGCCTTCACCCAATTCGTGGTGAACATGTCCGAATCGGTACGCCACCAGGGCTGGCTGTACCTGATCGTTATCGCTGGATTCTTCACCGCATTCTTTGCGGCCAAGAAACGCTCGCGGAAATTCCGCGAATACCTCGACAGACTGTCGCTCAAGATTCCGATCTTCGGCAACATCCTGGTGAAATCCGCTATCGCGCGCTTTGCGCGCACGCTCTCGACCATGTTTGCGGCTGGCGTAAACCTGGTCGAAGCGCTGTCATCGGTGGCCGGCGCGACCGGCAACATCATCTACGAACAGGCCACGCTCAAGATGCGCGATCAGGTCTCGACCGGCCAGCAGCTGAATCTGGCCATGAGCCAGACTGGCCTGTTCCCACACGTGGTGGTGCAGATGATCGCCATCGGCGAAGAAGCGGGCTCCATCGACTCCATGGCCAGCAAGGTGGCGGATTTCTTCGAAGAAGAAGTCGATAATGCCGTGGACAGTCTATCGAGCCTCATGGAACCGATAATCATGGTGATTCTGGGCGTGTTGGTCGGTGGTCTGGTGGTCGCCATGTATCTGCCCATATTCAAGATGGGTTCCGTGGTTTAAACCTGCTGAGAATCGGTCTTTTGCTTCCTGCACGGGCAGCAGCCGGAAGTGCTGATTTTCCAGTAGTGCTTGATCATAATATCCGCGGCTGGAATACCAGCAACATTCGATCCTCCCCGTTTTTTCTTAAGGTCTGATCATGCCCATCGTGCTCTTTCTGGAGTCCAGTACGGCCTCATTCATCGTAGTGGCGACGCTGTCTGGCTTGATCGTCGGCAGCTTCCTCAATGTGGTGATCCATCGTCTGCCGATCATGCTGGAGCGTGAATGGCGATCTCAATGCGCCGAGTTGAACGGTGACCCAATCCCGGTAACCGAACCCTACAACCTGGTGGTACCACGTTCGCGCTGTCCACACTGCGGCCACGCGATCACCGCACTGGAAAACATTCCATTGCTGAGTTACCTGGTATTACGCGGTCGCTGCCGCGCCTGCCGGGCAGGCATCTCCTTGCGCTACCCGCTGATCGAACTGACTACCGGCGTGCTGTCGGCATGGGTCGCGTGGCATTTCGGCTTCGGTTGGGCCGCGCTGGGTGCGCTGCTGCTCACCTGGATGCTGGTACCACTCACCGTCATCGACCTCGAACATCAGTTATTGCCGGACAAACTCACGCTGCCGTTGCTTTGGCTGGGCCTGGTGTTCAACCTCGGTGCTGGCTTCACGGATATTTATTCAGCCGTCATCGGTGCCGTGGCTGGTTACCTTGGCCTGTGGTGTGTGTTCCATGGCTTTCGGCTGCTCACCGGCAAGGAAGGCATGGGTTACGGGGATTTCAAATTGCTGGCGGCACTGGGCGCCTGGCTGGGCTGGCAGATGTTACCTGCCATCATCATGCTGGCCGCCGCTACCGGCGCGGTGGTCGGCATTGTCCTGATCCTGTCGCGACGCCTACAGCAAGGCGTACCGATACCTTTTGGTCCCTTCCTCGCAGCGGCGGGCTGGATCGCCCTGCTCTGGGGGCATCAGTTGACCGATGCCTATCTGGGGCTCGCCGGTCTGCCCTGATCCCATGCTCAAGATAGGGCTTACCGGCGGTGTCGCCAGTG
>DASSKW010000088.1:0-25795 GCA_035690065.1 Gammaproteobacteria bacterium
TCCAGACCCAGTGCTCTCGGATTAGCTCAACCAATACAGCGGGATGGTAGCCAGTTTTCTCACGCCATGTTGCGGTGGTCTTGATTGAGCCATCCAGCACTCGCTCAAGTATGTTGGACATAACATCAACTTTCCGAAGCGTGGACTGGTGAAGCTTGACGTACTCACCTGCGTCAAATGCATCTGCTTCCTGCTGCCCGGTAAGTGCGTCTCTGGCTGTAATGCGGTTTAGCTCCATTAGGCTGTGGAGCCTCCCCGATGCTCCATGCGGCGCGTAGCCTGGCCCAAATTGATTTATGAGCTCGCGGGCGAGGTCGAACTTTCGTGAATCGTCGACTGTGAATGGATCTCCACCGAGCACCTTGTAACGATGCTCGATTGCTTGGAACCCGTAGTTGATGTCTCTCATGTTCCAGTGAATGAAGCTGTAGCCGTGCCTTGACTTCACGAAGTCAAAGTACTCGTCGAGCATGTGCTTTTCGAGCTCGTCGTATCGCTGATTAATGTCAGAAAGAGGCACGCCGAGTTGCTCGGCCGATTTATGGATAGAAAACGACGCTGTCTGCCCGGTTGTGAAGTTTCTGGCGGCGATAGAAGTTACCCGAGGAGTCCTTCCGTCCTTGATGTCATAGAACGACTCGCAGGAATAATGCAAAACGATGTACATGTCGCGGCGCTTGTCCAAGTCTTCAAAGGACTTGCGAGCAGCCCTCCGACGCCTGAACTTTGTGAGTTGTTCGCCCACGAATCCCCCTGAGCTGTTCTAACGCTTGAGCTCAGCCGCCGACAGCCCGCGTAGCGGGATGGCGGTCGGCTGCAGCGATTTGTTAGCCGCGTCAGTCACGATCCGGCGCGCCAAGTGGAAAGAACGAACGATAGGGACGCGCCTCGTCTACGACGCGAGCCACTGAAGGATGTTGAAGCACCCGAGCGCGATAGGCTTTGAGCGCACCGGATGGAATTGGATGCACCCAGTCGGCGTAGAACAGAGCCGGCGCCGCCGCACAATCGGCGATGCTGAAGCCGTTTCCGCTCGCCCAGCTATCGCCGATGCGGGTGGACAGCCAGGAGTACGATTTGTCCAGCTTTACCTTGGCCTCTGTTACGCGACGTTGGTCTTGCTGGTCTTGCGGACGTAGCGCCTCGCCAACGATGTGTTGAACAGGGACTGACACGTACGAATCAAATATGTACGCCAGCATGCGGGCATCAAGCGCAGCATCCCGGTCGTTTGGAATCATTGGTGCAGCGTCGCCGAATCGATCGAGATACTCAATAACCGAATTGGATTGCGTGACGTGGCGGTCGCCGTCGACTAGCGCCGGAAACTGCCCAGTCGGGGACAGGTCAGCTATGCGGGCCGAATTCTCGGGATGATCGGGATCAACCATGCAAAGCTCAAACGGCACATCCCGTTCGTATGCGGCGATGAACGCCTTCCAAGCAAAGGACGCGAAGGGGTGCCCGTAAATTTTGATTGTCATGCTAAATCTGACTCCTGATGCAAATGTTTGGCTCCAGCAAGGTTGCGATCATGCTGCCATAGCGGCTAACAGGTATTAGATGGCCGTCGGTGATATTCAATATCGCCGACGGCGGTATAAGTCCGGTCTTTGTAGCACCAACAGACCGGGATTTCCAGATATTAATCCAACAGTTACCTCGCTCGGTCCGTTTCCCGTGCGTGATAGACGGACGTCCGCAATTTGTGATTTCAATCATACTGTACATCATCACAGGCATCGTGAAGGTGGCCTATTCCGGGGCAAGGGAAAGGAGGCCGCATGCAGGGGGCACGCCAGGCCTGATGGACAGGCAAGGACGGTGCTGCGCACCCGTCATTGCAGCCGCCGGACGGAAAAGACGCCACTGTCACGTTAGACTGCGTCAATGGAACACTCGGACTCGACGCCTTATCACGACCTCACACCGGATGCGGTGCTGAATGCGGTGGACAGTGCCGGCTGGCACAGCGATGGCCGCTTGCTGGCGCTGAACAGTTACGAGAACCGCGTCTATCAGGTCGGCATCGAGGATGCCGTGCCGGTGATCGCCAAGTTCTATCGCCCCGGCCGCTGGTCGGATGCGGCGATCCTGGAAGAACATGCGTTCCTGAAAGAATTGCACGAGGCCGAGATTCCGGTAGTGGCACCATTGACCGATGCGCAAGGCGACACGCTGCTGCACCATGCCGGATTCCGTTTCACCTTGTTCCCGCGCCAGGGCGGCCGCGCGCCGGATCTGGAGCGCATGGATAACCTGGAATGGCTGGGGCGTTTCATGGGTCGCATCCACGCGATTGGTGGCACGGCGCACTTCCAGCATCGCGCCGCGATCGACATCGAGACCTTCGGACGCGAACCACGCGCCTGCGTCCTGGAATGCCGCTTCCTGCCGGCGACGCTGGCACCGCGTTATCGCGAAGTCACCGACCTGCTGCTGGCCGGCATCGAACGCTGCTTTGAACGGGCCGGCGGGTTTCGAGCGATCCGGCTGCACGGCGATTGCCACCCGGGCAACGTGCTGTGGACCGATGCCGGTCCGCACTTCGTGGACTTCGACGACTGTGCCACCGGCCCCGCGATCCAGGATTTGTGGATGCTGCTGTCCGGCACCCGCCAGGAGATGCAGCAGCAGTTCGGACACGTGCTGGACGGCTATGAGCAGTTCGTCGATTTCAATCCGGCTGAGCTGTGGCTGATCGAAGCGCTCCGAACCCTGCGCATGATCCACTACGCGGCCTGGATCGCCCGGCGCTGGGACGACCCGGCCTTCCCGCGCGCCTTCCCCTGGTTCGACGCACCGCGCTACTGGGAAGAACATATCCAGACCCTGCGCGAGCAGGTGCCGCTGCTGGACGAAGCACCGTTCGCGGTCTAGTAGTTGCAGCGCACGGATGCGATGATATGGCCCCCTCTCCAACCAGGCATCTCCTGCAGCCAGCCGCCGTGATCCGCGATGCCACCGTCAATGATCTGGATGCGCTGGTGCGGCTGGAAGAACGCTGTTTCGACAGCGACCGGCTCTCGCGTCGCAGTTTCCGTTACATGATCCTGCGTTCCCATGCCCGCCTCATCGTGGATGAAGCTGACGGGATGTTGCGCGGTTATGCGCTGGTGCTGTTCCTGCGCGGCACCTCGCTGGCGCGTCTGTATTCCATCGCCACCGATCCCGATCACCGGGGCAAGGGCATTGGGCAAACCCTGTTGATGGCAGCGGAAGATGCGGCACGCGAGCACGGGGCCGTCAGCATGCGGCTGGAAATCCGCAGCGACAACCACGTCGCCGAACGGCTCTACCGTGCCGCCGGTTATCGCCAGTTCGGCACCTACGCAGATTATTACGAAGACCACGCCGACGCGCTGCGCATGGCAAAGTCGCTGATCTCGCACCTGAAACCGCCGGTGATGCGGGTGCCGTATTACGAACAGACACTCGATTTCACTTGCGGTCCCGCAGCACTCATCATGGCCATGCAGGCACTGGACCAGACACTTGCTGCCGACCGCAAACTCGAGATTCGGCTGTGGCGCGAATCTACCACCATCTTCATGACCTCGGGACTCGGCGGGTGCGGGCCATACGGGCTCGCACTCGCGGCTTATCATCGCGGCTTCGGCGTGGAAATCTTCGTCAACGACACGGGCGCTCTGTTCGTTGATTCGGTACGCGGCGAGGACAAGAAGGAAGTCTTGCGGCTGGCGCAGGAGGATTTTCTGGATCAGATCCACAAGCTCCCCATCCCGCTGCATCACACGCCGCTCAGCGTGGACGAGATGCAACAACATTTCGATGCCGGCGGCATTCCTATCGTGCTGATCAGTTCCTACCGCATGTACCGGCAGAAATTTCCGCACTGGGTCGTGATCACCGGATTCGATGAGCGCTTCGTGTACCTGCACGATCCCTACGTGGACAGTCTGAAAGGAAAAGTCCGTCTCGATTCGATCAACACGCCCATCCTGCGCCGTGAATTCGATCGTATGGCGCGCTATGGCAAGACCTCGCAACGTGCCACGCTGATCGTCAGCCGGCGCCACTCCGGAAATCAGGTACCGGCATGAAAGACAAGGTGCACAACAATCCCACCCACATCATCGTGGTGGAACACGCTACCGACTGGCGCCCGGTATTCCCGCCGCATCCGGTGGCACTGGCGAAGGACTACCTGGAGAAGCAGGAACAGTTCGGCCACAAGGGCATCAAGGTCATCAATCTGTGCCGCAGCTACGCCTATCTCAGCACCGGCTATTACTGTTCGCTGCTCGCCGAAGCGCGCCGTCACAAGGTGGTGCCGAGCGTGCGTACCATCAGCGAGTTGAGCAAGAAATCCCTGTACCGCATCGAATCGGACGAGCTTGAGACTGTGGTGCAACGGCGCCTGAAACGACTGGTACGCGATACCTACGAGATCAATGTGTTTTTCGGCCAATGCAGCGACGCGATGCTGGATCAGGTCGGGCACGAGATATTCGAGATGTTTCCCTGTCCGCTGCTGCGCATCGAGTTCGAGCGCGACGGTAAATGGGAGATCAGCCGCATCAAGACCTTCCCGATCAACCAGATCACGGAAGCGCAACACGAACCGTTCGTCGCCGCCTTGAACACGTATGCCAGCAAGCGCTGGCGCTCGCACCGTACCCGCAGTGAAGCGAAATACGATCTCGCCGTACTCTATGATCCGGATGATCCATTGCCTCCTTCCGACGAGCGCGCCCTGGGCCGTTTCATCCGCGTCGGCAAGGAACTCGATATCAATGTCGAGATCATCGACAAGCATGACTACGCGAAACTCACCGAATACGACGCGCTGTTCATCCGCGAGACCACCAGCATCGATAACCATACCTACCGCTTCGCACGCAAGGCCGAGAATGAAGGCATGGTGGTGATCGACGATCCCAACTCGATCCTCAAATGCACCAACAAGGTTTATCTCGCAGAACTGTTGCGTTCGCACCGGATCCCGCGTCCCAGGACCGAGATCGTCTCGGAAGACATGCTCGCCAGCCTGCCCGAGAAGATCCCGTTCCCGATCGTACTCAAGATTCCGGATGGCTCGTTCTCGCGCGGTGTGGTCAAAGCCAGCAACCTGGCGGAACTCGAAAAGCTCGCTGAACAGTTATTCGAGGAATCGGATCTGATCCTGGCGCAGGAATTCGTCTATACCCAGTATGACTGGCGGATCGGCATCCTCAACCGTACACCGTTGTATGCCTGCCAATACTTCATGTCCAAGGATCACTGGCAGATCCTGAAACACGAGGAAGGCGGGCGTTTCAAGGAAGGTGCCTGGCGCACGCTGGCAGTCGCCGATGCGCCAAAGGATGTCATCAATATCGCGCTCAAGGCTGCCAACCTGATCGGCGACGGACTGTATGGCGTGGATCTGAAACAGAACGACAAGGGCATCTACGTCATCGAGATCAACGATAACCCGAACATAGATTCCGGGGTCGAAGACGGAGTACTCAAGGATGAGCTCTATCTGGCCATCCTGCACGAATTTCAGGCCCGGCTGAACCGCAAACGCCCGGCCTGAGGCTTACAATAAGCCGCTACAGGAGGATCAGCATGCTGCAGAAGCTGCGTGGCACATGGGAGCGGGAGATATGGCATCGCGACGTGCACGCGATGCGTACTTCGCGTCGCCTGCTGACTTTCTGGTTGCGTACGGTCCATGTCATGGGGCAGGACCTGGCGAGCGGCGAGCTGACGCTGCGCGCCATGAGTCTGGTGTACACCACGTTACTCGCCATCGTGCCGTTGCTCGCGTTCGCGTTCGCGATCCTCAAGAGTCTCGGCGTCCAGAACCAGCTCGAACCACTGATGCTGGAATTCCTGGCACCACTCGGCGCCAAGGGTGTGGAGATCACCGGCAAGATCATCAACTTCGTCGATAACATCAAGGCTGGGGTACTCGGCACCCTCGGCTTGCTGATGCTGCTCTACACCGGCATCTCGCTGGTACAGAAAGTCGAGGAAGCATTCAATTACGTATGGCGCGTGCGCGAAGCCCGCACCCTGATGGAACGCTTCAGCCATTATCTCAGCGTGATCCTGATCGGGCCGCTGTTCATGGTCAGCGCCTTCGGCATCACTGCCACGTTCAGCAGCCATTCGGTGATGCAACACGTCATGCAGTTCGGGCCGCTCGGGCATCTGCTGCTGATCCTGGCCAAGACTCTGCCCTATCTGTTGGTGGTCGCAGCGTTCACGTTCATCTATATCTTCGTGCCGCATACCCACGTCCGCTTCCGCGCTGCACTCGCGGGCGGGGTATTCGCGGGGATCCTGTGGGAATTTGCCGGCTGGGCTTTCGCGGCGCTCACCGTGTCATCCACGCGACTCACTGCGATCTATTCCAGTTTCGCGATCCTCGTCATGTTCATGATGTGGATCTATCTATGCTGGTTGATCGTGCTGGGCGGTGCGCAGGTCACGTTCTATGCCCAGAACCCGGAACTGGTACGTCATGGCCGCGGGCTAAGGGATATCGGTAGCCGTACTCTGGAGCGGGTGGCACTGCACATCATGTACCTCCTGGGCCGCAACTATCATGACGACCGGCTGCCCTGGTCACGCGAAGAACTCGCCCGCCGTCTGTACGTACCGACCGATACCATCTTCGATGTGCTGTCGCGCCTGCAGGATGCCGGATTGGTGATCACCATCACCGGACGTATCCACCGTTACGTGCCTGGACGCGACATGGGGACCATCACCCTGCATGACATCATCGACGCCATGCGCCTCA
The DNA here is from genome assembly GCA_035690065.1 of Gammaproteobacteria bacterium. Classification (GTDB taxonomy): domain Bacteria; phylum Pseudomonadota; class Gammaproteobacteria; order Natronospirales; family REEB76; genus DASSKW01. Next base: position 6,758 of record DASSKW010000088.1, read on the forward strand.
ACCCCGAACGCACACGTGACGTGGACCGTCATCTCAGATCCGTCCAGTCGGTCGATGAGGTCGTCGCTATTCTGGACAAGGCCATCAGCGAACGCCTCGGCACCACCACGCTGCGAGAGTTGGTCGAAGCCGACAAGGAACCGGAACCTGCCGCACTGCACCGCAGTGTTTCCTGAATCCAGTCCAACGGGATTTCCAATGGCACACTTGCTTCCGACTGAAACCGTATCCGATTCAATGTCACTCGACCATGCCGCGATAAGAACGCGATTCCCCGGTCTCGACAGCGATTGGATCTTCTTCGACAACGCCGGCGGCGCCCAGGTCCTGGACAGCGTCATCGAGCGTGTCGCGGAATATATGCGTACCAGTGCCGTGCAACTGGGTGCCAGTTACGCACCGTCGCAGCTCGGTGCGAGACGTATAAAAGACGCCATGCAAGCCATGGCGGGCTTCGTGAATGCAGCGGATGCCAGCGAGATCGCGATCGGTCCTTCCACCACCGTGATGCTGCGGCGGCTCGCCGAGGGCCTGCGCCCGACGCTCAAGCCCGGCGACGAGATCATCGTCACCGACGTCGACCACGAATCCAATATCACGCCATGGCTGCGCCTGCGCGAGTTCGGGATCACGATCAGAACCTGGAAGCTCAACACCGATTCCTGGCGGCTCGAAGCCGACGATCTGAAACCTCTGCTGAACGAGCACACCCGCCTGGTGTGTTTCACCCAGACTTCCAACATCGTGGGCAGTATCGAACAGGTACAGGAAATCACCCGCCTGGTACATGCATACGGTGCCCGGGTCTGTGTCGATGGCGTCGCCTACGCGCCACATCGCACTGTGGACGTGCGCACCTGGGACGTGGATTTCTATGTCTTCAGCGCCTACAAGGTTTATGGTCCACATCTCGGCGTGCTGTACGGCAAGCGCGAGGCACTGCTGGAACTCGCCAACCTGAATCATGAATTCATCAGCGCGGACGTGCTGCCAGGCAAACTGCAACCTGGCTCCGTACCGTATGAACTCGCTTACGGGCTGACCGCAATCCCGGAATATTTCGATTCACTGCACGCCGCACATGGCGGCGATGTCTGGCCGGCGATTGCCGCACACGAGACGGCACTTGGCGGGAGATTGCTGGATTTCCTGTGCAGCAGGAAAGGTCTCTGTATCATCGGTCCGGCCCACGCCGACATCGCCCATCGCGTTCCGACGATCTCATTCGTGGTCGAAGGCCGCGATTCCGCTGAGATCCCAGCAGCCATGGATCGGCATCAGATCGGTATCCGGTATGGACACTTCTATGCGAAGCGCTTCATCGAAGCATTGGGCTTGATGAAGCAGAACGGGGTAGTCCGGGTCTCGATGGTGCACTACAACACTGCAGAAGAAGTGGATCGCCTGATCCGGCATCTGGAACAGATAATCTGAAAATCCACGTCTGTGACTCAGTCGTTTGTGACTCGCCGGTAGATATCCTCGACCGTGATCTGCTTCAGGCAATTCGTGTGTCCGAGCGGACATTCACGCTGGAAGCATGGACTGCATTCAAGCCTGAGATAAACGATATCGGCCTTGTCGGTCAGCGGCGGCGTGTAATCCGGCGAAGATGAACCATAGATCGCGATCACGCGCACGCCCATCGCCGCCGTGACGTGCATCAAGCCTGAGTCATTGGTCACCGCGACCTGCGCAAGCGAGAGCAGATCGGACGCATCCACCAACCGGGTACGCCCGCACAGGTTCACCGCTTCGGCACCCAATCCATTCACGATTATCTCGCCGAGCGGTTTCTCCTTCTCGGAACCGAACACCCATATCGCATATCCATCCTTCACCAGTCGCCGTGCCAGCCAGGCGTAATACTCCACCGGCCAGCGCTTCGCAGGGCCGTATTCGGCGCCGGGCAGCAATGCGACGATCGGCCGATCAGTGTAGAGGTTCAGTACCCGCAGCAACCAATCGCGCTGTACGCCCTCCATGCGCAGTGTCGGTTGTGGGATCACCGGCGGTAGAGTTGCATCGGGTGCCAGTCCCAGCGCCACTTGCCGTTGCACAGTCTGGGTTAATACGCTCTTGTCGAGCGGCCGTATGTCATTCAGCAACCCGTAACGGAATTCACCGCGATAGCCGGTACGTTGCGGGATACGGGCGAAGAACGGCACCAGCGCGGATTTCCAGGAACGCGGCAGCACGATAGCCTGGTCGTACCGATTCGTACGCAGTTCAATGCCCAGTCGGCGGCGCGCGGAAAAACCAAACTCACCATGCCCGAGCGGCATCTCGATGGCGGCCCGCACTTCCGGCATGCGCGCCAAGAGCGCCTGCGACCAGGCCGGCGCCAGCACGTCAATCTCACAATCGGGATATCGCTGTTTCAGGGTGATGAACAGGCTCTGCGCCATCACCATGTCGCCGATCCAGGCCGGGCCGACGATAAGAATTTTTTGGGAGGTTGCCATGCTTGGGTTATCAGGTAAACAGCACTGAAACGCAAAAATTCATATTGTGTTGAGTAACTGCATGTATTTTTCGACGCCCTGTTCCACCGTCATGAAATCATGTTCGCAACCTGCGGCGCGCAACGCGTTCATGTCAGCCTGGGTAAAGCTCTGATATCGGCCTTTCAGATTTTCCGGGAACGGGATGTATTCGATCCTGCCCTTGCCGTGATATTTGATGACGGCGTTGGCCACGTCATTGAAAGTCTGACTGCGGCCGGTACCGAGATTGAAGATACCGGAGACCTTGGAATGTTCCCAGGCCCACAGGTTGATCGCACATACGTCGTCCACGTGGATGAAATCGCGACGCTGCTCACCATCCGCATAACCGCCACTGCCGCTGAACAGTTTGCAGCGGCCATCGGCCAGGAGTTCGTTGTTGAAATGGAACGCGGTACTTGCCATCTTGCCCTTGTGCTGTTCGCGCGGACCGTACACGTTGAAATAACGGAAGCCGACGATCTGGCTCTTGAGGCCGGTTTTCATGCGCCGGCGGACGTGCTGGTCGAACAGGAACTTGGAATAACCATACATGTTGAGCGGCGCTTCGTATTGGCGCTCTTCCTTGAACACGCTGCCGCCGCCGTACACTGCCGCCGAGGAGGCATAGATGAACGGGGTATTGCGCGACTGGCAGTATTCCAGCAACACCTTCGAGTACTCGTAATTGTTGGCCATCATGTACTGGCCGTCCCACTCGGTGGTATCGGAACAGGCGCCCTGATGGAAGATCGCCTCGATCGGGCCGAGCACCGCACCACTTATCACCTGCTGCAGAAACTGATCCTTGTCGCGGTAATCCGCGATCTCGCAATCCACCAGATTGCGGAACTTGGTGCCGTCCTTGAGATCGTCCACCACGATGATGTCGAAATGGCCACGCTGGTTCAGTGCGTGCACCAGATTGCTGCCGATGAAGCCGGCGCCGCCGGTTACGATGATCATGATTGCTTTCTCTGGGAGTAAATAACTATATATTTGTAAAACACGCCATTGGCTTCGGAAACCGAGATCAACAAGCCACGCCAGCCGTCCAGGACACCGAGCCGCAGGACATAACTGCGGATGAAGGCCCAGAATGTCTTCAGCATGATGACCGCCGGATGATAGGTGCGCGTGGATTCACCCGCCTTGAGCATGGTGTAGCGGTGCATCTTGATCAGGAAATCACCGGCATCGCGCATCGCGGTATGCCGCAGCGTGCCGGTCAGTTGTATCGCTCGTTCACCCGCTTGCAGTGCGACTTTCTCATGCACGGCGACAGCAGTGAACGCGTGCGTAGTCCGGTTATAAAGTCGCGTCAAACATTGACTGCCCCAGCCCGAGTAACGCACGCGCGCACCGAGCAGATAATTCTGGCGTTCGACCGAGTACGCCGTCTCCGGGTCGCCAAGCGCGAGGCCGGCAAGACTCGCTGCCAGCGATTCGCTCACCACTTCGTCGGCATCGAGCGAAAACACCCAGTCGTGGCGAGCCAACGCCGCGGCCATATTGCGAGTAGCACCGAAGCCCTTGAATTCGCCCTTGTGGATCTGCACGTTCGGATAAGCTGCAGCGATGGCGAGTGTGTCGTCGCTGGAACCGTTATCGAACACCACCACTTCATCGAACTCACGCACGCTGTCCAGAGTCGCCGCCAGCGAGGCCGCCGCATCGCGCACGATCAAGACCACGGAGATACGGGACAATGCGGAAGTCATTCCATGCACCGCATCGGCAACAATGCAGGGGCAGTACAAAAATCAGGAATTTTGGTTTCCGGGTAGGCAGAAATGACCGGGCACTCGGAGCGTACACGGCTAGTACATGAGGATTGCGAGGTCATTTCTAACACCGCCAGAAAGCAAAAGAACGATTTTCAGTCAACGAGTGTGTACTCGGCCCCACAATACGGGCACCTGGCTTCGCCGGTCGCCTCGACAGGGATGAACACGCGCGGATGCGAATCCCACACGCTCATGCCGCTCATCGGGCAATGCAGCGGCAGGTCCTTGCGGCTCACCTCGTAGTGACGGCGGGCGTTGGGGGTCTGTTGCCCCATATTGTCGGCAGCGGCTCCGGTCACGGGAAACCTCATCATCCGGGAAGGAGTCGCGATTATACCAAGCCCGTCCCGCCCGCCGGGTCCTCTACCGGACCTATAAATTGGTCCCACAGGGCACGCACGCGCGTACGCCCAGGCTCTGCCTCGGCCAACGACACCTGCGGAGGTCGTCCTTCCAGGGTGCAGCGATGCACGACGCGGCGGAAAGCCCGATACGTATCGGCGAGAAACGCTCCCTGCTCCCGGCTCAGCAGACCCGAGTCCATCAGACCGTCCAGATTGCGGATGTTGTCGGTCCAGTCCAGCAATGCCGGGTACGCGGCCGCATTGCGCAACACCAGATACTGCACCAGGAATTCGATATCGGTGAGCCCGCCGCTATCCAGCTTGATATCGAAAGCGTCTTCGGGATGCGAATGTTCCTTGAGCATGCGTGCGCGCATCTCCGCCACTTCGCGCCGCAAGGCCTCGCCATCGCGTGGGCGGGCGAGTATCTCCCGCCGCAACTGATCGAACGCATCGCCTACGTCAACATCACCGGCTACCGGTCTGGCACGCAACAGGGCCTGGTGTTCCCAGGTCCAGGCGTGTTCCTGCTGATAACGGGTAAAGGCTTCGAGAGAACTGACCATGAGCCCGGCTGATCCACTCGGGCGCAGACGTGTATCCACCTGATACAGGACGCCCGACGTGGTGGGGATGGACAGGATATTGATGATGCGCTGCGCCAGGCGCGTGAAGAACTCGGCATTGTCGAGCGGGTGCGGACCCTGTGTCTGCTGTTCGCTGCCGACGCTGTCATGCAGGAACACCAGATCCAGGTCCGAACCGTAACCGAGTTCGATGCCGCCGAGCTTGCCGTAGGCGATGATGCCGAAATGCGCGGCGCGCTCGCCGTGTTCATCCTGGCAACAGGGTGTACCGTGCCGCGCCACCAGATGTCGCCAGGCGATTGCATATGCTTCGCGGATCACCTGCTCAGCGATCCAGGTCAGGAAATCACTGATCTTCATCAACGGTACATCGCCCGCGATATCCGCCGCCGCAACACGTACGACTGCGGTCTGCTGGAACTGGCGCAAGGCATCCATCTGCGCTTCCAGATCATCGGCCGCGACTCCGCTCAGGGCGTTTTCGAGTTCCGCATGCAGGGAATCCTGGGAAGGGAATTCGGTGAACACGCGCGGATCGATCAGTTCATCCAGCAACAACGGCGCACGCGCCACCATGTCGGTCAGCCAGGCACTGTGCGCTGCGAGGCGCGCCAGATGTTCGAGCACTGTGGGCCGTTCCACCAGCAAGGCCAGATACGCGGAGCGCTTCGCGATCGCTTCCACTACGCGGATCAACCGTTGGCAGGTCTGATCCGGATCGCCGGTAGTGCTGGCGGTCTCCAGCACCCGCGGCATCAATTCGTCAAGCCGGTGCCGTGCGCGTTCGTTCAAGGCCCGCATCAAGGGACTGTCGCGCAGCTGTCCGAGCAACTGCACTATCTCGGCAGGCGACTGATAGTGGTGCCGCGTCAGCAAGGCGATCGCATCCATTTCCGTGAGTGCGCCGCGCCACAGCGGCGTGAATACGGATTCCTGCTGTACCTGTTCACCGACCACGCGCGGCGCCACGAACACGGCATCGAACAGTTGCTGTACCCGGCGGCGCTGCTGTTCCAGTGCCTTGCTGAAACTCTGCCAGGAGTCGAATCCCATGCTCCAGGCAAGACGGATGCGGTCCAGCTCGGTACGCGGCAGATCATGAGTCTGTTGATCGCGAGCCATTTGCAGACGGTTCTCGACCTGGCGCAGGAACACGTAGGCAAGATTCAGATCATTTGCTTCCTGCGGCTTGATATAACCCGCCTCACCCAGATACTGCAGCACGGCCAGGATGCCGCGTTCACGCAACGGTGCCTCGCGACCGCCACGGATCAACTGGAAAACCTGACCGATGAATTCGATCTCGCGGATTCCGCCGCGGCCAAGTTTGATATTGTCATCCAAGCCACGCCGGATCACTTCCTGTTCGATCATCTGCTTCATCTCGCGCAGCGATTCGAATGCATTGAAATCCAGATAGCGCCGGTACACAAACGGACGCAACATCTCGAGCAATGCCTCTCCCTGCTGTCTGTCTCCGGCTACCGGTCGCGCCTTGATCAGTGCGTAGCGTTCCCATGCACGCCCGTGATTCTGATAATAGGTCTCCAGTGCATCGAAGCTCAGCGCCAGGGGACCGGCCTCGCCGAACGGCCGCAGCCGCATGTCCACCCGGAACACGAATCCGTCTTCGGTGACCTGATCCAGTACCCGGATCAAGCGTTGCCCCAGACGCGTGAAATATTCCTCGTTGTCGAGCGGCCGCTCACCGTCACTCCGGCCGTTTTCCGGATATGTGAAGATCAGGTCGATGTCGGATGAGAAATTCAGTTCGTGGGCGCCGAGCTTGCCCATGCCCAGCACCACTAGCGACTGCGCCTCACCCCGTGCGTCGCGCGCGATACCGTGTCGTTCGGCATGCCAGCGCGACAAGACCGCGAGCGAGGCGTCGATGCAGGCATCGGCCAGCCCGGAAAGATCGTGCAGAGTCTGTTCGAGTGAGGCCCAGCCCGCCAGATCGCGCCAGGCGATGCGCAGCATCTCGCGGCGTCGCAGTGTGCGCAATGCCTGCATCAACGCCGCTTCATCGCTGCTATCGGATAATACTTGCCGCACCCGCTCACCCGGCCCCGCTGGATCCTGCAGACTTTGCAGATAGTCGGGGTCGCTGAATATGGCCGGATCGTGCAGGCAACTCTGGATGACGAATTCGCTGCAAGCCCAGACACCAGGCAATGCATCGCGTATCGGGTCCGGCAGCTCATCCAGACCTGGGAATCGCTCGCGGGCCTGCTCGACAGCAGTCCGCAAGACTTCCGGGATGGGGTCGGACAGATTCATGTCTCCAAGTACGATCTTCTAGGCGGCGACGGCGCATAACTGTAACCTATCCGGATGCCGACTCGACGCAACTCGCCCCGCCCCGAAACCTATCGGTTCTTTGCCACTGCCGCGAAGGGACTGGAACCGATCGTGGCCGATGAACTGCGCGCGTTGGGCGCCGCCAATGTCAAAGAGGAGCGCGGCGGGGCCAGTTTCGAGGGCCCGCCGGCGGTCGCGTATCGCGCCTGCCTGTGGCTGCGCGCCGCCAACCGGGTGTTGTATCCGATCTCGAAATTCAAGGCTGCTGATGACGCCGCACTGTATGCCGGTATCAAGCAGATGCCGTGGGAGAAAGACGTGTCACCCGACGGCAGTCTGGCGGTGCAGTTCACTGGTACCACCGCCGGCATCACACACACGCAATACGGTGCGCAGCGTGTCAAGGATGCGGTGGTGGATCGCTTGCGCGAGCAGTTCGGCCGCCGCCCCAACGTGGACCGCGAACGCCCGGACCTGCTGATCAACTGTCACCTGCATCGCGACATCGCCACGGTCAGCATCGATCTGTCCGGCGACAGTCTGCACCTGCGCGGTTATCGCGTGGAAAGTGTCGCTGCACCGCTCAAAGAGACGCTGGCCGCAGCCTTGCTGCTCAAATGCGGCTGGCTGGACACGTCCAAACGGGGCGGCACGTTCGTCGATCCGTTGTGCGGCTCCGGCACCCTGGTCATGGAAGCGATACTGATAGCCGGGGACGTGGCGCCGGGCTTGTGGCGCGATCACTGGGGCTTCTCGCGCTGGTTGCGACACGATGCGGGAACCTGGGAAACCCTCCTGCACGAAGCGCGGCAACGGAAAAATATCGGCCTGACCAAACTGCCGGTGATCCTCGGTTTCGATCAGGACGGCAGGGCCATCGAGACTGCACAAAAGAATGCACTGGCCATAGGTCTCGGCAACGCGGCACAGTTTCGCAAGCTCCCGCTCGCTGCCAACCGTCTGCCGCCGCGTCTGCGGCCCGGGCTCGTCGTCACCAACCCACCCTACGGCGAACGGCTCGGCGAGGTGGAGACACTGGGTCCCTTGTATGCCGCACTCGGCAACTGGCTCAAGAACCAGTGCCTCGGCTGGCGCGCGGGCATCATCACCAGCAACTCCGAACTCGGCAAACAGACCGGTATCCGCGCCCACAAACTGAATGCTTTCTATAACGGCGCGCTGGAATGCAAGCTGCTGCAGTTCGACGTGACCCCGGACTGGTTCATGAAGGAAAAAATCACTACCGCCTGATCGGATGAACGACACGGGGTACCGGCACATCCTCTCCAACACCCCCAGCATTTTATCGACACCGCCTCTCTTGACACCGCTCCATCCTGGTTTATAATCATTAACAAGAATCATTCTCATTTAGATTAGTAAAGGATATTGCCCATGACCGCCTCTCCCGTCGGCCATCGTCTTCCGGGGCGCCTGCCGCACTGGCTACCGTTCCTGGCGCTGGTCCTGCCATTGCTCGCGGTCGCTCCCGCTCATGCCGACGATGATGGGCCGATGGAAGCAATCAACGACTATGTGGTGTATTCCCCGACCGTGGTCAAGGGGCAGAGCGAGATCGAATTCCGCGCCGCCCAGTATCGCGACAGCAGTGTGGTGCTCGACAGCGGTCGCGGCTACGTGTTCTCTGTCGCGCACAGTTTCACAGACTGGTGGAAGACCGAGTTGTACCTGGGTCAATTTCAGCGCGCCCCGCGGCAACCCAACACCCTGATGGCGTATGAGTTCGAGAATACTTTTCAGTTGGCGCCTTCTGGCGAATTCTGGGCCGATCCGGGTTTCCTGCTTTCCTACGGCTTCGCAACTCATACCGGTGCCGCCAACGAACTGGAATTCGGCCCGCTGTTCGAAAAGCGCAGTGGTCGCTTCACGCAGCGGCTCAACCTGATCTGGGAACGCGAACTCGGCAGCGCCGCCGAAAGCCACGGTTATACCTTCCGTAGCGCCTACAGTCTCAGTTACACCCTGCGCACCGGGTTTGCGCCGGGGCTTGAGGTGTTCCTGCAGCCCAAGACCGATGTCTATCAACTCGGCCCAGTGATTTATGGCGAACACTATTTCGGTGCCGGCGAATTCGAATACAGCGCTGGCGTAACGTTTGCCATGAGCCGCAACGCACCGGATGCCACTCTCATGCTGCGCCTCGAATACGAATTCTTCTGATCAGCGACAGCGCACGCCCTTACCAAATTCCGGAACCTGAGTCATGAATGATCGCAATAACCATCTCGCCTCCACTCCCCATTGGCAACGCAACCTGCTTGCGCTGGCATTGATCGCGATGACCCTGGCGCTGACATCGTGCAAGCTTACCAATGGTTCGGCGGGCGACAATGACGTCGATCCGCCCGAAGTACAGATCGGAGAACGCCTGTTCAAAGACACGCGCTTCGGTCATTACTACACGACCCAATCCGGTGGCGACGTGAACGCGTCGTTGGGGGCCGGTGAACCGGTCGTCGAACAGACCCTCACCACTAACCCATCCAATCCGCTGCCCGGCCCGATGGCCGGCCAGGCTATCAATTGCCTCGCCTGCCATCTGGTGGAACAGCAGGTGGGCGTACCCGGCGGTGGCATGCGCACCTACGCCGATTTTGCACCACGTTCGCCACTCCCGGTACGGATCAACGTTCCGGACTACCCGCATTTCAAGACCCGCAACGCGGAAGCCTTTGTGGATTCGGTATTCCATGGCAATGTGGATCAGCTGTTGCACTGGGACGGCGAATTCAGCGACATGCAGCAACTGGTGTACGCGACACTGGTAAGCCAGGATTTCGGCTGGGAGTTATCGGAACATCAACAGGCTGTGCACGAGATCGCCGAGGTGATCCGCAAGGACAACGGCGAAGGCAGCCTGGCGCGCCAGTTCGGCGCGTTGCCTTATCGCACCGTGCTGACCTGCAGCGATCAGCAGATCCCAGCCAAATACAAACTGCCGCGCCAATATTGCATCGATGTCGCCAACGCCAGCGACGAACAACTGACGCAGGCGGTATCCAAGCTCATCGCTGCGTATGTGGACAGCCTGACCTTCTTCCAGGATGCCAACGGAGAATACAACGGTTCTCCGTATGACCAGTTCCTGATCGACAACGGTCTGCCGCGCCAACCTGCCGCCGGCCAGACACCGGGCCAGTATGCGGATGCCTTGTTGGCTGCTATCAAAGCGCTGCCACACCCAAAATTTGTCAACTGCTGCAGCCAGTACAACGGTGCCGACCACTTCGCGTTCCACGACCAGCGCCCGTTCAGCTTCGGTCCGCAGGAATTGCACGGTCTGATCATCTTCCTGACCCATCCGGACGGACCGGTGATCACCCCCAATGAAGCGGCCCAGGGTGGCATCGGCAATTGCGCCGCCTGTCATGCACCGCCCGAGTTCATCGACCATCGGATCCACAACACCGGTGTCGCCCAGTTCGAGTACGACAAACTGCATGGTGATGGCAGCTTCATGATGCTGGCCATCCCGAGCCTGTCACAACGCGAAGCAGACCCTGATGCATATCTGCCGGCCACGCCGCAGCATCCGAATGCCAAAGAAGTGTTCCGCAGCATCCCGTCGGCGAGCGATCCGCAGAAGACCGACCTGGGCGTGTGGAATATCTTCGCCAATCCCGATTACGCCAGCCGTCAGGAGAGCCTGCGCAAGTTCCTGTGCGCGATCGACAACCACGGCGCATTCGCCGATTGTTCGGAGACCGATTCCCAATTGCTGGATCGTGCCGTAGCGGTATTCACCACCCGCACCCTGCGCGATCTGGGCGACTCCGACCCGTACATGCACGATGGTCAGTTCAATACGCTGGCAGATGTCGTGAAGTTCTATCAGCAGGCCGGCACGCTGGCACGCCAAGGCAAGCTCCGCAATGCCGATCCGCAGATGCAGAACATCGCGCTCAGCGACGCCGATCTTGCCGATCTGGCTGCGTTCCTGAGTTCACTGGACGAGGATTACAGCAACTAATATCCTTGCACTCTCGCGCACATGTTCTATAACCAGCAACATGCCGGACAATATCGCCGGCAACGGGAGTGGAAACTCATGCGTTTCAACATCAAGGCTTTCGCACTGACCTGCGGCCTGTTCTGGGGCTTCAGTGTCTTTTTCCTGACCTGGTGGATCATGCTGTTCTACGGGCAGCACGCCAACACCGGCATGCTGGGGCACATCTACCGCGGGTTCAGCATCACCCCGCTGGGCAGTATCATCGGGCTGGTCTATGCGCTGATCGATGGCTTCGTCGGCGGATTGATCTTTGCCTGGCTGTACAACTTGCTCGCCAATCGCTTCGAAAAGCGCTGAACTGAACCGCAGCACTCAAGGGGAGCGGACGGACACCCCCCCCTTGAGCATCCCCGCGCATAGCGGGCTCGCGACTTGCCGCGAGGTATTACTGAATTACGATGCCGGTACCGGCACCCGCTTGGTACCGGCCAGTTCCGCCGCAGTCTGTTCGATATTGTGCTGCGCGAAATAATCGAAGTAATGCCAACTGCCGTATGTCTGCTTGAGTTGCGGCAGCACGTCATTCACTAACGCCGTCCCTGACTCGCCCCTGGCGCGCGCTGCACCGATGTCCTCGCGCAGCGACACCAGGTAGTCGCGAAACGCGCGCACGTCTGATGCACTCCCCACCTCGCCATGTCCCGGCACGAACGTAGCGTGCGGATAATCCTTGAGAAAGGTATCGTTACTGGCGATCTGCGCGCGGGTATTCGCGTCGATCAGGTTCGGCAGGCAATGGTTCCAGAATAAATCGCCAGTGAAGACTACATTCGCATCCGAGACATAGACGATCGAATCGCCGCCTGTATGGCCGGGCAGTACTCGCACCACGACCTTGCGCTGTCCCAGATAAATCTCGATGCCGTTGCGATACACCACATCGGGTAACACAAAGGATTCGACCATGTGTTTCTGTTGTGGCGTGATCCTGTCGCCAAAGAACTTCAGATTTTCGGTCCGTTCCCAGGCCCGTACGTTACGCTGCGCCATGATCACGGCACCTGCGTCCCGATACACTCCGTTGCCCGCCACATGATCCAGATGGTAATGCGTATTGATCACGTAACGCACCGGCAACGGCGTCTTCTCGTGGATCACTTGCAACAAGGCCTTGGCCGCTGCCGGTGTCTCGAAACTATCCACCACCAGCACGCTGTCACTGCCAACGATGAAACCGGAATTGCCGCCGGCATGACTGCCGGGTACCGAGATCGCCGCCCACACGCCATCACCGACTCGATGCAAGGTAAAGAATGCGGGCGTATCAGCCGCATGCGCTGCGCTGCATACCAGCACCAGGCCCAGCAACAACATGCGTGTACGCAGCATGATCCCACCTCCGCGCAAACAGATGACGAGCCGACACTATGCCCCTGTTTCCGGTGCCGGTAAACAGACCCGCGCCCTGCTACACTGTTTCCACGGCATCTGTACTCACTGTCGTTCGGACCAGGGAGAGAAATCATGTCTAAACAAGTCAAGCCCATCCCCGATGGGTATCACAGTGTCACGCCCTACCTGATCGTGAAAGGCGCGGCCGCCGCGCTCGAGTTCTACAAGAAGGCATTCGGCGCGATCGAGACCGTGCGCATGCCGGACGGCGACCGCATCGGCCATGCGGAGATCGTCATCGGCGATTCGCACGTGATGCTGGCCGACGAACACCTGGAGATAGGCGCCAAGGCGCCCGAGCCGGGCAGCCGGCCTCCCGTTAGCATCATGCTGTATGTAGCGGATGTTGATGCGGTGTTCGCGCGCGCTGTCGAAGCCGGCGCCACAGTCGAACGGCAGCTGGCGGATCAGTTCTACGGCGACCGTACCGGCGGCATCGTCGATCCGTTCGGACATCGCTGGTATATCGCCACCCACTTCGAAGACGTGTCACCGGAGGAAATGAGCCGGCGCATGAAAGCACAGCGCAAATAGCTGCTGCTGCAGCGAGCTAGACGTTACCGGTATCGCAATCCACTTTGACGGGCGCCCTCCACCCGCGTGGCAACTTTAAACGCTCGCTGCGCAGGGTGGTCAGCACCACACCACCGATCGCCATGGCACCACCGATGACGGTGACCCAGGTCGGAATCTGCCCCAGCCATAACCACGCGATGACGAATGCGCCCACCGGCTGCAGATACAGGAAGCTCGAGATGCGCGAAGCCGGTGCCCGCGACAATGCGAACGACCAGCTCAGAAAACCTATCACTGTCGGCACCAGTGCCAGATAAAGCACACTCGACAATACTGCGTGTGGCACCGTCAGGATCTTCCCCGGCAGATGCCAACCGAACGGCAGCATGGCGACCGTCGCAACGAACATACTGGCAGCGGTAAACCCGAGCGGGCTGGTGCGCGTCAGCAACGGTTTCTGCCAGACAAAATATGAACTGCTGCACAGCACCGCGACGAAGGCCAGGAATGCAATGGGTTCGAGACGGATCTCATCGCCGCTCCCTACTGTCACCAGCAGAGTACCGGCGAACGCGATAAGCAACCCGGCTATCGCGCGCTTGCTCAGTACCTCATGCAAACGCAAGCGTGCAAACACGGATGTCAGGCCAGGCACCAGACTGATCACCACCGCAGCCGCACCCGGCGAGATGCGTGTCATCGAATAACACAAGCTCAACTGATAACAGACATTGCCGATCAATCCCAGCACGATCACTGCCGGCCAGTCCTGGCGCGGCGGCAGCCTGACCAGTCGCAATGCCACCGGCACCGCAAAACACAGTGAAGCGAGCAGGAACCGCAGCAGGATCAATTCACCCGGCGTGAATCCCTGAAGAGCGTAGGCGATCGCGGCATATGAAGATGACCAGACGATCAGCGTGAGCGCAGCAGCCCACAGCGCCAGCGTATCGATCTTGAGGGTAGTTGCGTTCATGCAGATGCGGATTCCCGAGATGAGGGAGTGGGATTCGCTTCAACGCCGCGTCACGTCAGCGCTCTGTCCGAACAGCAACTTGCGGCTCGCTTCCGACATCGGCTGGTCAGGCTTGGCGTACGCCGGTTTCACACCGCGGTAGGTCTCGATCACCGCCGGTCGCGCGCCGATAGTCTCGAACCAGCGTTTAAGGTCCGGGAACTCATCAAGGTTCTGACCGTGGGCCTGATGTGGCACGATCCAGGGATAACACGCGATATCCGCTATCGAATATTCGCCGGCGATGAATTCGCTATCCTTGAGTTGTCTGTCCAGCACGCCATACAGACGGTTGGTCTCATTGGTGTACCGTTCGATCGCATACGGAATTTTTTCCGGTGCATAGACAGTAAAATGTCCGTTCTGCCCCGCCATCGGACCCAATCCGCCTACCTGCCAGAACAACCATTGCAACGTTTGCGCACGTCCACGCAGATCCGACGGGATCAACTGCCCGCTCTTCTCGGCCAGATACAACAGGATCGCACCGGACTCGAACAACGCGAGCGGCGCACCGCCGTCGGCCGGTGCGTGATCGACGATGGCGGGGATCTTGTTGTTGGGTGAGATCCGCAGGAATTCCGGTTTGAACTGTTCGCCCTTGCCGATATCCACCATCACATACCGGCACGGCATACCCGTCTCCAGCATGAACAGTTTCAGTTTCAACCCATTGGGTGTCGGCCAGAAATAAAGATCAATCATGAGCTGTCCTTCGTGTGAGGTATGGATCGTTCAGGCGGGCGAACCCCTGGCCTGGTTCTTGCAGTCCCCGGTCGCAGGCTGCGTGACTTTATGCGGTGCGCCGTCATGCTGTCGTGCAGCACGGCTCAGCAACCATACTGTAAACCAGGCACTGACGCCGGGCTGGTTCCCGAGTGCTACCCATAACCGGGCGCGCACATCTGGGTCTTTGGGAGCATTCATGGTGGTGATCCTCCGTCGTTGATAGCCCTCGATGGCGCGTATTCTGCTATCCTTCTGGTATAGTTTTAAGTACCAGTTTTAATTATTCTACTAGACCAGTTTTAGAAGCCGAGGAGCCCTCATGCACGACCTGATCCTTGCGGTCCCCAAAGACGGCCGCCCCGGTTATCTGCGCATCGCCGAAGGCATCCGAACCGCTATCCAGGCTGAACGGATCAAACCGGGGGAACGCCTGCCCTCCAGCCGCACTCTCGCCGACATGCTCGGCGTGCACCGCCATACCGTGATCGCCGCCATGGATGAGCTGGTTGCAGAGGGTTGGCTGGAAGCCGGCCAACGCCGCGCCCATCGGGTCGCCAGCGAATTACCGTCGCAGTTTTTCAGCCCCAGGGCGCGCAGCAAATCCTCCTGTCTCAACCGCAAGCTGAAGTGGCAGTTCGCCCGTCAGGTGAATGTGTCCGACTGCGGCCCCGATCAATCGCGGGGCAGTACTTACAACTATGTGTTTCAGGGTGGCCACCCCGATCTGCGACTGTTCCCGTATGACGAATTCCGCGCCTGCCTGGCGGAATCCCTGCGCAAGTCACCTTCGATGCGCAGCGGTTACGGTAGCCCGGCCGGCCATCAACCGTTTGTCGAACGGCTCGACCGGTATCTCGGCCACATGCGCGCACTCACCGGCCGCAAGATCATCGTCACGCACGGCACCCAGGAAGGCGTGTTTCTGGCGGCGCAATTGCTGGTCAATCCCGGCGATAAAGTCGCGGTCGAGGCACTGGGATATGGTGCTGCCTGGGATGCATTCCGCGCCGCCGGTGGTGAACTGGTACCGATCAAGGTGGATGAAGACGGTCTGGATCCGGACGCACTGGAAACCGCAATCGCGAAACAGCGCATCCGCTTCATCTATCTCACACCACATCATCAATATCCCACCACTGTCACTCTCACCGCGGCGCGCCGGATGCGTATCTACGAGCTCGCGAGCCAACACCAGATTCCGATCTTCGAGGATGACTACGATCACGAATTCCATTATCGCTGCCAGCCCATCGCGCCGCTCGCCAGCACCGATCCCTGCGAGTTGGTGATCTACGCCTCCACCTTGTCCAAGATCATGTTCCCGTCCATGCGTATCGGTTTTCTGGCCGTGCCGGAAGCCCTGTATCAACCGCTGATCAATATGCGCACTATCATCACGCGTCAGAACAGCGTGTTCCTGCAGGATGCAGTGGCGAGATGGATGGACAGTGGCGGCTTCGAGCGTCATCTGCGCCGGATGCGGCGTGCCTATCAGGAACGCTGCGATGTACTCGTTGGCAGGTTGCAGGATGCACAGGCTCGCGGCCTGCCGCTTGAATGGACGGTACCCGATGGCGGCATGGCGCTCTGGCTCAACTGCAACGTGGATGCCGACGCGATCACGGCAAAGGCGGCAGAAGTCGGTGTATTCGTCACGCCAGAATCGGCCTACCGCTGCGGATCACGCGGCGCCAATACGCATCTGCGTCTGGGATACGCCAGCCAGACACCGGATGAGATCGGCGCTGGCATCGGTCTGCTGATGAAAGCGGTGGCCAGCGTGGAATCTGGTGCACGAAAAGCGCCACGACGCAGAGCGGCTAATCGCTAATCAATGTTGTTCACTGTCGAGATGTGCCATCTGTGCGGCGTCATAGCGGGTGCCCGCGACCTGCTCCACCGGCACCGCAGCTTCGATGCGCTGCAGTTCATCCTCATCGAGTTCCAGCTTCAGGGCACTGAGCGCTTCGGATAACTGTGTGCGCTTGCGCGCGCCGATCAACGGCACGATGTCATCGCCACGGGAATAGACCCAGGCGATCGCGAGCTGGGCCGGAGTCACATCCTTGGCTTCGCCGAGACGGCGCAGCGCGTCCACCAGCGCCAGATTACGTTGCAGATTCTGGCCCTGAAAACGCGGCATGCGCAGTGCGCGGATGTCGCGCTTGCTATCGGCTCCGGGCACGCGTCCGCTCAACAACCCGCGTGACAATATCCCGTAAGCAGTGATCGAGATCCCCAACTGACGCACCACCGGCAGGATCACCCGCTCGATGCCACGGCTCATCAGCGAATATTCGATCTGCAGGTCGGAGATCTGATGCACCTTGTTGGCGCGCCGGATGGTATCGACCCCGACTTCGGACAAACCGATATGACGGACGTAACCCGCTTTCACCATGTCCGCGATGGCGCCGATGGTTTCTTCGATCGGGACTGAAGGATCCAGCCGTGCGGGACGATACAGATCGATGTAATCGGTGCCGAGCCGTTGCAACGTGTAGGCCAGGAAATTCTTCACCGCCTGCGGACGGCAATCGTTTCCACTCCAACTGTTATCCGGTCCGCGCAACGCACCGAACTTCACGGAGATGAACGCCTGCTTGCGCTTGCCGCCTTCGAGCGCCTTGCGGAGCAGCCATTCGTTGTGGCCCATGCCATAGAAATCGCCGGTATCGAGCAGCGTGATCCCGGCTTCCAGCGCAGCATGGATGGTCGCGATGCTCTCCGCTTCCTCTGCCGGGCCGTACATGCCCGACATGCCCATGCAGCCGAGGCCAACCGGGGATATCTTCGGACCATTTCTACCGAGTCTGACTGTCTGCATCTGCAATTTCCGATTCGTGATGCTTCATCTTATCAATCATTCTTGCCAGCAGCACTTTTCGCTGAACCCTCTTGCCCGTGCATGAAGGCGTCAGTAAGCGGGACGCCGAACACTTCCGCGATACGGAACGCGACTTCAAGCGAGGGCGAATAGCGGTTGTTCTCGATCGCGATGATCGTCTGCCGGGTAACACCGACCGCCTTCGCCAGATCCACCTGCGTCATCTCGCCATGTGCGAAGCGCAGGTTACGGATATTGTTGGTGATGTGACTGGTGCCCATCTCAGACACTCAGACGGTAATACACGAAGATCGCTGCGTAGCGGATCAACTCGCCGGCGAACAGCACCATGTAAGCATACTGGGCGGCAACGATACTTGAGATGTTATAGGCAAGCAGAATCCAGACGATGGTACACAGACCTGCGACCATGACCAGGTAAGCAATCCGTCCGGCCTTGAGATTGACCATGCGATCCCGCTCATCAGCCCGTTCACCCGCTTCCCGGCGCCAGAGAATCGCAATGACGATGTGATAGACGATTTGCAGTAGCGCCAGTGCGATGACGGAACCGACCGCATACCTCATCATCATGCCGGCTTTATCCATCACGTATGGATTGCCGTTCGGCAGTGACCCATGCAGCGTACTGTTTGCCAGCATCAGGGCCTCGGGAAAATACAGATACGCCATCAGGGCCACGGCCAGGGCCGAGCCCAGGGCACTCATCTCACGGAAAGACAGGTTCTTCATGGACGCCTCGCCAGATCGGTTGGTTATGCTGGATTCAGTGTATGTAATATTTTACATGATGTCAAATATATTTAACTTCCATGCTATCATTTCAAGAGCTGGCACTCTCGCCCTGCCTGTATTCAGGCCCGGCATGAGAATTCCGGGCTTGATCGAACCATAAAGGCTGAGGCTCGCAAGGCCGCGCCACGCCAATTTGGGAACGAAAGAGGCGGCGTAGAATCCACTAGCCTCTTCCTAGGCCACCTATGTAGAAGGAGTCCACCAT
>DASSKW010000089.1:0-8354 GCA_035690065.1 Gammaproteobacteria bacterium
GTGGCGTATTTTACAAGGGCGAGGCGATGGGGCCGCGCTTCCGTTCCGAGGTCGGGATCCAGTTCCAGTCCACTGCTTTACAGGATTTTCTGACGGTACGCGAGACACTGCGCCTGTTCCGCAGTTTTTATACCCGTGGCATGGACATCGGCGAACTCACGGCACTGTGCAGCCTCGGTGAATATCTGGATCGCGACGCGCGCAAATTGTCGGGCGGCCAGCGGCAACGGTTGTTGCTGGCACTGGCATTGGTCAACGACCCCGAGGTGCTGTTTCTGGACGAGCCCACGACAGGCCTTGACCCGCAAGCGCGCCGTAATTTCTGGGAACTGATCCGCAATATCAAGGCGCGGCACAAGACCGTGATCCTGACCACCCACTACATGGAAGAAGCTTACCTGCTGTGTGATCGTATCGCCATCATGGATCATGGCCACATCATCGCTGAAGGTTCGCCCGCCTCATTACTCGCCGGACATTTTCGCGATGTGATCCTGACGCTACCTAAAGCAGATTTTCCGCTGGGCGCCGACGGTCTGGATCTGCAAATCATGGAACTCGGCGATCGCATCGAGATTTCCACCGCTGATGTAAACGGTACTGTGCAGCGACTTATCGAGCATCGGATCTCGTTGGCAAATCTTCGGATCCGTGCCCGTACCCTGGAAGACCTGTTCCTGGAACTAACCGGTCAGGAGTTGCGGCCATGATGCGGCGTTTCCTCGCGGTGTTGCGCGCCCGCAATCTCGAATTCGTGCGCGACCGTTCGGCATTGGGCTGGAACGTGCTGTTGCCGGCACTGATCGTGCTTGGCATGTGGTTCATCTTTTCGGGCGGCCAGAAACCCTTGTTCAAGGTAGCGGTATTGAATGGCGGCACTCCGCTCGCACAGATGAATGATGCATTCCTGAAAACGCGCTATGTGGATTTCTATACGGTTTCCGATCAGGCCCGGGCAGAATCCAGAGTCGCACACAACCAGATAGACATGCTGCTGGATCTTCGTAACCGTTCAGCGCCGCATTACTGGGTAAATGAAAGTTCACCCAAGGGCTACGTGCTCGAAAAGATCCTGACTGGCGAGACCGATGCGCATTACACACGTGGCATCGCCAACGGTCGTGCCATCGGCTACGTGGATTGGCTGATCCCCGGGGTGCTGGGCATGAACATGATGTTTTCCTGCCTGTTCGGGGTCGGTTATGTCATCGTCCGCTACCGCAAGAATGGATTCCTGAAACGACTCTATGCGACGCCGCTGCGAGCCCTGGAATTTATCGCAGCGCAGGTCGTCTCGCGTTTGTTGCTGATCTTGTCGATCACGATTGCCGTGTATCTCGGCACTGACTGGCTGCTCGGCTTCTACATGTCCGGAAGCTACCCGGCTTTGCTGCTGGTGACGGTGTTGGGCGCGACCTCGATGATCTCGCTGGGACTGATGGTATCGGCGCGGGTCAGCAGCGAAGAGTTCGCTGGCGGCCTGTTGAACCTGCTGACCTGGCCCATGATGTTCCTGTCCGGCGTCTGGTTCTCGCTGGACGGTGCCCCGCGCTGGATGCAGAAGGCAGCGGAGATTTTCCCGCTCACGCAGATGCTAGAAGGCGCGCGCAGCGTGATGCTGGATGGTGCCGGTATCCTCGCCATCTGGCCACAATTGCTTTCCTTAGCCGCCATGACTGTCCTGTTCCTGGCACTGGGGGCGGCTGGTTTCAAATGGAAAGCCGGCTGAGCCCGATACCTTGTATCCAGCCAGATCACCCGCATATCCGATATCCTGTCACCGCTGTTCGGACGCTTCATGATGCGATATTTCCAGGCGTGGCGAGAACGGAGAATCCTGACACGTTTCCCGGTCTCGGAACCTGACTGGCAATACGCGTTGGCAGGTTGTGCTCCTGCGCGCCGTCTCGATGCCTCCGATCAGGCACGACTGCGCGTACTCGCGACCTTGTTTCTGCATGAAAAAGCCGTAGAGCCCGTGCAATCGCTGGAGCTGTCCAGCGCCGCCCGCACCCTGCTCGCTACGCACGCGTGCCTGCTGATCCTGAAACTCGGCATGGAGTGGTATCGCGATTGGCATTCCGTAATCGTCTATCCCGATCTGTTCATCCCGCAACGACCCCAGGTGGATATGGCCGGGGTGGTCCATCAGCATCAGCACGTATTGGCCGGTGAAGCCTGGTCGCAGGGACCTGTGATTTTATCCTGGCAAGAAGTCACGAGCGCCGGGCAGCCACCCGGTCACAACGTGACGGTTCACGAGATGGCGCACAAACTCGACATGCTGAACGGTGAGGCCAACGGCTATCCGCCGTTGCATGCAGGCATGAAACAGTCGGATTGGTCCAATGCATTCACCGATGCCTGGCAAAGCATGCAGGCTGCATGGCGAACCGGACATGCGTTACCGATCGACACTTACGGTTTGCAAAGTCCGGCGGAGTTCTTTGCGGTGACCAGCGAGCTGTTCTTCGAACAACCGGCAAGACTGCGATTGCATCTGCCGGAACTCTATTCGCAGCTGTCACGCTTCTATCGGCAACGCCCTCTGCCGGACGTGGCCTGATAAATCACGATTGCCGCAGACTCGATGCGATGGGCCCGCGTACTGCACGTATCGCCGGCACTCCCCATCAACAAGGCATGCCAGGTGCTCCATAATCCAGCGGCATGCAATCTCCACGATTTCATGATTAAAGAACACTCTGAACCACCGCGTGCGCTATATTAGCTGCCTTCCCGGCCAGCTTCAGTGGCCGTGTGCCACTACTTGAACATGACGCTTGCCAACATGCCATGAGCCTGCAACTCGTAGATATCGGGGCCAACCTGACCCACGACAGTTTCGATCGCGATCGTCCGGAGGTGATCGCCCGGGCTCGCGCCGCAGGTGTCTGTCACATGGTGGTCACGGGAGCCGATATGGCATCCAGCGCCCAGGCGCTTGAACTCTGTCGTCATAACCCGGGCATCCTGTCCTGCACGGCTGGCACACATCCCCACCACGCTCGCGATTTTGATCCGGAGGACGCACCCGTAAAACTGCGCGCACTGCTGGCATGCCCTGAAGTCGTTGCAGTGGGTGAATGCGGGTTGGATTATTTCAGGAATTTCTCTCCGCATGCGGATCAGTTGCGTACTTTTGAATTGCAACTGGAATTGGCAGCGGAGACCGGCAAACCGGTCTTCATGCATCAGCGGGATGCGCACACGGATTTCATGCCGGTATTGCGCCGCTATCGCGACCGAATATCTGCCGGCGTCGTGCACTGTTTCACCGGCGAAGATGAGGAAGTGCGCGAGTATCTGGATATGGACTTGTATATCGGGATCACCGGCTGGCTATGCGACGAGCGCCGTGGGACTCACCTGCGTGACCTGGTAAAACTGATCCCGCCAGACCGGCTGATGCTGGAAACCGATGCGCCCTATCTGCTGCCACGCGATTTGAAACCGATGCCCAAAGATCGCCGCAATGAACCGGCCTATCTGCCACACATCCTGCAGACGGCGGCTAGCTGTACGGGACGCGCCGCAGAAAACGTGGCTGCCGAAACCACTGCCAATGCAGCACGGTTTTTCAAGCTTCGGCTCCCCGGGCACATGGAGTAAAATGGCAAGCTTCTCCCCCACTCCAACTTCAACGGAGACCCCATGGATATCCAGAAGATCCGCCGTTTCGTCGACCAGACCTGGGATGATTCGATCCTGCCCGCATTGCAGGAATATATCCGCATCCCCAATAAATCGGTGATCTTCGACCCCGAGTGGCAACAGCACGGTTATATGGAAAAAGCTGTGCAACTCGCTGCGGATTGGTGCCGTCGGCAGCCTGTCAAAGGCATGAAGCTTGAGATCATGCGTCTCAAGGAACGTACCCCCCTCTTGTTCATCGAGATCGATGGCGACAGCAGCGATACCGTCCTGCTGTACGGGCACCTGGATAAACAACCCGAGTTCACCGGCTGGAAAGACGGCCTGGAACCGTGGACCCCGGTGCGGCGCGGCGACAAACTGTATGGCCGCGGCGGCGCGGACGACGGCTATGCCGTATTTTCTTCGCTCACTGCGATCCGGGCACTGCAGGAACAGGGTATCCAGCATGCGCGCTGTGTACTGGTCATCGAATGCTGTGAAGAAAGCGGCAGCTTCGACTTGCCGCATCATATAGAGACACTTGGCAAACGACTCGGTGATGTGAGTCTGGTCGTTTGCCTGGATGCCGAATGTGGCAACTATGACCAGCTTTGGACCACCACTTCGTTGCGCGGCAATCTGGTCGGCACGCTGGATGTGAATGTACTGACCGAAGGCGTCCATTCCGGCGCGGCCAGCGGCATCGTAGCTTCCAGCTTTCGGATCCTGCGCATCCTGCTGGATCGGCTGGAAAACCCTCTGACTGGCGTCAGTAAAGTCAAAAGTCTTAAACCCGTGATCCCCGCGCAGCGCCGGACTCAGATCCGTCGTGCTGCCAAGGTGCTGGGAAAGACCGTGTACAGTAAATTTCCGTTCGTGAAAGGCATGCAGCCGTTATCGCGTGACTCGGCGACATTAATCGTCAACAACACCTGGGGGGCGACACTATCAGTCACGGGTGCAGACGGCCTGCCCTCGCTGGGGAATGCCGGCAATGTGTTACGACCCGCAACGACGGTCAAGCTCTCTTTCCGCTTGCCACCCACGGCCGATGCACGCAAAGTGGGAACCGAAGTGAAACGTCTGCTGGAAAAGGATCCGCCTTACAAGTCGCGTGTGCAGTTCAAGGTGGAGTCGGCCATGGGCGGCTGGAATGCGCCGGCTGTAGCACCGTGGTTGGAAGCCTCCATGCGCAAGGCGTCGAAGACCTGCTTTGGTGAGGATGCCATGTACATGGGCACGGGCGGCAGCATCCCGTTCATGGGCATGCTGGGCAAGAAATTCCCCAAGGCACAGTTTCTGGTCACGGGCCTGCTGGGCCCGCATTCCAACGCACACGGGCCCAATGAATTCCTGCATGTGCCGACCGCCAAGAAACTCACCGCTTGTGTGGCTCAGGTCATCGCCGATCATCGTGTGCGTGAGGGATGACGGCCTTCAGGGAGTGCCAGATTGCAGAGTGATGCTGCAAGCCCCATCACAATTCTGTTGTATGGGGCTTCTTACTTCAGTCGCTTGTCACTCAATGTGGTGCGCCTGATCCAGGAGTAATGTAGGTGGATACACTGCTGCTATCCCGATTCCAGTTTGGTTTTACGCTCAGCTTCCATATCCTGTTCCCCACCCTGACTATTGGCCTGGCGATATTCCTCGCCATCCTGGAAGGCTGCTGGCTCAAGACCGGCAATCCTGAATACAAACGTCATTACCAGTTCTGGGTCAAATTGTTTGCATTGACATTCGGTGTCGGAGTGGTATCCGGCATCGTGCTGTCATACGAGTTTGGTACCAATTTCAGTCGTTTCTCGACAGCTGCCGGCAACGTGATTGGCCCGTTGATGAGCTACGAAGTACTGACTGCCTTCTTCATGGAAGCCGGTTTCCTGGGCGTGATGCTGTTTGGCTGGAATCGTGTTGGTCCAAAACTTCATTACATGGCAACCTTGCTGGTTGCGCTTGGTACCGTGATGTCGACGTTCTGGATATTGTCGGCAAATTCCTGGATGCAGACGCCGACAGGTACTGTGTTGCGCGATGGTGTGTTCTATCCGCAGGATTGGTGGCAAATAGTCTTCAATCCGTCATTCCCTTACCGGCTGGTGCATATGCTGCTGGCAGCATTGCTCAGCACCAGTCTATTCATCGCGGGCGTGTCTGCCTGGTTCCTGCTGCGTCGCCGCGAGCATGCGTTCGCATTTCGAAGTCTGCGGATTGCCATCATCGCAGCGGCGATATTGGCACCGTTACAGATATTGGCTGGCGATCAGCACGGGCTCGAAGTCGAGAAATACCAGCCGGTGAAAGTTGCCGCGATGGAAGGCCGCTGGACTACAGAGGCGCATGCGCCATTGGTGTTGTTCGCGTGGCCCGACGTGAAAACGCAAAGCAATAAATTCGCACTGGAAATCCCGGATGCCGCGAGTCTCATCATCAAGCACGATGCAGCCGGGATCGTGACAGGCCTTGATTCGGTACCGTCCTCGCAATGGCCGAACGTGCCACTGGTCTTTTATGCATTCCGGGTCATGGTCGGACTGGGCGTCGTCATGCTCTTGTTTGCCTGGTTCGGCCTGTTCTTCCTGTTTAGACGCCGCACTGTTTTGCCAACCTGGTTTCTTCGTAGCGCCGTCTGCCTGATCCCCGCCGGCTTTATCGCCACCGTGGCTGGTTGGTGGGTCGCTGAGATGGGGCGTCAACCGTGGATAGTGTACGGATTGATGCGTACCGCAGATGCTTCAACGCCTCTGTCTCCGGACCGGGTATTGAGCTCGTTGCTGGCATTCGTCGGAATCTACACCGTGGTATTGTGGGCTTACCTTTACTATATGTTGAAGGTCATCCGCAAAGGCCCGGACGATGCCATCGCGCCGCATCCGGCCGCCGGTAGTGCAGCACCTGCGCGCCCCGCATTCGGCGGCGTGGAGGATAACTGATGGATATCCTGCCACTGATCTGGGTCATCATCATCGCCGTTGGCGTGATGATCTACGTGATCCTGGACGGATTCGATCTCGGTATCGGCATCCTGTTCCCGTTCGCGCGCCAGCACCAGCACCGCGATCTGATGATGAACAGCATCGCGCCGGTCTGGGATGGCAACGAGACCTGGCTGGTGATGGGTGGTGCCGGTTTGCTGGCAGCATTCCCGCGAGCTTATGCCATCCTGTTGTCTGGTCTCTACGTGCCATTGATGTTGATGCTCACTGCATTGATCTTTCGCGGCATCTCTTTCGAATTCCGTTTCAAGGCCCACAAGAGCCGGTTTCTCTGGGACATCGCATTCAGCGCAGGCTCCATGCTGGCGGCACTCTGTCAGGGCATCACCTTGGGCGCGGTGGTACAAGGCGTGAAAGTGTTGGATGGGCAATACGCTGGCGGGCCCTATGACTGGTTATCACCTTTCACCCTGCTGACCGGTGCCAGCGTGATGATTGGATACGCTCTTCTGGGCAGTACCTGGCTGATCATGAAGACCGAGGGTGAATTGCAGGCACGCAGCTATCGGGCCGCGAAACGTCTATTGCCAGCACTGTTGATCGCGATCGCCGCGGTCAGCCTGTGGACCCCGTACATCCAGCCGGCGATCCGCGAACGCTGGTTTTCATTACCGAATTTCTATTACCTCTCTCAGATCCCATTCCTTACCTTCCTGCTCGCCGTCGGCTGCTGGTATGCATTGAAACGCGGCCATCATTCCCATGCACCGTTCTATTGCAGTATCGGCCTGTTCATCCTTGCCTACATAGGCCTGATCATCAGTATCTGGCCATATATCGTGCCACGTGCGCTCACCTATCAGCAGGCAGCCTCACCGGCTTCGAGCCAGTTGTTCCTGCTTGCGGGTTTTATCATCGTGATGCCGCTGGTCCTGGGTTATACCGCGATGGGATACCGCATCTTCAGTGGCAAGATCCAGCCCGGCAGCGGTTATCACTGAGACGTGACCGCATTTGTCGGAACCGGGATCAAAGTTCGGTAGAAACTGATTGCTGGTCGATCCGGCTCTGTTGCTTGCGTGAGACGATCTCCGCGGCATCGCACAAGCGTTGCCAGAGTGACTGAGCCTGTGCATCCAATGCTATTGCCTGTTTCGATTTCGTGCGCGTCAAAGGCTGCACGAATTCTTCCAGCAATTGCACACCTTCTGGGCGGCCCTTTGGGAACTGCGCGCGAGTCGAAAACAGTACATGCCCCGACACCTCGAGTTCGGGCAAGAGTGCGCGCACGGCAAGCACCCGATCCTGCATCAGACGCATTGGATTCTGGAATTGTGAACGCCAGCGCCGACCGATGATGGTCCAGTGATCCATCTTTTCGGCGCCGAAGATCGCACCTTCCACGTCGCGAAAATCCAGCACATGGATATGCCGGTCGCGCAGCATGATGGCATCGATGACCACCCAGCCACCCATGCCGTCCGGGATCGCGGCATCGCGCAACACCCGGTCGGCGATGTTCACAAGTTTGCTCCGGGTGTGACGTTCGAATGCGGTCATCCGCCACCAGATGGTGAGTCCGATCAGCGCTGCCAGCAGAGCAGCGCACAAGCCGACGATACCCCAGACCAGCCAGTTGTTAAGTACCGCCCCGTGCAACATGCGTGCACTCACTCCGTAAGTTTTGGTGTATCCATACGTCCCCGCCGGAGAACAGACTGCTACCCCGACGAGTACCTGAACGGATGAGAGTCTATTTTACCTGAACCCCGATGCGCCGTC
>DASSKW010000090.1:0-9760 GCA_035690065.1 Gammaproteobacteria bacterium
GGCTTACGGTGATCTGCCGCCAGGCATGTTGCCGAAGCAACCCTGGAAATCGGCTTCGGTACTGGTACCGCTTGTGGAGCGCAGCTCCGGGCATACGGTGCTGCTGACTAAACGCACTGATCAATTGCAGTACCACAGCGGCCAGGTCAGTTTCCCCGGTGGCAGCGCCGAACATATCGACCGTGGTCCGATACAGACCGCCTTGCGCGAGACGGAGGAGGAGACTGGTCTGGCGCGTAATTTCATAGAGGTCATCGGCTACCTCGACGGTTATCTGACCATCACGGGGTATGCGGTGACTCCGGTCGTGGGGCTGGTCCAACCCGGTTTCAGACTCAGACCCGATCCGGTGGAAGTTGCCGAAATCTTCGAAGTGCCATTGGTCTGGTTATGCGATCCCGGCAATCTGCAAGTCCATCGCCGTCAACTGGCAGGGCAGGAAGTCGGTTATTACCAGTTTGATTATGATGGCCACACCATATGGGGAGCCACGGCCGCGATGCTGGTGGGATTTGTCGGCAAACTGGAGCAATGGACCGCCGTATGAGCGAGATACAACGTCTGCTGGAAATCATGGAGCAGTTGCGTGATCCGGCACGCGGCTGTCCATGGGATCGGCAACAGACATTCCGCAGCATCGCGCCGTACACCATAGAAGAAGCCTACGAAGTGGCCGATGCCATCGAGCATGAGGATATGGACGCGTTGCGCGAAGAGCTCGGCGATCTGCTGTTGCAGACGGTGTTTCATGCGCGGATGGCGGAAGAGCAGGGACGATTCAATTTCATGGATGTCGCACGCAGCATCAATATCAAGTTGGTGGAGAGACATCCGCACGTGTTCGGGGATGTCCGTTTTGACAATACCGAGGATCAGAAACGGGATTGGGAATCGCGCAAGGCTGCCGAACGGGAACGCCGATATGGCGCACAAGGCGCGCTGGCTGGCGTACCGGCGGGTCTCCCGGCTTTGACTCGGGCGGTGAAACTGCAGAAGCGTGCTGCTCGTGTCGGCTTCGACTGGTCAGATATGGAGCCGGTATTCGCCAAGATCCACGAGGAACTGGCCGAACTGCAACATGAGGTTGCAATAGATGCACCCGAGGACAGGGTTCGCGATGAACTGGGCGACGTACTGTTCGCCGTCGCCAACCTGGCGCGCAAATTGGGCATCGATCCAGAACAAGCACTGCGTGGCACCAATCACAAGTTCGAACGGCGCTTCCAGCGAGTCGAAGCGGGGCTGGCACAACACCACAAGACACCGGAACAGGCAACCCTCGAAGAGATGGACAGTATCTGGGAGCAGGCCAAACGTGAAGGACTCTGAGAATAACAATTCGCAGCATCCGATCTGGTGGGGCGAATTCACCTTGCCCCAGCACACCATGGGACGCTGGCACATCGGGCCGCTTGAGCTCTGGGTACAGCATCTGGCTGGCGAGTGGCGTCTGGCTTGGCAATCAGGCGAAGAGTTGATGCAACCGGTAACAAGCGTCGAATTGAATCTGCCCATCAGACCACTCAACCAGGATATGCAAGTTTGCCGTTTCAGTTTTCGCGAGACCAGTAAGCCATTGCGGCTGTTACCGACACTCGCCGACCGCGCTGTCGTGGTGCGCCCAGAGATGCCGCTGTTCATTCCCAGCGGCGAGGAAGTCACCTTGTTCGTCAGCACCACACTATGGGTTTCTGTTTATGCGGGCCAGCACTCGCCCATGTTGGTCGAGATGCCGACCTTGCGTCCCTCCGATACCTGGTTCGGACCCAATACGCGCCAAGGCGAGCTGTGTTATGCGAGCCGCACCCTGGCACATACGCAGGTCGAAGATGTGACACCACGTCCGCATCGGGCCATCACTCCGGTGCAGATACGCAATCATGCTCACGAGCCGCTGCGCCTGGAACGTTTGAGCGTGCCGGTACCATTGCTGACCTTGTATCAAAACCAGGTGGGGGATTTCTGGACCCAACCGGTGCTGCTGGAGCGGTCTGGACGCGATGGTCAGGCGAGATTGCAACTCGGCAATGCCAGACTACCTGATGGTATGAATGCCCGACAGATTGGTGTACCCCGTCAACTCGACGACGAGGTAAGCATGTTCCGTGCCTTGAGCCGCTTCTTTGGATAAGCAACCCGTGCACCACCAACTGAGCCATTTTTACGAGGTCTTGATCAGTGCCACGACGCTCGCATGGGGGCGTGCGATTCTGATCGTGATTCTGGGCTTTCTGGTCGCACAACTCGTGGCCCGTGTGGTCGGCCGTCTGGCAGTCAGGCACATGGATGCCCATCGCGGCATGTTGGCCAGGCGGCTTATTTTTTACGGATTATTCCTGATCGCGGTATTGCTTGCCTTGCGCCAGGTAAGTCATGACATCAGCAATATCTTTCTCGGCGCCGCTGGCATTTTGACCGTTGCGGTAGGTTTTGCTTCCCAGACTTCGGCTTCCAATCTGATCAGCGGCCTGTTCCTGATCGGCGAGAAATCCTTCTCAATCGGGGACACGATCTCGATCGGCACCACCAGCGGTGAGGTACTCTCGATCGATCTGCTTTCAGTCAAACTGCGGACCTTCGACAATCTGCTGGTGCGGGTGCCCAACGAGAGCCTGGTCAAATCGGAGATTACCAACCTGACGCGGTTTCCCATCCGGCGCATAGATATTCAGATAAGCGTGGGTGAAAAGGAGGATCTCGCCAGGGTGAGAGAGGTGTTGATGGAGGTCGCTGACCAAAACCCTGCGGCGCTCATCGAGCCCCGCCCGGAAGTGCGCTTCAGCGCCTTTGGCGAAAGCTCTTTCGACCTGCAGTTCTGTGTCTGGACTAGACGGGAAAACTACGTAGCGACCCGTAACAGTCTGGCGGAGGATGTGATCCGGGCTTTCCGCAAACACGACATCGAGCTGCCGTATCCGTATCGGGCCCTTACTACTGGAAGCCTGAGTGAGCCATTCCCGATCCGGGTGGTCAATGACAAGCAGGATATGACTGGAAAATGAAGCTACAGGCTACTGAAATGGCGGCAAATTTCTCAACCTGTGTTATCTTTAGAATTGACTTAAGTCAAATAGGCCGGTCTCAATCGTGAGAGAGGTCGAAAATGGGGGCGCCGGGACGCGCTGGACAATCGCCAGGAGCTGTTTATGACTCAAAAAATCGGCTTAGTCGTTGATTCCACCTGCGATCTGCCGCGCTCGTTTATCGAGCAGCATGGCATCGAAATCATGCCAATCAATATGCACCTCGGCACCATGCTGAGGAAAGATACCCGCGATCCTGAAGAGACCATGGATACCTATCGGCGCTATGTTGGGCAGAAGGATATCGAGATCACCACCGCACCGATGTCCGTGAAAGCCATCAAGGACTGGTTCCTCGATCAGCTGGTGCTCAAGTACGATCGGCTGCTGGTGATTACAGCATCGAGCACCCGCAGTGCCACGTTTGAGAACGCCAGCAAGGCTTCGTTCATGATCCTGTCCAGTTACAAGGAAATTCGCAAAGCCGCGGGGCTCGACGAACAATTCGCGATGCGGGTATTGGACAGCAAGACGATGTTTACCGGTCTCGCTGTGACCCTGTATGAAGCAGCGAGGATATTGAAATCCCAGGAAGACATCACGTTCGACAAGCTGCGTCAGCATATCGAGAATTTTTCGCAGAACGTCAAAGGCTATCTGGTTCCACAGGATCTGTATTTTCTGCGTACACGTGGCAGCCAGAAAGGTGACAAGAGTGTGGGCTGGCTGAGTTACCAGATGGGCGGCATGCTGGATATGAAGCCCATCATCCAGGCTTATCGTGGCGAGACCGATGCGGTAGCCAAGGTGCGTGGTTACGAGAACGCAGTAAAGAAACTCTTCGAGATGGGCGCCGAAGCCATCACTGCTGGTTTGCAAACCAGAGTCGTGTGCATGAGTTACGGCGGTAATCCGGAAGAGGTAAAGAATTTTCCTGGTTACTCGGAATTCATGCGTGTAGCGCAATCCAACAAGGTGGATGTGCTGCTCTCGATCATGAGCACTTCCGGCGGCATCCACGTGGGGCCCGGAGCATTCAGCATGGCTTATGCGACCAAGTAATCAGGCAATTATTTCGTAATGCAACAGGGCCGCTCGTGCGGCCCTGTTGCATTACGTCACAGCAGACTTGTGGGTATCTCTAAAAACTGACCTTTTGCCTTCTCACGGCGTTGAAATGACCTTGGAAACTTCATGTGCCAGCGTGTACGCTCCAGTTCCCTGGTCATTTCGGCCTGCACGGAAATCAAGATCTCTGATTTTCAGCGATACCCCTATTTTTTCAACTTGGTCAGTAACGGCTCGATCAGATCCATCGGTAACGGGAACACGATAGTGTTGGTCTTGTCGCCGGCCACTTCTACCAGCGTCTGCAGGTAGCGTAACTGGATGGCCTGCGGCTGCTGTATCAGCGTTTGAGCGGCTTCCATCAGTTTCTGCGAAGCTTGCAATTCACCTTCAGCATTGATGATCTTCGCGCGGCGCTGACGTTCTGCTTCTGCCTGTTTGGCGATGGCACGGATCATGCCTTCGTCCAGATCCACTTGCTTGATCTCGACGTTGGAGACTTTCACACCCCAGATATCGGTGTGCTTGTCGAGGATCAGTTGGATGTCGACGTTCAATTTGTCGCGTGCTGCCAACATGTCATCAAGTTCGTGTTGGCCGAGTACCGAACGCAGCGTAGTCTGGGCAAGCTGGCTGGTAGCTTCATAGACATCCGCAACCTGGATGATGGCTTTCTCCGGATCGACCAGACGGAAATAGATGACCGCGTTGACCTTCACGGAAACGTTGTCGCGTGAAATGACATCCTGTGGCGGCACATCCATGACTACAGTGCGCAGGTCCACTTTCACGACTTGCTGCATGATCGGGACTACCAAGATGATGCCCGGACCCTTGACAGCGGTGAAGCGACCGAATGTAAAGATTACGCCACGCTCGTATTCCTTCATGATCTTGATGGCGCTGAACAGGATGACAGCGATGATGACGACTACGACCAGTATTCCTATACCCATGACTACTTCTCCTCGGTATCCGTTTTTTCGACAGTCAGTTTCAAGCCGTTACGTGCGATAACTCTTACCGGAGTACCGGCCCGCAATGGGATCTGACTCCATGCACTCCAGCTCTCGCCGTGGACCCACACGATCCCGTTGCCATCGGCAGTAAAATCGTTCATCGTATCCCCAACACTGCCAATCATCTCTTCGGAACCACTCACGACCGGCTTGTGGTGTGCCCGCATGGCTAACCAGAGAGTCCCGATCACGATCAGACCAGCTGCGACGCTGATGCCACCGATGACGCCGTGGGAGATGCTGAATCCGGGTATCCTGGTATCCATCAGGATGATAGAGCCGGTAACAAATGCGATCAGCCCGCCGATGCTCAGAGTGCCGTAGGCGGGTACGAAAGTCTCGGCGATAAACAGGATTATGCCGAGTACGATCAGCGCCAGACCAGCGAAGTTTACCGGCAGGATATTGAACGCATAGAGCGCGAGTAGTAGCGCGATTCCACCGGCGACGCCCGGCAGCACCCCGCCCGGGTTGTACCCTTCGAATACCAGACCGTAGATGCCGATTAGCAGCAGGATATAGGCGACTGTAGGATCAGTCAGTACGGTGAGAAATTTGATTCGGAATCCCGGTGTGTAATCCGTCACCGCAAGATTGGCAGTGTGCAAGGTGACCTGCCCCGAAACCGTGGTCACCTTGCGGCCATCCAGTTTAGCCAATAGCTCCGGGGTATCGCTTGCGATGATATCGATTACATGCTGTTTCAAGGCCTGATCTGCGGTCAGGCTGGCTGCATTACGTACCGCTTGCTCGGCCCAATCCGCATTCCGCCCGCGTTGTGACGCCAGACCACGGATATAGGCAATCGCATCGTTAAGTACTTTCTGGTCTTCCGCAGTTTTGGGTGCCGCCGGCGTGGGAGATTTGTCTCCCATCAGTTGCACCGGGGTAGCCGCACCCAGGTTGGTTGTCGGTGCCATGGCGGCAATATGGCTGGCATAGAGAATATAGGTGCCGGCACTCGCGGCACGAGAGCCGCTGGGTGCGACATAGGTCGCCACTGGGACAGGCGAGGCGAGGATGGCCTTGATGATGTCCCGCATGGCGCTACTCAAGCCACCCGGTGTATCCATCTGTATCAACACCAATTCAGCATGCTGGTCTGCCGCGGTATGTAGCCCTTGCTCTACATAATCGGCCGTGGCCGGCCCGATAGCACCGTCGATCTGCAACCGCAATACACCGGCGTTGCCATCAGCCGCGGACACGGAGTGGGGCAGTATCCAGCAAGTAACGATCATCAAAGCAGCGGTCAAAATGGCGATTATGCGGCGCATGGATTACATATAAACAGAGCGTGAGAGCAAAGGCAACTGCACCCGTACTGTCCACATCGCAGGGCTTCCGGTAACATGTGATTATTCATGACGTCAATCAGTATACGCGCCTGGCTGAATGCCCATACGGATGTACTAATCACCGGAATCGCCATGTCCAGAATCGGGTCAATAAGGATCGCCAGCTTATTTTTATTGATCATCCTGATGATGTCCGTCAGCCCGGCTTATGCCGATACGCCTGGTCAGGAAGTGGAACCGGCTGCACCGCGTATCTGTTTGGTGTTGTCAGGAGGTGGAGCACGTGGCGCGGCACATGTCGGTGTACTCGAAGCACTTGAACAGTTGCATATCCCCGTCGACTGCATCGCCGGCACCAGCATCGGCGCCATCATCGGGGGTCTGTATGCGGCTGGCATGAGCACAAAAGACCTGGACCAGATACTGCAAACCCGCGATCTACAGGCCAGCATGGGTAATCAGCAGCAACGCAGTCTGCTGAGCTATCAGGAAAAGCAGAATCAACTGCGATATATAGTCCAGGCAGAATTTGGTTATGCCGATGGCAGGGCCTTCTTTCCACAGGGCATCATCGCCGGCAACGATCCGAGTCGGATCCTTAACGACCTGACGCTGCTTACGGATCCCAATCAGAATTTCAGCAAACTTCCGATCCCTTTCAAGGCGGTCGCCACTGATATCGACACCGGCAAGATGGTGATACTTGACCATGGCAACCTTGCCGAAGCCCTGCGCGCCAGCATGTCCGTCCCCGGTGTATATCCACCCGTGCACTTTCAGGGGCATACGCTGGTAGATGGTGGTTTGGTACGTAACTTGCCGGTGGATGTCGCGCGTGGCATGGGTGCCGATATCATCATCGCAGTCAATGTCGGGACCCCGCTCACTCCGCTCGGCAACGAACAGGATGTGGTGAGCGTATCACTGCAAGTCGTGAAGATACTTAGCCAGCAGAATGTGGATACGTCCAATGCCAGCCTGCACGCCGGCGATATCCTCATCAGTCCCGATCTTGGAGATATCACTTCGACCGACTTTAACCGCATGGGTGATGCGATCCGGATCGGTAAGCAGGCGGCACTCCAGGCATTGCAGCCACTGAGATCGTTGCAACTTTCGTCGCAGGCATACGCGCAATACAAGGCGGCGCACGAATACGTCCCGCCTGTCGTCAGACATGTGGATTTCATAGAGATCAGCGGCAACCAGCATGTTTCGACGACCTTGATCCGCAGCCACATGGTAAGCAAACCCGGGGATACCTGGAGCACAGGCGCGATAGATCAGGATCTCAAGAACCTGTATCACCTGGGTTATTTCAGTTACGTACACATCTCTGTACGACAGGACGGAGATCGCACCGGATTGCTGGTCAAGGTGATCGAAAAGCCGTGGGATCCGAATTATTTCCGTTTCGGTATCCGTATTGCGGACGACCTGGAAGGCAGCAGTCAGTACGACCTGCTGTTCGGCTGGACCCGTGCCGAGCTCGATCTGCTGGGCGGCGAATGGCGTAATGAACTCGAGATTGGCAAGACCCGGCGGATATATAGCGAACTCTATCAACCGGTCACGTACTCTGGAGCCGTGTTCGTCGCACCACAAGTCGAATATCTGAACAACACTTTCGATCTGTTTTCCGGCGAGAACCGGATCGCAGAATACAGCGCCCAATTGACACGCGGCGGTTTCGACGTGGGTAGTGTGTTCGGTAATTCCGCCGAGTTGCGAGTCGGCCTGGATTACGGGCATGTCATCACCCAGCCACGTATCGGTGCCAGCTCGCTCCCTGGTTACCGGGACACAGTGGGTGGTGCTCGGCTACATTTCGGCATGGACACGCTGGAAGGTGACACCGGTTTCCCCATGTCCGGTTCCTATGTCCAATTCACCGGGTTCTTTGCGCGCGGTAACCTTGGCAGCGAGATCGACTATGATAAAGCCGACATCACCGGCTTGCATGCCTTCGGCAATGGTCAGCATACCGTGATCCTGTCGGCTGAAGTCGGTTCATCCTTCGGTTCGGACATCCCCTTGTACGATCAGTTTACGCTGGGCGGGTTCCTGTCGCTCTCCGGTTTGCGCCAGCAACAATTGCGTGGACAGAAATTACTGAATGCACGTGCGATCTACTTGAACAGGATCGCGATTTTGCCTAGCGTGATGGGCAACGGGTTGTATTTCGGCGCCAGCCTGGAAGCCGGGAATATCTGGGACAATACCGAGAAGATCAACCCTGCACAATTGAAATACGGTGCCGCATTATTCCTCGGTGCAGATACAGCGCTGGGCCCTCTGTATCTGGGGACGGGGTTTTCACAAGGGGGCAATCAGTCGTTGTATCTTTACCTGGGCTTACCCTTCAACTGATTCTGAGGAGCCATTCTGGACATGGAACCGATGCGGATATTCACTACCGGTGGCACCATCGACAAGATCTATTTCGATGCCAAAAGCGAGTACGAAGTCGGCGAGCCGCAGATCGGCGACATACTGCGCGAAACCGGGGTCGGGTTCCCGTTCCAGATCACCTCGTTAATGCGCAAGGACAGCCTCGATATGACTGAGGCAGATCGTACCGCGATCAGAGAAGCGGTGGCTGGCTGCTCTGAACGACATGTTCTTATAACCCATGGGACCGACACCATGACCGATACGGCAGCCGTGCTGCAGAAAATAACCGGCAAAACCATCGTGTTGACCGGTGCGCTCAATCCGGCACGGTTCCGGGGCAGTGACGCAATCTTCAATATCGGCGGTGCGGTCGTTGCTGCACAGAGCATGCCGCCTGGCATCTACATCGTCATGAATGGCCGTGTATTCGATGCCTTGAAGGTACGCAAGAATCGCGACAAGAACCGGTTCGAGGATGCCTGACCGAGGCAGGCCACTCCCACAAAACACAGATCATGCCATTTATGGGAGCGACGATACTTGCCGCGATTCTTGCAACATCGCGGCCGGGACGGCCGCTCCCACAATTGAATTCATCAACCCAGATCGAATTTGATGCCCTGTGCCAGCGGCAGCTCATCGGACCAGTTGATAGTATTGGTCTGGCGGCGCATGTAGGCTTTCCAGGCATCGGACCCCGATTCGCGTCCACCACCGGTATCCTTTTCACCGCCGAAGGCACCGCCGATCTCGGCACCAGAAGTACCGATGTTGACGTTGGCGATACCGCAATCGCTGCCGACCGTCGATAGAAAATATTCGGCATGCTTCACGTTGGTGGTAAAGATGGCAGAGGAGAGCCCCTGCGGCACGGCGTTCTGGATCGCCACAGCCTGCTCCAGGCTGTGGTAAGTCATCACATACAGGATAGGTGCGAACGTCTCGGTGCAGACGATCG
>DASSKW010000091.1:0-22996 GCA_035690065.1 Gammaproteobacteria bacterium
TGTTATCGGATATTACAAAAACAATACGCATACACCCCTCTTGGGTCGGTAAACGCTTTGGCTATATCCGCCAACTTTGTCATCTGTCCATACCACGGCATCGTCGCCAGACTGCTTTGTGGCAACAATCCGTTGCCGAGCGAGGAACGGCTGTCGTTTGCCATGCTGATAAGTATACGGTCGACAAGGCTGATCGGTTTCTCGATGTACCGTACCGAATAGTTGTCTCCCAGTTTGCCGAGTTTGGCGGCGGCCTTGATGGCATCCTGCAGGTTGCCGAACTTGTCCACCAATCCGAGCTTCTTGGCTTCCTGTCCACTCCAAACCCGACCCTGGGCGATGTCGTTGACGGCATCCACTTTCATATTGCGGTTGTGTGCGACTTTAGTGATGAAGGTCTGGTAACCATGATCCACATCCAGTTGCACCAACTGCTTCATCTGCTCGGACATCGGGCGGGTCAGGTCGAACGCATCCGAAAGCGGTGTGGTGCCCACCCCATCAGTGTGAATACCGACTTTGGCGAGCGTCCCCTGGAATGTCGGGATCATGCCGAAGATCCCGATCGATCCTGTCAGTGTGGTGGGGCTCGCATAGATCTCATCACCCGCCATCGATATCCAGTAACCACCGGAAGCCGCGACATCGCCCATCGAAATGATTACCGGTTTGCCAGCGTCTTTGGTCAATTCGATCTGACGCAGGATCAGATCGGAAGCGAACGAACTCCCGCCGGGGCTATCCACGCGCAACACCACTGCTTTGACGTTGTCGTCGTAACGCGCCTTGCGGATCAATTCCGAAGTGGAATCGCCGCCAATGCTACCGGGCGGTTGGTCGCCATCCTGGATATCACCTTCAGCGACGATCACGCCGACTTCATTGGAACTAATATCCTTGGTGCGCACGCTGTCGTCCATCGCTTGCACGTAATTGCGAAAATCGATCTGCCGGAAGCTGTGATTCGACTCGCCAACCTCTTTGATGACTGCAGCTTCCATCTCGTCATTGTTGGCGACCTTGTCCACCAGCCCGGACTTGACTGCCAGTTCGGCGGTATCGCCCTTCACCTTGTCAAGATTGGTCGAGATACTGTTGATGTAATCAGTCAGCGCAGCCGGCTTGAGTTTGCGAGCCTTGGTCACATCCGTCTGATAATTCTCCCAAAGTACCTTGAGTACGCCGCCCCAGTCCTCACGTGCATCAGCCGACATACCATTGAGCATGAACGGTTCCACTGCGGACTTGTATTTACCGACCCGGAAGATGTTCCACTCCACACCGAGTTTCTGAAGCGCATCCTTGAAGTAAGGCTGATAGATACCAAAACCGCGCAGGAACACCTGACCCTGCGGATGGATGAATACGGTATCGGCCATCGATGCCAGATAATATTGTGCCTGGCTGTAGGAATCGCCGAGCGCGAATACCGGTTTGCCGCTCTGCTTGAAATCCTGGATGGCATGACCGATGTCCTGCAGATCCGCCATGCCGGCACTGTCCAGTCCATCCGTCTCCAGCACCAGCGCCTTGATGCGCTTGTCGGTCTTGGCCTGCTCGATGGCCGTTATCACGTCACGCAGACGTGTCTGCGGTCGTTGTTTCTGGCCCAGCAAGCGGTTCATGGCGCGTTGCACCGGATCACCGGAGAACTGCTCTACCAGCGCACCCTGCGGGTCCACCACCAATGCCGCCGAGGAAGGCACATTGATCTTGTGCGATGCGAACACCGCGACCAGGAAGATGATGAGCAGGATGGTGACTACCAGATTGATGGCGATGCGGCAGATGAAATCCCATGCATGCCATGCGCCGCCGAAGATATGCACGATGAAGTTCTTGTCGCTCATGAGGGTTCCTGTCGGTTATTCGTCGAGATGGATGGCATGTGTCTGCAGACTTTGCATTATGCGCCTGTCGCCGTATCCGCTGCAGCGTCCAGGCGCTTCAATATCTCCGGCAACCATGCCGCGTGCTCCGGTTTCATCAGGCAGGAACGCAGCGCAGTCACTGTCCCGGCATCGCTCGCGAGCCCCGGCCACCACGCGGAAGCCAGCGCATCCGGTACCCGCAGCAGGGCCAGATGCAGATGCTGCGCAGCGGCGGCATCGAAGGTCGCCTGGGACCGCTTACTGGCGGCGCTACGGTTCGCTGCTGCCTGAGTCCAGACCACGATATCCAACTCAGGTTCCATCCCCGCCAGATAACGTGGATCGGCTTGCAGATGCTCATGTAGTGCCAACGCTGCGTGCCGTGATGCGGTGAGGGCTTGCGCGAATTCTCCGCCCCGCTCCATCGGCAACAATCGTTGTGTAGCCCACAATGCGACTGCGCTGGCGCCCGCACGCGAACACTCAAGGCTGATCTCGCCCAGGTGCAGCGCATCGGAGGTGAAATAGGTGTAGGGCGAATCATGCTTGTAGAAACGCCCGACGGCTGGATCGCGGAACAATACGCAACCACAACCGTACGGTTGCAGTCCATGTTTGTGGGGATCCACCACGATGGAATCAGCCTCACCGGTCCGATCATAGGCGGCACGGGCTGATGCCGGCAGATCTTCGACCAACGTGTAGTAACCACCATAAGCGGCATCCACATGCACGCGGAAGCCGTAACGCTCACGCAACGTGAGTATCTCGTGCAAGGGATCGACCGTACCGAGTCCGGTGTTGCCGAGTGTCGCGACTACCGTCGCGACCTTCTCGCGCCTGAGCAACTCCTCCAGCGCATTCATGTCCATGCGCCCTGCGCTATCCACACCGACCGCGGCAAACGGCATCTGCAACACTTCGCACATGCGGCCGTGGGTGTAATGTGCCTGCGAAGATGCGGCCACCAGACCATCGGGGGCGGCATGTCTCGCCACCCACAGAGCTTCGAGATTGGCGATGGTGCCGCTGGCACACAGGTGTCCGAGATGGGCGTCGTAGCCGAACATGCGCGCGATACTCGCGACCGCTTCGCGTTCCATGGCGGAACTTGCACGTCCGCCGTCGAGTGCGTGATTGTTGGGATTGATCCAGAGTGCCAGCGTATAGGCCAGCCGTGCGACTGGATGTGGCGGTTTCAGCATTTGCCCTGCATACAACGGATGCGGATAGGGGTAGTTATCCTGCAGACGCTGTGCAGTTCCCAATAATACTTCGCGCAGCCGATCGAGATCGATTTGCGGCTCGAAGGCTGGCGACTCAGCAAAGCCCTTGTCCAGTTCGGTGAGGGCCTGTTCGACAAGTTGCAGACTGTCGCGTTCAAACATCATGCATCGACTTCATTATTGTGGCGCAGCACCGTTCGCGCCTTGCTTATCCGGAGTGAGCAGCAATTGCTGGATATCGTGACGCAGCACCGCCTGGCGCGCGGGGTCGCGTGTCGCATTCAGCAAACCTTTATATAACCGTCGCGCATCTTCGATAAGACCCGCCTTGGCCAGCATCCTGGCCGCCTGATAACGTGAGGTCTGCGCCCACTGGTCCATGGAATAGGGGTTTGTGAGGGTGGCAGAACGCAGATACAGTTCCGCCGCCTTGCTGTAATCACCCAGCGCCTTGTAGGAATCTGCGGTCCAATACAGCAATTGCCGCCGCTGTTCGTCCTGCAGGCTGCCATTGAGGATGGCTTCGAAGAACGGAATCGCATCCTTGTCGCGGCCGATGGTCTGCAGATCGAACAGGATCGGCAGTACATCGCCGGGATCGAAGCCTGCACCACTCTTGAATAACGTGCTCAGCGCCTGGATACCGGCATCCGGCTTGCCGCCCAGCACGAACACCCGGGCGCGTTGCAACTGCCATGCCGCCGGATCGGTATCGGGCGGCGGCGTATCCAATCCCTGCATCAAGCGTGATGCGAGCGGGATATCCGGGATGTCGAGCACATCGCTGACCAATATGTAACGCACGTCTGCCGGCACGGATTCAGGTGTCCTGAAACGACTGGAATCGAGATACAGATGCCGCAATACATCGGCACCATCGCGTTGTTTCTGGATCAGAGTCGCGAATTGCCAGTGTGCCACATCACGCTGATGTGGCTCGACAGCATTGAATGCCACCACACTGAACAAGGCGCAGGCACTGACCGGATCGGAATCGAATTTATTGGAAGCGGCCAGGAACCAGCCTTGATCGTCGCCGACCACCAACTGCAGTTGATTGCCGAGATCCTCGCCGTAACTCAGATAAGCATCCCACAGCATGTCTGGCGTGAGCGTGAACAGGTCGTCCTGGTCCAGCAAACCTGGTTGCAGCCCCAATCCATTCTGCAACGCCCTGATGCGCGCCAACGGATTCTTGAGGTCATCCGCCGCTTCGGCAGCGACGGCCCAGGCCTGGATACGTTTGTCTGTCGGCGCCTTGTCGCTGGTACCTATGGCGACTGCTTGCGCGAGCGCATCGCCCGGATCAACGCTGCCGGCACGCAATCCTGCCAGCAGACGCAACATATCGGCAGTATCACCTTTACTGTCCTTGAGTACGTCGAGCGCGGACTGCGGCTGTTGCGCACGCAGAAACAGGCGCGCTTCCAGCAACGGCCAATCGCCCGTGTCTTTCGGATAATCCAGCCGGTAGCGGATCACTGCACTTTGCGCATCGTCCAGATCCTTGTCCACCAGATAACTGCGGATCACGAGTTGCCGCAGCTTGCTGAGCGTGGCGTCATCCGGGGGCGTATCGCCTGACCAGATCAAGGGTCTCAGGATGGCACGTGCCTGCTCCGCCTTGCCGAGATGCAACCAGGCATCCGCTGCCTGCATCCGTTCCCAGTCGCGAAAATCGTTGCTCAAATCCGGTGGCAGTTGCGCGATACGTGCGATTACCTGCTGCCATTGTCTGGTGGATTGATAGATATAGATGCGTTCACGCTCCCAACTCATCCAGCCAACTGGATCGCCAGTGAAGTCGGGCTGATGTTTCGCGATCAGTTGCGAAGCGAGTCCGGTGGCTCCGGCACTGGCGAGCGTGGAAACTTCAGCGAGTGTGAGCGCATATCCCTGCAGTGGCTTGGCGGATGCAGGCTGCACTTTCGCAGCTGTCACCCGGGTATTTGCCGCCGGCACTTTGACGGCCGCAGCCATCACGCCACTGGCATACGCCAGCGCGGCAGCAAGGATGACAGCGCAAAATGATACGCGAAGATGAGACATCAGATTCCCAGGGCCGGAAAACAAAAACGGGTGCCAGCGGCACCCGTCATTGTATCAACAGTATTCGCATCAGCCTGTGGGTTTCCAAAAACCGTCGCGACCGCTCTCGGACTTCCGTGTCCTTCGCAGCACAAGGTCATCCTGACCGGAAGCGAAGCCAGACTAACTATAAACAAGACCGCTACCACGCGAGCGATGTACAGGGACGTACAAGCGCTGCGGAAGGCGGGATGCCGTAAGCGGCCATTCCGGACTGGCACGCAACAAAATCATGCCATGCGCAGCTGATTTTTCAGACTTTCTCGCGGATACGTGCGGCTTTGCCGGACAGATCACGCAGGTAATACAGTTTGGCACGACGCACGTCGCCCTTGCGCTTCACTTCGATACCGCCGATGGCCGGGCTGTGGCTCTGGAAGGTACGTTCCACGCCTTCGCCATGCGACACCTTGCGCACGGTGAACGAGGAATTCAGGCCACGATTGCTCTTGGCGATGACCAGGCCCTCGAAGGCCTGCAGACGCTCACGTTCGCCGTCCTTCACTTTCACTTGCACGACGACGGTATCGCCCGGCGCGAAGGCGGGGATCTCTTTCATCTGCTCTTTGTCGATCTGTTCGATGATCTTGTTCATGACCGTTTACCTTGTTTACGAATCCTGTTTATTCTCGCGAATGAACTCGTCAAGAAGTGACTTGTCTTCCGCACTCAATT
This sequence comes from Gammaproteobacteria bacterium, assembly GCA_035690065.1. Lineage (GTDB taxonomy): Bacteria > Pseudomonadota > Gammaproteobacteria > Natronospirales > REEB76 > DASSKW01. The sequence goes on from DASSKW010000091.1 coordinate 5,861, forward strand.
CCAACATCTCCAGCAGGTCCGGGCGCCTTGACCAGGTCCTTCCCAGTGCCTGCTTGTGGCGCCAGCGACGAATCGCTGCATGGTCGCCACTTAAAAGTATTTCCGGCACACGCCTGTCATCAAGTGTTTCCGGACGCGTGTAATGCGGATAATCCAGCAGGCCGTTCACGAATGAATCTTCGACCGCTGAATCCGCATCGTTGAGCGCGCCGGGTATCAGCCGAGCCAACGCATCTATCAAAACCAGGGCCGGCAGTTCGCCGCCGGAGAGCACGTAATCGCCGATGGAGAGTTCCTCATCCACTTCGGTTTCGATGACGCGCTCATCCACACCTTCATAACGTCCCGCCAACAGTATCAGCGCACCACAATCCTGGAGCCGCTGTACTCCCTGCTGATCGAGGCGCCGGCCTTGCGGACTCAGGTAGATCACCCGGGTCGGCCCGCCCGCCGCTTCCCGCGCTGCAGCGATAGCTGCGCGCAAGGGCTCAAGCTTCATCACCATCCCGGGACCGCCGCCAAACGGGCGATCATCCACGGTACGGTGCCTGTCGCTGGTGTAGTCCCGCGGGTTCCAGCTCTTTACATCGAGCAGTCCGCGTTTTACTGCTCGCCCCGTCACACCGAAGCCGAGCAATGTATCCAGCATCTCCGGAAAGAGCGTCACCACGTCGATGCGCATGACGCTCCTCCTCAGAAATCCGCGTCCCAATCCACCTGGATCAGGCCTGCATCCATATCCACGTCGCGTACTACCTGATCGCGGATGAAGGGGATCAGCCGTTGGCGCTCACCCTTCACGACCAGCACATCGTTGGCGCCGGTCTCCATCATCCCTTCGACCTCACCGAGCGAACGGCCATCGATGAGCTGGACTTCCATGCCGATCAGATCGTCCCAGTAATACTCACCGGGTTTGACCGGTGGTAACTGATCGCGACGTACCGCGATCTCTGCGCCGACCAGCATCACCGCCCGATCGCGGTCCGTGATGTCTTTCAGTCGCGCGATGATCGTCTTGCCCTGGGGGCGGCCTTCCGCCACTTCCCAATCGCGCCACTCGCCGTCCAGTTTCAGTTGCCAGGACGGGTAATTGACGATGTCTTCGCGGGGATCGGTCCAGGACAATAACTTGACCCAACCTTTGACCCCGAACAAGGCCGTCACTTTACCGACCACGACCCGTCTGGACTGCCTGTCAGTCATGGCGCTTAGGGCGCCGGATTCAGACGGCGACCTTGTGTTCCTTGATCAGGTAGGAGACACGGTCGGAAGGCTGCGCGCCCTTGGAAATCCAGTGCTTGATGCGCTCTGCATCCACGCGCAGGGTCTCTTCGTGATCTACCGCGAGCGGATTGTAAAAGCCGATGCGCTCGATATAGCGGCCATCGCGGGACGAACGGCTGTCCGTCACGACTACGTGATAAAAGGGGCGTTTCTTGGCACCGCCGCGCGAAAGACGAATGGTCACCATGGGGTTCGAGGTCCTCTGAATGCGAATCCGGGCCTGCCCTGCAAGGGCCGGCTCATGTAAACCGGGCATTTTACGGTATTTCTGGCAAAAGTGAAGGGGCAAGAAGGACTTGCAGTGAATTAAGGGCCCTGACCTGGGCTTGTCGGAGACCTGCAGCGGCTTCAGGCGCCGGTCGGGAGCAGCAGCAGCAAGGCCACCCCCAGCAGGATGCGGTAGACGGCGAACGGCGTGAAGCGGTGGCTGCGGATATAGCCCAACAGCCATTTCACGGCGATGAATGCCACGATCAGGGACACTACAAAGCCGACCACCAGTGCCAGCCAGTCCTCATGGGCTGCCCCTCCGCCCTGGAGGGCTTTCAACAGTTCATAACCGGTCGCGGCATACATGGTCGGGATGCCGACCAGAAAGGCGAATTCGGTCGCCGCCGAGCGGTTGCTGGTCCCGAACAGCATGGCCGCGAAAATCGTGGCCGCCGAGCGTGAGGTGCCGGGGAAGATGCCGGCCACCATCTGTGCGATACCGACCAGGATCGCGACCCGCCACGTCACCTCGGTGCGGTCCGGTTGCCGTGCCGCGAACTGCTCGGCCGCGATCATCCAGATCCCGCCGATGATCAGCGCCCATGCGATCGGGGTCACCGTCTCCGGCAGTTTGAAACCATGCTTCACTGCGATAAACCCGATCACCGCGGTGATCAGGAACGCGACGATCAGTTTCAACAGATAATCGCGATTGGCCGGCTCGCGCCACCGGGTCAGCAATGCCCAGATGCGTCTCCAGTAAACCAGGGTAATCGCCAGAATCGCGCCCGCCTGGATGCCCACGTTGAACAGATCCGAGCGCGCGCCCAACCAGTGCTCGGCGATCAGCAGATGCCCGGTGCTCGATACCGGCAGGAATTCGGTGATGCCCTCGATGATGCCGAGGACGATGACGCGGATCAGATCATGCATGGACGCAGACTCCAGCCGGAAATTCGTGCCAGTTTATCCGCAATCCGATATACTGGACGGTGCCGAAAGACAGAATGAAACTATTCAACGTGCGTCGATCAGTTCAGGACCCCGGTGGCAGTCTGCCTTGGAATCCTCTTAGCATCTTTGCCATGCCGCCGCCCTTCATCTTCTTCATGACCTTTTCGAGTTGGACATACTGCTTGAGCAACCGGTTCACGTCCTGCACCTGGGTGCCGGAGCCGGCTGCGATGCGGCGGCGGCGTGAGCCATTGAGGAGATCGGGTTTACGGCGTTCTTTCGCGGTCATGGAATTGATGATGGCGACCTGACGCCGCAGATCCTTGTCGTCAAACTGGGCTCGGGCCTGCTCGGGAATCTTGCCTGCACCGGGCAGCTTGTCCAGCATCGCGGACAACCCGCCCATGTTCTGCATCTGTTGCAGTTGATCGCGGAAATCCTCCAGATCGAAACCCTTGCCCTTCCTGAGCTTATTGGCAAGTTTTTCCGCCTTGGCATGATCCACGTTCTGCTGCGCCTGTTCCACCAGGCTCAGCACATCGCCCATGCCGAGGATGCGGGACACGAGTCGTTCCGGGTGAAACGCTTCCAGTGCCGCGACTTTCTCGCCCACGCCCATGAACTTGATGGGCGCGCCGATGATGTGTCGCGCTGACAAGGCGACACCGCCGCGCGCATCGCCATCGGTCTTGGTCAGGATGATACCGGTGAGTGGCAGCGTCGCACCGAATGCTGCGGCTGCATTGGCCGCGTCCTGGCCGGCCATCGCATCCACCACGAACAGTGTCTCGCTCGGCGATACAGCCGCATGAATCTGCTGCGCTTCCTGCATCATCCCGGCATCCACATGCAGACGGCCGGCAGTATCCACGATCAGCACGTCATGCAAGCGCTTGCGGGCTTCGTCCAGCGCCAGCGCCGCGATCGCAACCGGCTCATCGTTTTCCGGCGTGAAACAATCGACCTTGATCTCGGCTGCGAGGCGTTGCAATTGTTCGCGTGCTGCGGGGCGATACACGTCGGTACTGACCAGCAGTATCCGTTTACCGGATTGCTCCTTGAGCACGCGCGCCAGTTTGGCAGCGCTGGTCGTCTTGCCCGCACCCTGCAATCCGGCAAGCAGGATCACTGCCGGCGGCGTCACGTTCAGATTGAGCGCGCTCTCGCCCTCATCCATCACGCGCAGCAGTTCATCGTGCACGATCTTGATGAAGGCCTGACCGGGCGTCAGACTTTTCAGGACTTCTGTGCCGAGTGCGCGTTCGCGTACCAGTTCGGTGAAGGATTTCACCACCGGTAAAGCGACATCTGCTTCCAGCAACGCCATCCGCACATCGCGCAGTGCGTCACGGACGTTGGCTTCAGTCAGACGTCCGCTGCCACGCAGCAGATCCAGAGTGCGGGTCAACCGCTCGCTTAATGAATCGAACATGGTTACAGAAATTACTTGATGAGGATCGAAAACCGTTGTGTCAGGACGACAGGATTATAACTCGAAGATCTCATTGCCCTTGAGACGATGCACGCGGCGGTTCGGCATCGCTGCCTGGATCTCCGAGAAGATCATCTCTTCGGCACCGGGTTTCAGGTGCGTGATATAGATATCGGGATCGTGTTTCAACTTGACCAGATCGGCGGCCAGGGTGCGCGGACAGTAATGTCGGGCCAGATCGGCAAGTTGTTCATTGCGGTTGGAAAATGCAGCTTCCACCATCAGCACGTCGATCCGCGGATAAGCATTCAACGCATCCCAGAAAGTGTCGTTGGTGCTGGTATCACCACTGAAGGCAAACACCTTGCCACCGGATTCAAGCACATAACCGACGCCGGGTACCGTGTGGTTGACTTCGATCATGTGCAGGTTGCGCTTACCGAGTTTTATGCGCGACCCCAGCGCGAGCGGCTCGTATTTCAACACCGGGTTCTCGGCGCTGGGCAATTCCTCGAAATCCGGCCACAGGACCCAGTTGAAGATGTACTTGCGCACGGCATCCAGCGTCTCGACTCTGCCACGGACAGTGAGTGGCATCTTGAGGCTATCGAAGATGGTATCCACCAATAACGGCAGGCCGCAGGTGTGATCGAGATGCGAATGGGTCAGAAACAGGTGCCGGATGGTCCGTAACTCAGGCAGCGGCAGATCCCCGATGCCGGTCCCGGCATCGATCAGGATGTCGTCATCCACCAGCACCGAAGTAGTCCTGAGCCCCGCACCGATGCCGCCACTGCAGCCAAGTATTTTTATTCGCATATATCACATTTGGCGCCATGAATCCGGCGCATTGCCCCCGGGCGAAGCTTAGCACATGGGATTGCCGATACTTCACCCGGCACGGGTGCCTGTGCGATGATGGAGCCAACCACTCGCCCTTTCCTGCTGCAACTATGCGCTTCACCGGCATCGCCATCCTGGCTCTGATCCTCTACCTGCTGGCAGCCGCCGCGCTGCTGATGCGCCTGACGCGCAAGGGTCCGGGATTACTGCGCGGGGGACGCGGCTTCGCCGGCAGCGCGGGGTTGACCGCAATCCTGCTGCATACCATCGCACTCTACGCACTGATCTTCATCCCACACGGGATGGACCTGGGGTTCTTCATTACCACGTCGCTGGTCGGCTGGCTGGTGGCCATCATCGCACTGACCTCGCTGACCCGACCCAAATTCGAGAATCTGGGGCTGGTGCTGTTCCCGCTGGCCGGCATCAGTATCCTGCTGGCGGAATTGTTTCCCAGCGATCGTCTGATGGTGCTGGATACGGATTGGCCGTTGGACGCGCACATCATCCTTTCTCTGATCGCTTACAGCCTGTTCGCGGTCGCGGCATTGCAGTCGCTATTGATTGCTTGCCAGGAATACCGTCTGCGGCAACGCACATCCGGTATGTGGTGGAGCACGCTGCCGCCGTTGCAGGAGATGGAACGGTTTCTGTTCCAGTTGATCGCTGCCGGCTTCGTGTTGTTGACGCTGGCGTTGTTCACCGGGTTTATCTTTGTCACCAACCTCCGAACCCAGCATCTGATCCACAAGGTCGTACTCTCGACCATCGCCTGGGTGGTATTTGCGATACTGCTGTGGGGGCGTTGGCGCTTCGGCTGGCGCGGCCGCACCGCGATACGCTGGACCCTGACCGGCTTCATCGTACTGATGCTGGCCTACTTCGGCAGCAAACTGGTGCTGGAACTGATCCTGGGTCGGCACTGGAATATCGGCTCGTGAATATGCCGGTTCGGCACGGCAGGGAGTAAGCAAGCTTTTGGAGACAGTGCCACTCTGGATCCTGATTAGCAGTCTGGTTCTGCTCCTGTTCGTGTCGGCGTTTTTCTCGGGCTCCGAGACCAGCCTGATCTCACTCAACCGGCATCGTGTGCGCCATCTGGCGCGCGCCGGACACCGTGGTGCACAGATCGCCGAACGACTCTGGCAGCGCCCGGATCGCTTCATCGGCATCGTGTTGCTCGGGAATACCTTGTCGAATATCGCAGCTTCCGCACTCGCGACCCTGATCGCGTTACGCATCGGTGGCGACAGTGCCGTGCTGGTGATGACGATCCTGCTGGCGCTGCTGGTATTGATATTCGCCGAGGTCGCACCCAAGACCCTGGCGGCGCTATATCCGGAACGCTTCGCATTCCCCGCAAGCTTCGTACTGTTGCCGCTGCTGCAACTGCTTTATCCGATCGTGTGGCTGGTGAACCTGCTGGCCAACGGCCTGTTACGGCTGTTCGGAATAAACAGCGTGGATGGTGCGCGTCATTCCATGAGCAGCGAGGAGTTGCGCAGCGTAGTGATGGAAGCCGGCGCACTGATCCCGAAACGTCATCAGCGGATGCTGGTCAGCATCCTCGATCTGGAGAAGATCAGCGTCGAGGACATCATGGTGCCGCGTAACGAGATCAACGGCATCGACATCAAAGCCGACATGGACGAGATCATGTCGCAACTGCGCACCAGCCAACACACCCGGCTCCCGGTCTATGAAGACAGCATCGATCAGGTGGTCGGCTTCCTGCACGCACGCCATGCCCTGCATCTGGTCGCCAACGACGATCCCACTCCGGAGCTGCTGCGTTCAGTATTACGCGAACCTTATTTCGTCCCGGAAGGTACGTCGCTGCAGCAGCAACTGATCAACTTCCAGTCGGCCAAACGCCGCATCGGACTGGTGGTGGACGAGTATGGCGATATCCTGGGGCTGGTCACGCTCGAAGACATCCTGGAAGAGATCGTCGGGGAATTCACCAGCGATCCTGCAGCGCAACATCGCGACATATATAAGGAAGGCGACGGCAGTTATCTGGTGAACGGCAATGCCAGTGTCCGCAGTCTGAATCGCGCCATGAACTGGCATCTACCGACCGGCGGGCCACGCACGCTGAATGGCTTGATCCTCGAATACCTGGAAGCCATCCCGCAACCGGGCACCAGCCTCAAACTCGCCGGGCATCCCGTCGAGATCGTGCAAAGCACCAGCAACGGCGTAAAGACCGTGCGCATCCAGTCGGCAGTGGTCGAAGTAACAACGACGGACAGGAAATAGTCGCGCGATCAGATGGCGTTGACGGCTTCCGACAAGCGCCTGACCTGGATCACCTCGATGCCCTCCACACCGCCTTTGTGCGGTGCATTGCCCTGCGGAACGATGGCACGCTTGAAACCATGCTTGGCAGCTTCACGCAGACGCTCCTCGCCGTTGTAAACCGGACGGATCTCACCTGCGAGCCCGACTTCCCCGAACAGGATCAGGTCGTTCGGCAACGGCCGGTCCTTGAAACTCGATAACGCCGCCATCAATACCGGCAGATCGGCGGCGGTCTCATTGACACGCAACCCGCCGACCACGTTCACGAACACATCCTGTCCGGCCATGGCGATGCCGGAGTGCCGGTGCATCACCGCAAGCAGCATCGAAAGCCGGTTGGCATCCAGCCCGACGGCGACCCGCCGCGGATTCGACAACTGGCTGTCATCGACCAGGGCCTGCACTTCGATGAGCATCGGCCGGCTGCCTTCGCGGATCACCGTGATCGCACTTCCGCTCACCGCTTCGGCATGCCGTGACAGGAAGATCGCCGAGGGATTTTTCACTTCCTTGAGTCCATCCTCGGTCATGGCGAACACGCCAAGTTCGTTGGCCGCCCCAAACCGGTTTTTGACGGCACGGATCACCCGATAGCGGCTGCCAATATCGTTCTCGAAATACAGTACGGTATCCACCATGTGCTCCAGCACCCGGGGTCCGGCGATCGCACCTTCCTTGGTGACATGCCCAACCAGCAATACCGCGGTGCCGCTGTGTTTCGCAAAACGCACCAGCATCGCAGTGCTTTCGCGCAGCTGGGCCACGGAACCGGGCGCCGATTGCAGCGCTTCGGTGTACATGGTCTGGATGGAATCCACCACCAACACGGCCGGGCGCGCCTTGGCGGCCGTCTCCAGCAGGCGCTCCACGCCGGTCTCGGCTGCCAATTGCAGCGGCTTGCCAGCCACCCCCAGCCGCCGGGCCCGCAACCCGACCTGCTCCAGGGATTCTTCACCTGTGACGTACAGCACCGGATGGCTGACGGCCAGATTGGCAGCGGATTGCAGCAACAGGGTGGATTTGCCAATTCCCGGGTCGCCGCCGATCAAGGTGACCGAGCCGGCCACCAGCCCGCCCCCCAACACCCGGTCGAGCTCGGCCAGCCCACTGCCCAGCCTGGGCTGGGCCTGGCCTTCGACCTCGGCAAGCTGCCGCACCGCGGTCTCACCTGCATAACCCCCCGGGACAGGCGATTTGCCTGGCCGTGCCGGTGCCCGGGCCTCCGCGAGGGTGTTCCAGCCCCCACATTCCGGGCACTGCCCCGCCCACTGCAGGGTACGGCCGCCGCAGGCATCGCAGACATAGACGGTTCTATTCTTGTTCATGGGAATTCTCTGCCGAATTGTCGGCAGGCAGCTTTCAGCTACCCGCCGGGGCCGGAATGGTAGCATGCGGCCTCTCACCCACCGGCCCTTGCCGTGGTCGGTTTTGCTTCCGTTTTAGTGAAAATTCAAGGTACTATGGTCTACCCTTAACAAATTCACATAACTGTGGGGAAATCTGGGTGAAGCGCAGCTTTTGGAGCACCCATTGGTTCACGGGCTTGTCCTATGGGCTGGTGTTTCTGCTGATTGCTTATATTGTTCTGCCCGATGCATTCGGTCGCCTGGAAACGGCGGCCTACGACTTGGGCGTCAGCATGGCCAGCAGCACCCCGAGCAACCAGATTGCGGTCGTCGCGATCGATGACGCCAGTATCAATCAGTTGGGCCGTTGGCCCTGGCCGCGCGATTATCACGCCGATCTCATCGACCGCCTGAGCCAGGATCACGCGCGCGTGATCGCCACCACCGTGTTGCTGTCGGAAGAGCAACTCGATCTGGGCAGTGTCTATATCCGCAGCATGATGGATTTCTACGACCACTGCTCGGAACTGGGTACGGTCGCGCCGTTCGCACCGGCTGCGAATACCACAGCGCCCGCAACAGCCAGCAACGACTGCCCCCCCGACGCAGTCCTCGCAACACCGGGCGAAACACTCAAAGTTGCGGCACCGATCAAACAGGCGTTATTGAATCTGCGCCAGAAGATGCAGGACGCCGAGCAAACTCTGGATGCGGATGCGAAACTGGCCACCAGCATCAAGGCCGCCGGCAACGTCGTGATCCCGATGGTGTTCACACTGGGCGAGCCGCTGGGTCGTCCGAACGAAGCCACGCCCGATTACATCCTCAAGAACGCACTGGGTCCGTTGATCTCGACCCCGGATGACCAGGGCCAGCCGTTGCCGACCACTGCGATGAGCGTACCGGTGGCCAGGTTTGGCAAAGTCGCAGCCATGGTCGGATTTCTCAACGACACCCAGGACCCGGATGGCGCCCTGCGCGCCGAGCCGCTGGTGTTACGTTATTACGACATGTATTACCCATCGCTGGCCTTGTCGGTAGCGATGAAATATCTCAATCTGCGCCCCGACGATGTACATGTGATCCCCGATCAGGGCGTGAAAGTAGGCAACTTGTTCATCGGCACCACGCCCGGATTGCGCATGCGCAACTTCTACTACAGTGGTACCGGCAGTAATCCTCCGTTTCCGATCTACTCTTTCGCGGACGTCAAACTGGGCAAGATTCCGCCCAGCGCATTCCAGGACAAGATCGTCCTGATCGGCGCTACTGCCGCGGGTCTGGGTAACCGGTTCCCGACGCCGACGTCTGCCAGCATGGCTCCGGTATTGGTACTCGCCAACGTGGTCTCGAGTATCCTGCAGCAGAATTTCTTTATCCAACCGCAATGGACCGGCTATGTCACTCTCGCGGTGTTGTTGCTGCTGATCACTTACATCGCCTTCGCTCTGCCGCGTCTCAAACCGGGGCTCGCGGCACTGCTCAGTCTCGGTCTTCTGATCGCGCTGTTGGCAGTCGAACTCAGCCTGCTGGAAGGCCGGCATCTCTGGATCGACCTGATGATACCGGCGCTGTTGCTGGTGACCGGACACCTGGTGATGACCGTGAAACTGTCCGGACTTACCAGCCGCTTGCTGGTGCGTACCGAAGCCGACAGTGCCGAGAACAGCAAGATGCTGGGCCTGGCGTTCCAGGGACAGGGACAACTGGACATGGCGTTCGATAAATTCCGCAAATGCCCGATGGACGATTCCATCGCCGACCTGCTCTACAACCTGGCGCTCGATTACGAACGCAAGCGTCAATTCAACAAGGCCGGTTCTGTCTATCGGCACATCCATGATTACGACGCAAAGTTCCGCGATGTTGGAGAACGGCTGCAGCGTTCCAAACAACTGGAAGGGACGGTAATCCTCGGTGGCGGCGGCGGCAACACGGCAGCTGGCACCCTGATCATGAGTGGCGAAGGCGTACAGAAACCGATGCTCGGCCGATATCAGGTCGAGAAAGAACTTGGCAAGGGCGCGATGGGTGTGGTGTATCTCGGGCGCGACCCCAAGATCAATCGCGTGGTGGCTATCAAGACCATGGCCCTGTCACAGGAATTCGAGGGCGACGAACTGGAAGAAGTGAAGCAGCGCTTCTTCCGTGAAGCGGAGACCGCCGGCCGTCTGAACCATCCCAATATCGTCACCATCTACGATGCCGGCGAAGAGCACGATCTTGCTTATATCGCGATGGAGTTCCTCAAGGGCAAGGATCTCACCGGTCATGTCAAGCCCAACACCCTGCTGCCGACAGCGCGGGTCCTGGACATCATCGTGCGTGCGGCTGAAGCGCTCAATTACGCACACACCCAGAACGTGGTACATCGCGACATCAAACCGGCCAATATCATGTACGAGGAAGACAGCGGCGCCATCAAACTTACCGATTTCGGTATCGCACGTATCACCGATTCCAGCAAGACCAAGACCGGCATGGTACTGGGCACACCGTCCTACATGTCGCCGGAACAGCTGTCGGGCAAGAAGGTGGATGGGCGCTCGGATCTGTTCTCTCTGGGCGTGACTATGTACCAGATGCTCACCGGTCAGTTACCATTCCAGGCTGATTCCATGGCGACACTCATGTTCAAGATCGCCAACGAACCGCATGGAGCAGTTACGGTACTGCGGCCGGAACTGCCGGCACAGATCGACGCTATCATCAACAAGATATTGCACAAGGATTCTGACCAGCGTTACCAGACCGGCGCTGAATTTGCACGTGATGTAGAGTCAGCTGCGGTACAGATAGGTCAATAGAGGGCGATCTTCAAATGAGTTACAAGGGAAAACTGAATTTCGTCGGGCTCACGGACAAGGGTATGGTGCGTCCCAACAATGAGGACGCATTCGGCACCAGTATTGATACCGGGCTGGTCGTGGTGGCTGACGGCATGGGTGGTTACAAAGCGGGCGAAGTGGCCAGCGGGATCGCAGTACAGACCATCACCGAATTCGTCGCGAACGGTCTCAAGGACACGCGCAAACGTTCCGGCAGCAGTGAAAGTGGTTACAGCCACGAAAGCACGCTGTTGCGCAACGCGATCCTCAAGGCCAACGACATCATTTTCCAGACCGCTCAGAGTCAACCCCAGTGCGAGGGCATGGGCACTACCGTGGTCGCCTGCCTGTTCTACAACAACCGCGTATCGGTCGCGCATGTCGGAGACTCGCGGGTATATCGCATCCGCCACGGCCAGTTCGAGCAGGTCACGGTTGACCATTCCCTGCTCCAGGAGCTGGTCTCCCGGGGTTTCTATACCCCCGAGGAAGCCCGCAAATCACTCAACAAGAACCTGGTGACAAGGGCGCTCGGCATCGAGCCGACCGTTCAAGTGGATGTCCAGGAAGACGTCGTACTGCTGGACGATACCTACCTGTTATGCTCCGATGGACTGCATGACATGGTGGAAGACCCGGATATTCACTTAACCATCAAGACATTTAGTGCTAACCTTGAAACGGCAGCCCAGCAACTTATAAAGCTGGCGAACGACAATGGCGGTCGGGATAATATCTCGGCGGTACTCGCCAGACCGCTGAAATCGTTCGAAGCCCAGAAAGGTTTCTTTGATCGCTTGACGGAATGGTGGTTCTCATCATGATTTTTGAGGCGAAACCATCACAACAGACCGGAAATGAAACGTATAAAGAGGCAGACCCATGGGCAAGCTGATCTTATCACTGGATAACCAGGAACTCGCGCAATACGAGCTGGACAAGGAGCGCTATACCATAGGGCGTCTGGCTGACAACGATATCCATGTGGATAACATGGCCGTGAGCGGACATCACGCACTGATCCTGAACATCCTCAAGGATTCGTTCCTCGAGGATCTCAACAGCACCAACGGCACATACGTCAACGGCAAGTTGGTGAAGAAGCATGCGCTGCAGGACGGCGATGTGATCACCATCGGCCGCCACCAGATCAAATACACGAGTGGTCAGGCCAAGGCCGAGGGCGACGCCGACGAATTCGAAAAGACCATGATCATCCGGCCGGGCGCGAAGGCCCAGGCTGGCACGCCCAGCATGGACAGTGTCAACAAGGCGATTTCCGGCGGCGGGGCCACACCGATCAGCGATGCTCCCAAAGGGGCTGTGCTGCCGCGCGCTAAACTGCAAGTACTGTCGGGATCCTTCGCCGGCAAGGAACTGGAACTGAACAAGGCACTGACCACCCTGGGGCGCCCCGGCGTGCAGGTCGCCGCCGTCACCCGCCGTGCCGATGGATTCTTCATCGTGCACGTGGAAAGCGGTTCAGGTCAGGGCTTCCCGACTGTGAATGGCAAAGACATCGGCGCGCAGGCACAGAAACTCAATGACAACGACGTCATCGAACTGGCCAGCGTCAAGATGGGTTTCTATTCGATGCCGAACGGCTGATACCCTGCAAGAACAGGTTTCCGCTGTCTACACACCCGCCGCTGATACGGCGGGTGTTTCATTTTCATCCACGATGCTGAACTTCACCCGCTGGGTGACGCCACACAACAGTTCGTAGGGAATCGTATCTGCAGCTTGCGCCACCTGCTCCACCGGTAACGACGGCCCCCAGAGCAACACCGGATCGCCGACTGCTGCATCGCGTACCGTGCGCAGATCCACCGCGACCATGTCCATCGACACTCGCCCGACAAGCTGGACGGGTTGATCCTTGACTCGCACCGGCGTGCCGTTCGGTGCATGACGCGGATAGCCATCGCCGTAACCGATGGCAGCGATGCCGATGGTCATCGCTTCCGGTGCCACCCAGGCCCCGCCATAACCTACCGCTTCACCCTTTTGCAGGTGCCGGATCGCGATTAATTCCGTGCACATCGTCATCACCGGCAACAGGCCCTCATCTGCGCCGCAACGTTCCGCGAACGGCGATACACCATAGAGCAGGATACCCGGCCGTACCCAGTCCACATGGCTATCAGACCAGGCCAGGATACCTGCGGAATTGGCGATACTGCGCTCGACGTCGATACCAGCGGTGGTCTCGGCGAAGGTCTGGAGTTGTTGTGGGGTACGTGGCGATGCCGTGTCGTCAGCACAGGCGAGATGGGTCATCAGGCGTACCGATCCTCGCACTGCGTTCGCAGCCGACAATCTTTGCCATGCGGCACGCGCCTGAGCGAGCGGGAAACCCAGACGATTCATGCCACTGTCCACTTTCAACCAGACGCCGAGGGCATGTTGCAGGCGGCTGGCTTCGATCAGCGCAAGCTGACCGGCTTCATGCACCACCACTTCACAACCATTGCGTACGGCTTCATCCAGTTCGTCGGCACCGAACACGCCTTCCAGCAACACGATGGGATGGGCAAGGCCTGCACGCCGGATCTCCAGCGCTTCGTCGAGACTGGCGACAGCGAAAGCATCCGTCTCGCTCAGTGCTCGCGCAACAGCAGTGATGCCGTGGCCGTAAGCATTCGCTTTGACTACCGCCATGATCCTGGAATGCGGGGCGATCTCACGAACCCGTCGCAGGTTGTGACGCAAGGCAGCGAGGTTGATGACGGCCCCGGTGGCCCGGCTCACATGTAACCCCCGGAATCTTCGGAGATATAATTCTCGAAGCGCGTGAACCTGCCAAGGAACGTAGTCCTGACTTCCCCGATCGGACCATTACGCTGTTTGCCGATGATGATGTCGGCAGTCCCCTTGTGCGGACTATCCTTGTCATAGACTTCATCGCGATAGATGAACACGATCACGTCGGCGTCCTGTTCGATGGAGCCTGATTCACGCAGATCGGACATGATCGGACGCTTGTCGGGACGCGAATCCACGCTGCGGTTCAACTGCGAGAGCGCGATCACGGGAATCTGCAATTCCTTGGCCAAGGATTTCAAACTGCGACAGATCTCGGAAATCTCGGTGGCGCGATTCTCACGCGTCCCGGGCACCTGCATGAGCTGCAGGTAATCCACCACCAACAGACCGAGGTCGTGTTCGCGCTTGAGACGTCGGGCCCGTGCGCGCAACTCGGTCGGTGTCAATGCACCGGTATCGTCGATGAACATCGGCGCTTTCGACATGATCGAGATCGCGGAACTCACTCGCTGCCAATCTTCCGGATCCAGCCTGCCGGTACGGATCTTCTGTTGATCGATACGGCCCAGCGAGGAGATCAGACGCATCGCCAATTGCTCGCCGGACATTTCCATACTGAACACGGCGGTCGGCACCGGATTCTCCGGCTTGCAGGCGCTGTATTCCGCGATGTTCATGGCGAAGGCGGTCTTGCCCATCGAGGGGCGCCCGGCGATGATGATCAGGTCTCCGGGCTGCAAGCCGGTCGTCATCTCGTCAAATTTGTCGATGCCGCTCGACAATCCGGTAACCGGGCTGTTGGCATGCATCAACGCATCCAGCCGATCTACAGTACGAGATAGCAGCTCGCTGACCCGGACGAAACTGCGCTGCATGCGTCCGCCGCGTTCGGCGATATCGAAGACCTGGCGCTCGGCAAAATCCAGCAGTTCCGCCGTACCGCGGCCCTCGGGACGGAACGCCGCATCGGCAAGTTCGCCGCCGACGCGGATCAGCTGACGCAGTACCGAGCGCTCGCGCACGATATCGGCATAAGCGCGCACGTTGGCAGCAGTCGGGGTATCACGCGCGAGGGTCGCGAGATAGGCCAAGCCACCGGCCTGTTCCAGCAGATTGCGGCCTTGCAACCATTCGGCCAGCGTGACGGCATCGAACGGGGTGTCATGCTCGGTGAGTTCGATGATGGCGCGGAACAGGAGCCGGTGATCCTGGCGATAGAAATCGTCTTCGGTCAGTCGATCCGCGACCTGTTCCCAGGTAGCGTTGTCCAGCATCAAACCGCCCAGCACTGCCTGTTCCGCTTCCACGGAATGTGGCGGCACGCGCATGGCCTCGATGGCCGATGCGGAGGGATCAAACGATTTGACGGCTCCCGGCATTTGATTGGATCGCTGGCTGGTGAAAGAAGACTCTAAGCGAGGTGCCGATCACTGGCAAGCCGCTTTGCCGGGAGCCGCGCAGTTGCTGAGGCTCCTGAAAACAAACGCGGGAGCCGAAGCTCCCGCGCGCAGGCTGGTCAAAAAACAACCAGCTTATTCTTCGGCAACCACCACCACCGTGACTTCGACATTCACGTCGGTGTGCAGATGCAGCTCCACCTTGTGCTCGCCGGCGACCCGGATCGGGCCCTGCGGCATGCGCACTTCCTTGCGCTCGATCTTGAAGCCCGCAGCGGTGAACGCTTCCGCGATATCCACGGTGCCGACTGACCCGAACAGCTTGCCTTCCTGGCCGGCCTTGGCGTTGATGGTCACGCTCTTGCCTTCCAGTTCGGCCCTGCGTGCGTTCGCACTGGTGAAATGATCGGCAGCGGCTTTCTCGAGTTCAGCGCGACGCTGCTCGAACTCTGCGATGTTGAGTGCAGTGGCAGCCTTGGCTTTGCCCTGCGGGATCAGAAAATTACGGCCATAGCCCGGCTTGACCTTGACCTTATCGCCCAGGTTACCGAGGTTATCGACCTTCTGCAGCAGAATGACTTCCATGGGTAGCTCTCCTGCCTCAGTGCTGATCGGTGTACGGCAAGAGCGCCAGGAACCGCGCGCGCTTTACCGCAAGTGACAATTGACGCTGGTAGAACGAACGCGTGCCGGTAATGCGGCTCGGGACGATCTTGCCGGTCTCGGTGATGTAGGCCTTCAAAGTGGCTAGATCCTTGTAGTCGATCTGCTCGACGTTCTCGGCCGTGAAACGGCAGAACTTGCGACGACGGAAAAAACGTGACATTGGGTTATCCTCGATTCGGTGCTGTGATTATTCGGCTTCGGCGCGTACGTCATCGTCCGATCCGCGGTCGTCATCGTCCGCATCACGGTCGTCGCTGCCAAAACGCTCGGCGCGATCTTCGCGCTCTTCCTTCTCGTCCTTCGGCTTGATCAGGGGAGAAGGCTCGGTGAACGCGCGATCGCAACGGATCACCATGTGACGCAGCACGGCGTCGTTGAAACGGAAAGCACCGATCAGCTCGTCGAGGGTAGCCTGGCCGCACTCGATGTTCATGAGTACGTAGTGGGCCTTGTGCATCTTGGTGATCGGGAAAGCCAGCTGGCGGCGGCCCCAGTCTTCCAGGCGGTGGATATGGCCGCCTTCGGCCTCGATCATCGAGCGGTAGCGCTCGGTCATCGCGGGGACCTGTTCACTCTGGTCAGGGTGGACCAGAAACACGACTTCATAGTGTCTCAACGTAAGCTCCTTAAGGACTGATGGCTCCCCGTCATGGCGGTGGAGCAAGGCCCCCGGACAGGGCCGGGAGGGCGCGCATTATGCCGGAAGCGGGGGGAACGTGCAAATTCAGCAACTTAGGGAATTACCGCCAGCCCGTCAGGGGTGCAGATTGGGCAGGATGCCCCTCGTTTCGTCATTCCTGCGGAAGCAGGAATCCACCTTGCTCCCTCTCCCTCCGTGAGCGACCGCCAGGATGGCGGAAGCCCCGGAAACGCAGGAGCAGTTTCCGGGAAAAGCTGGAATCCATCTTCCTCCCTACCCCGTCACCCCGGCGGAAGCCGGGGTCCAGTCCAAAAGGTGCGACCTCCGGTCGCGGCAATTTCTTGCGGGTTCCCGCACCCGCGGCCGGGGTCCTTTCCTTGAACGAGCAAGGAAAGGACCCAAAGGAACTCGCCCCGGAGATAACGCACGTGCCTGAAATCGAACCGGGGACGCTTCGATTTCA
>DASSKW010000092.1:0-30940 GCA_035690065.1 Gammaproteobacteria bacterium
GCGGAAGGATACCGCGAACCACCGGGGGCGTCCAATAATTGGCGGCTGTCTTTACTTGCGCGGGTCCGGGGGCCGGGGCTGGCCGTCCATATATGCCGCCACGTCCCAGGCTTCCTGCAACGTGAGCTGCCGACCACGTCCGTAAGGCATGTTGGCATGGATGAAGGCAGCGGCCATCCGTATGTTACTCATGCCTGCCCCCGCGTTGTACGAGCGTGGCCCCCACAGAGGCGGGAAAACCTGTGCATGGCGCACGTTGCGGCCTTCGCCATTGTCGGCATGGCATATTGCACAGTTGGCTGCATATACCTTGGCGCCGCGTTCTACGCTGGCCTTTTCAGGTGGATCAGGCAGCTTTGGATATCCGGCACCCTTGGGTGTGATGCCGACCGGCAGTCCGGTCGCCAGCCAATGGAAATACGCGACCAGCGCTTTCATCCCGGCACTGTCCGCGGCGGGAGGTTTGCCGTTCATGCTGTAACGGAAACAGCCTTGGATGCGTTCCTCAAGCGTGTTTACCTTGTGGTTCTTGCTGCGGTATTTCGGATACGCGACATACGCCGCCCACATCGGCGCGGAGCCTGCCTGCCGGCCCAGATCCACATGACAATTTACGCAGTTCAAATCGTTGCCGACGTAGTCGCTCGCGAGTGCGCGAGTATGTTTGAACAACTGCAGCCCCTGCCAGATGGCATCGCCATCGGGACCGGTCGGGATAGCGCTCAGTGGCGGCGGCGTGAAGGCAGCAGGTGACTGTGCGACCGGATGATAGTCGACGTCGAATACAGGGCGCGTGACGACGGGCTGTTCACCCGCTTTCAACGAACCGATATATGCAGCGACTGCCTGGATATCGTCAGCGGAAAGTCCGCGGCTGACTTTCTGCATCGTCGCCGCCGCAAGATTGGAATCATCACTTGTTTTCAGCCGCTGCAGTGCGGCCCCCAGATATTGCACGGGTTGCCCGGCAAGTCCGGGTATCTGTGGTGCAACCCCGCCCAGATCCGGGGCGTGACAACTCGCGCATGCCGGAACGCCGTGCGCCCAATCACCCAGCGTGACCAGTTCGCGGCCGAGTGCCAATTCCGTGACGGTCAGTTTGGCGGAAGTCTGTGGCACGAACGCAACTTGCAAGCTGCTGAAATAGGTGGCGAGCGAGTGCATGTCGCCCGCGGTGAGCTGCCCGGCGATGGCCGCCATCACCGAATTCTTGCGCGCGCCATTGCTAAAATTTTCCAGCTGCCGGTAGAGGTAATCTGCCGGCTGCCCGGCAAGCCGCGGATACAGGCCATCGCTACCCTGGCCTTGCGATCCATGACAGGCGCTGCAGAGGTTTGCTTTCGCCGGAAGTGAGGCGGCCTGCGCGCCCAAGGATATGCATGCAATGAGCGCGATCAGCAAGCCTGCAACTCGCAACATGTCCCGTTTCCTCATGGCGCGGGGGGTTCAAACCCGTAATGTCGGTAGACTGCCTGTCCCGCCGGGCTCAACAGAAACTTCATGAACGTGTCCGCTGCTTTTGCGTGTGGCGCATCTTTCATACGACCCGCGGTGTACGTGACACTGATGTTCTGGGCGGTGGGGATCTCTATCAGATCTATGGGGTTGTGGAGGATCTGGTGTTGAAAATACGCTTCGGTGTACCAGACCGGTGCGGCATCTGACTGTTTGCGCAGGATACGCAAGGGGGTCTGCCGATGGTGGATCTGCGTCAGATAAGTACTGCCATCCTTCACTTTAACGTCCATGATCTGGTGATCGAGTGCTTCGCCTCCGGCAATGCGATAGCTGGCTTCGATCGCCTTGGCGATGCCTTCCCACTTCGGGTTCGGCATGCTCACGCGCACATCGTCACGCCCCAGGTCCTTGAGCCTACTGACGTGTTTTGGATTGCCCTGGTACACCATCAGCGCCAGGCGGTTGCGCGCATAGTCTTCACTATCGCTGAACCAGTGATGTTCGTTTTGTATTTGCGCAATACGTTTCGCGCCCGCCGTATAGATATCCGGTTTGAGCGCGATACGCAGGTTGCCCATCACCAGCGCGCCCTGTTCGATCTGCTGAGCCAGAATACCCGGCGGCAGAGTCTCGACGTAGATGCGCTGGTACTCAGGATGGGCTTGCTTGAAGGCTGCTACCAGATCATGCACTACCATGAACTGGTTACCGGCAAAGAACACCACCAGTTGCGGATCCGTGACATCGCCGTGCAGGTCGGCAACGATGTCGATCTCCGGAATCGTGAAGTACTTGCCGTCCTGTGGCGGCGCGTTCCACGGTGGCAGGTAATCGTTGGCCGATACCGCCCGGCCGGTTACTGACAACAGCAACACTGCTGTCAGTAACACCGGGCACAACGAGTGTCTAGGAAAATTGATCGAGAACATCATTGACAATTCCGCTCATCACATCGGAAATAATGCATAACCTTGTTGTTGCAACACGATGATGGTGGACAACGCAGACAACGCAATCTTGACGTCTGGATTGATCCATTTGTAATCGTATTTCATGCCCGCGACGGCCTGACCGCAGACCGCGAACTGTACACCGGCAGCTTTCAGTTCCTTGATGAGTTTCAAATCAGGGTTATCTGTCTTGAACTCTTTGCGGTAGTGGGCATTGTCGAGCGTCATCGGTACAGCACCACCGTGGATGATGACCACAAACTTGAGATGGTCGAGCGGTACGTGGGCGGATGCGAATACGTTCACCGCACGGGCCACGTGTTCAAGCCCGCCATTCACCTGCTTCGGATCGTTTTCACCGCGGGTGATACTGAACACCGCCTTGTACGTGACTTGGGGGTCCGGTTGGAAAGCGGCATCTGGCAGAGGATGCATCTCGCCCGCACTCTTGATGACCGGGTTCTGCCAGAACCCGTTGTCCGCTGCGAGTGCCGACGGCGCCATGAGTGCAGGTAGCAAAATCAGACCAAGGACCAGACTTGAATAGCGAAACATGGGTATGCTCCTGTTGGTGGATACTGTGCCAGATGGGCCTGCCCGCAGGGGGTGGTAGCCGCCGGGTTCGAGCATCCCGGGGGCTCAATGAATGCAGGCAGGGTGACGTTCGCGGCCCATCACGATGCCCGCTCAGGCTGGATCGGCCGCGGGCGATGAGCCTGCACGACAAAGCCCGCTTTCAGACAAAATAGCACTTCCGCAGCATCCCGTCGCGGCGTTTCCCTGGGCCAGTGGCAGGCTATATAATGCCGTCCCTACCCGGCGCGCTGGCGCGCTGTAACCGAACGACCGACAGGGGCTCACCGTGGAACACGGGAAAAATCATAACGATCAGCGTTTCTTCGATTCCTTCCTGCTGGTAATGGGCGTGCTGGCTGCCATCGCCATCTGCGCTTACTGGATTGCGGATGCCATCGCAGAAGCTACGCCGGGCGCATACGACCGCGGTAGTGCGGTGCAGGAAAAGCTGATCGATCAGCGTCTGGCACCGGTCGGCGACGTACAGATCTCCGGTAACGCCGAGACCCAGATGGCGGTCGCCACACCCGCCGCGGTCAGCGGCCCGCCCAAGTCGGGCAAGCAGATCTGGGAAGGCACCTGTTCGGCCTGCCACAGCACCGGCGTACTCGGCGCTCCGAAGATCGGCAACAAGGCTGAATGGGGTCCGCGCCTGACCGAGGGCCTCAAGACCTTGGAACAACATGCGTTGCACGGTTACAAGAACATGCCGGCCAAGGGTAACAACCCGGCGCTGAGCGATGCCGAAGTGATCAAGGCCATGGAATACATGATCAGCCAGAGCGGTGGCGCGAAGCTCATCAAGCACTGAGTCGTCCCGCTCACCCGCAGATTCCGGAAGCCGCCTCAGGGCGGCTTCCGCATTTTCATGACTCCGCCAACAGTCCGCGGATATGGTCGAGATACAGTCGGCCGTTTTGCTGGCGCTCGGCATCGGTCACCGGACGGGCAGTATCCGACCATTCGAGATCCATCTCCGGCAACTCCTGCAGAAACCGACTCGGTTCACAGTTCTTGTCTTCGCCGTACTTGCGGCGTTTGGCGGCAAAACTCAAGGTCAGGGTACGTTGCGCACGGGTGATGCCGACATAGGCCAACCGCCGTTCCTCGTCAACGTTCTCGCCTTCCATGCTGTTGCGATGCGGCAGCAGCTCTTCTTCGATGCCGACCAGGAACACGTGCGGAAACTCGAGGCCCTTGGCTGCGTGCAAGGTCATCAGACTGACTGCATCGCTGGTGTCTTCATCCTGATTACGATCCAGCATGTCCATCAACGATAACCGCGCAAGAGTATCTGCCAGATTCCGTTCTTCACCCGGTTCGCTGGTTGGGCGCGACAACCAGCTGATAAAGTCGTCCACATTTTCCAGTTTCTTCTCCGCGGCCTTCGGGTCGCGGGCGTTATCCCGCAACCAGTCAGCGTAATGTGTGTACTCCATCAGTTCCTGCATCACAGCTCCGGCGGATTCATGCTCCGCATGTTCTGCGATGCGCGAGATCCAGTTACCGAATTCATGTAACCGTCCAACCGCTTGAGCCGACAGATGTTCACTCAAGCCGGACTCAAAGCAGGCTGCAAACAGACTGATGCCGCGCTGGCCCGCATGGGCACCGAGTTTCTCCAGGGTAGCCGCCCCGATCTCACGACGTGGGATATTCACCACCCGCAGAAAGGCACTGTCATCGTCCGGATTCACCAGCAAGCGCAGGTATCCCACCAGGTCCCGCACTTCGGCTCTATCAAAAAACGACGTGCCGCCAGAGAGACGGTACGGCACCCGCCGTTCGCGCAAGGCACGTTCGAACAGGCGTGATTGATGGTTGCTGCGATAAAGGATCGCGTAATCGCGATGATGCTGCTTGTTCTCCAACTGATGCTGGATGAGTCCCGCAATCACCCGTTCGACTTCCTGTTGCGCATCGCTGCAGGCCAGCACCCGGATCGGCGCACCTTCGCCGAGTTCGCTCCATAGCTTCTTCTCGAACACATGCGGGTTGTTGCTGATAAGCGCATTGGCGACGCGCAGGATACGGCGCGTAGAGCGGTAATTCTGTTCCAGCTTGATGGCCTTGAGCGCCGGAAAATCCTGTTTCAGCAGCGACAGATTTTCAGGTTGCGCCCCACGCCAGGAATAGATCGACTGATCGTCATCGCCCACCACGGTGAACGCCGCACGCGGACCGGTCAGTAACTTCAGCAGGCGATACTGGGCGGCATTGGTATCCTGGTATTCATCCACCAGCAAATAGCGCAGGCGATCCTGCCAGACAGTACGCGCTTCAGGGAATTCTTCCAGCAACCGCACCGGCCGCACGATGAGATCGTCGAAATCCATCGCATTGTAGGCTTTCAAGTGCCGTTCATACTCGGCATAGAGTTGTGCCGAACGCCGCGCGTGTGGATCGGATTCTTCTGCCAACACCTGTTCCGGCAAACGTAGTGCGCTTTTCCAGGCCGAGATCTGCCACTGTGCACGTTCCAGTACTTCGGCACGCTCCGCCTTGTCGAGTTTCAACAGTTCACGCATCAATCCGAGGCTGTCTTCAGCATCGAACAGGGTGAAACCCCGCTTGTAACCGATACGCGCGTGTTCGTAGCGCAGCAGCTTGAGACCCAGGGTGTGGAAGGTGGAGACGGTGACCGCGCGCGCCTGTTCTGCATCCAGCAGTTTCGCCACGCGCTGTTTCATCTCGCGTGCCGCCTTGTTGGTGAAAGTCACGGCCGCGACATGTTCCGCTGCAATCCCGCAGTTACCGACCAGGTAGGCGATCTTCTGGGTGATGACGCGGGTCTTGCCGCTGCCGGCTCCCGCCAGCACCAGCAACGGCCCATCTATATGAGTCACTGCCAGACGTTGTGCGGGGTTCAGGGAATTGAGGGCGGTGGACGGGCGCGGCATGGACGCCATTGTAACGGCCCGGCAGTTCCTGAACAGACTTGCTTTTTCGTGACCGGAGCCTGACGAACGTCAGGCCGTGCTGCGATCCAGCACCCGGTAACCGATCGCTTCGGCGATGTGCGCATCCGCGATCACCTCGCTGGCAGCAAGATCGGCGATGGTGCGTGAGACTTTCAATACCCGATGGTAACCGCGCGCCGACAAGCCCAGTTGCTCCATCGCGCGCTCCAGCAGACGGTGACTGCCATCGCTCAGTATGCAATGCCGGTTCACGTCGCGACTGGAAAGCCGTGCATTCGGCTTGCCGCTACGTTGCAACTGACGTTGGCGCGCAGCTACGACGCGTCGCGCCACCTGCCGGCTTGCTTCACCATCCGGTTCGCTGCCGGGTCGCAACACGTCATGCGCGAGGCGCGGGACTTCGACGTGCAGATCGATGCGGTCCAGCAACGGACCGGAGACCCGCGCGCGGTATCGCTGGATCTGGTCGCTGGTGCAATGACAGCGCCCGGAAGAATCGCCGAGATAACCGCAAGGGCACGGATTCATGGCTGCGATCAACTGGAAGCGCGCCGGGAATTCCGCCTGACGGGCGGCACGCGAGACCACGATGCTGCCGCTCTCCAACGGCTCGCGCAGGACTTCCAAGGCGTGGCGATCGAACTCGGGAAGTTCGTCGAGAAACAGTACGCCGTGATGTGCGAGCGAGATCTCGCCCGGACGCGGATACGAGCCGCCACCCACCAGCGCGATACCGGAGGCGGTGTGATGCGGAGTGCGGACGCTGCGCCGCCGCCATTGCGCGGCATCGAAACCCCGCTCGCTGATCGAGGCGACCGCCGCTGATTCCAGCGCTTCTTCTTCATTCATCGGCGGCAGGATACCGGGCAGGCGTGAGGCCAGCATCGATTTGCCGGTACCGGGCGGGCCGATGAACAGTAATGAATGTCCGCCGGCGGCGGCGATCTCCAGGGCGCGTTTGGCCTGGTGCTGACCGCGCACTTCGCTCAGATCGTCGTAGCGCGGTTCATGATCTGTCAGTTCCGAGACATGCGGCATCAGGCGCTGCTGGCCCAGCAGATGCGCACACACATCCAGCAGATGGCGTGCGCCCAGGATCGTGGCATCCGAGACCAGCGCAGCTTCGTCGGCGTTGTCGGCGGGCACCAGCAAGGTTCGCCCCGCGGCACGGCTCTTGAGCGCGGCCGGTAACGCACCACGCACCGGCCGCAATTCGCCGGATAACGACAACTCACCGAGAAATTCCAGATCGCGCAGTGTCTCCACCGGCAACTGTCCGGAGGCAGCCAGGATGCCGAGTGCGATGGGCAGATCGAAACGGCCACCTTCCTTGGGCAGATCGGCAGGCGCGAGGTTCACGGTGATCTTGCGCGCTGGAAAATCGAAACGTGAATTGATCAGCGCGCTGCGCACCCGGTCCTTGCTCTCGCGCACTGCCGCTTCCGGCAAACCCACGATGGCGAGCGCCGGCAAGCCGCTGGACATATGGACTTCGACAGTAACCTCGGGGGCATCCACGCCCGCCTGGGCGCGGCTGTGAATTTTCGCAAGCATTGGGCCCGACTTCCTCCCTGATCGGTTGTGCGGATTTCAAAGACCGGATTATTTCTTGTTGGATTGATCCTGCGCCTGCAGCGCGGCTTCCAGTTCCTGAAGGCGGGCGGCCAGTTCCTCGAGCCGTTCGCGGGTGCGTGCCAGCACGGTCTGCTGTACGTCGAATTCCTCGCGCGTGACCAGGTCGAGCTTGCCCAAGGCGGCCTGCAATACGCCGCGGAAATTGCGTTCCGCTTCGGTTTTCAGATCCCGCAATCCGGCCGGCACCGCTTCCGCGAGTTTCTTCGCCAGATCGTCGAGCATCTTTGGATCCAGTGCCATCGCTGCCGCCCCACGCATTGAACGGGCACCAGTATATAGGTCATGCGGCAGTATCCCAACCGGTGCTAGACTTTAGGCGCCCGGTACCTGACAACCCCCTGATTTCGAGGACGTTATATCCAATGAAGATGGTGAGCGCCGTGATAAAACCCTTCAAGCTCGATGACGTTCGCGAGGCCCTGTCGGACCTGGGCGTGCAGGGCATCACCGTCACCGAGGTCAAGGGCTTCGGGCGTCAGAAAGGCCATACCGAACTGTATCGCGGCGCCGAGTATGTGGTGGATTTCCTGCCCAAGATGAAGATCGAGCTGGCGGTGCCGGACGATCTGCTGGATCGCGTGATCGAAGCCATCACCCATGCCGCCCGTACTGGGAAGATCGGCGATGGCAAGATCTTCGTTACCAGCCTGGAGCAGGCGATCCGCATCCGTACCGGCGAAACCGATGCCGAAGCATTGTGAAAGAGGCGATGTCATGTACAAACGTATCATCTTTTTACTCATAACCTCATTGCTGGCCGGCAGCGTGCTGGCCGATTCTCCGATCTACAAATGGGTAGATAAGGACGGCCAGGTGCATTACAGCACGGTGCCGCACAGCTCCGATGCCAAGCCCATCGACATCACCAATTCGGCACAGGGTCTGGCGCCGGCGGCAGGTACAGTTGCGGGTTCGGCGGCAGCAGACAAACTGATGCCGCAGATTGCCGCAACCGACTCTGCCGCCTGCAAGGCGGCGAAACAAAAACTGGGTCAATACATGAGCGCAGATGTGCTCTACACCACGACTCCGGATGGCAAGCAGAAGAAACTATCCCAGGATGAACAGGCCAAGGTGGTACAACGCGCGCGCAACGACGTGACTGTCGCCTGTACGCCGCAGGAACCGCCAGCATGATACGTACTGCGCTGTTGCCGAGTGTCTGCGCCGGGCTGCTGTTGTTGGCTAGCGTACAGGCCGACACCGTGTACCGCTGGGTGGATGCCCAGGGTCATGTGCATTACAGCCAGACGCCGCCCGCAAATTCCAAAGCCAAGGCCAAAGCCGTGGACATCACGCCACCCCCGCCGGACCAGACCTCGCTCGATCAGACCCAGGACATGGAACAGGCAGTGACTGATCGGCAGCAGGCACAACAGGCGCTCGCCGCCAAGGCTAAGCAGGAAGCCGACAAAAAAGCGCAAAAGCAGAAAGCCTGCGAAGCTGCACGCCAACGCGTACAGCGTTACGACGAAGTAAACCGGGTGGCGCACAAGGACAAGGATGGCAACGTGGTCTATTCGAGTGGCGACGATCTGGTGAAACTGCGTCAGCAGGCTCAGGAACAAGCCGACAAGATCTGCGCGGCGGCGGATTCGGGTTAAGCGACGCTTTCTTCTGTTGCCGGATCAGCTCATCTGCCTGGCAGTGCTTCCCGCAAAAACGGCGGCAGTGCGAACGCGGCGGCATGGATATCGGCATCGTAGTAACGGGTCTGGAAGCTGCGTCGCTCCGCGGCGGCACGTCGAAATTCCGGAATCACCCCGTCCTTGCAGGCCATGGTCGCCGACCACCAGCCCGATGGATACGTGCACTGCGGAAACAACAGCGTCCGGATATCCGGGTAACCGGCTTTCTTCAGCTCCTTGTGCATGCCGGTGATGATCGGCAGATACAGCAAGGGTGATTCGCTCTGCTGCACGATGAGCCCGCCCGGCCGCAGCGCGCGCCGGCATTCCTTATAGAAGGGCGCCGAGAACAGACCTTCGGCGGGCCCTACCGGGTCGGTGCTATCGACGATCACCACATCGAGGCTGCCGGCCTTGGCATCCTTGATCCACTGGATGGCATCGTCGAAATGGAAGTGGGCGCGCGGATCGCCGTTGGCGGCACACAGCCCCGGGAAATACTCTTCGGCCAGACGCGTAACGCGCTCGTCGATCTCGGCCTGGGTCACCCGCTCGACGTCGGGATGCCTGAGCACTTCCTGCAAGGTGCCGCAGTCGCCACCGCCCACGATCAGCACGTCGCGCGGCGCCGGATGCGTGAACAGCACCGGGTGCGCCATCATCTCGTGGTATACGAAGTTGTCACGATCAGTGAGCATGATGCAGCCGTCGATGACCATCAGCGTGCCGAAGCTCTCAGTCTCGTAGATCTCGATCTTCTGGTACTCGGTCTGTTCCGCGTGCAGCCGACGTGCGCCCTTGAGCGACAGGGCGATCCCCTCTTCGGGTGCGACTTCGGTGAACCAGCTGTGGTCGAGCGGCATGGCCATCTCCAGGACGGTGAGACGCCAGTATAACCCGGGCTAAAAACCTCTTTTATATTGCGGCCGCTTGCCGTACGCTTGCGCCGTTTTCGATCACCCTTGCGCGGAGTCCGCCATGAGCCAGAACCCGATCCAGGATGCCCGCGAGATATTCAATATCCAGCGCTGGGGCGACGGTTATTTCGACATCAACGACGAAGGTCATGTCGTGGTGTTCCCGACCCGTCGCCGTGAGGACGGCTCGGTGGATCTGCACCGGCTCGCCACCGAAGTCAGCAAGCACGGTCTCAACCTGCCGGTGCTGTTCCGCTTCGGCGATATCCTGCGCGACCGCGTGGACCGGCTCTGCGACGCCTTCGCCAAGGCGATGGAATATCACGAATACAAGGCGGGCTACACCGCGGTCTATCCGATCAAGGTCAACCAGCAGCGCGTCGTGGTCGAAGACATCCTGCGTCACGGCGAAGGTCGCGTCGGTCTCGAAGCCGGCAGCAAACCTGAGCTGATGGCGGTGCTGGCGTTCGCGCCGGCCGGTGCCACCATCGTCTGCAACGGTTACAAGGATCGCGAATACCTGCGCCTGGCGCTGATCGGCCAGCAACTCGGGCATCGTGTCTATATCGTGGTCGAGAAGATGTCGGAGCTGGATCTGCTGTTGCGGGAAGCAGCCGACATCGGCGTCAAACCCACCATCGGTATCCGTGTGCGCCTCACCCATACCGGGCGCGGCAAGTGGGAACATACCGGCGGCGAGAAATCCAAGTTCGGTCTGTCCGCCGGTCAGATCCTGGAAGCGGTGGATAAGTTACGCGGTGCAGGGATGTTGAACTCGCTGCAACTGCTGCATTTCCATCTGGGTTCGCAGATCGCCAATATCCGCGATGTGCAACGTGGCATCCTGGAAGCAGGCCGTTGTTTCGCGGAACTGGCGGAACTCGGTGTCAACGTGCGGGTGATGGACGTCGGCGGCGGTCTGGGTGTGGATTACGAAGGCACTCGCTCGCGCAGTTCCTGTTCCATGAACTACAGTGTGGAGCAATACGCCAATACCATCATCCGTGCGCTGTGGGAGATCTGCGAGGAATACGAGCTTCCACATCCCAACATCATTACCGAGTCCGGTCGCTCCATCACCGCGCATCATGCCGTGATGGTAACCGAAGTGGTTGACTATGAATCGATCTCAACCAAGACGCTGGCCGCGCCCGATGCAGAAGATCCGCAGATTCTCACCGACTTGTGGGATGACTACGAGAACGCGGACGCTCGTCCATTGCTGGAAGTCTATCAGGACGCGTTGTACTGGAACGGCGAGGCACAAGCCATGTATATTCACGGCGTGCTGACGCTGGAACAGCGCGCGCGCGCCGAGCAAATCTATCACGCGATCTGTCGTAGGGTACGCGACGGTCTGAAACCGACCACCCGCGCACATAGCGAAACCATCTTCGAGATCGACGAGAAACTTGCCGACAAGTATTTCTGCAATTTCTCCGTGTTCCAGTCGTTACCGGACGTATGGGCCATCGACCAGGTATTCCCGATCATGCCCATCCACCGCCTGACTGAACCACTCACTCAGCGCGCAGTATTGCAGGACCTGACCTGCGATTCAGACGGGCGTATCGAACAATATGTCGACGAGGAAGAACTCGAAGCCACCATGCCGGCACATGCGATGCGCGCAGGTGAACCGTATTATCTCGGCTTCTTCATGATCGGCGCGTATCAGGAGATCCTCGGCGACATGCACAACCTGTTCGGCGACACCGATTCGGTGAACGTGGAACTCGATCCCGATAACGGTTACCGGCTGGTGAAGCCGGAGCAGGGCGACACCGTGGAAGATGTGTTGCGCTATGTCCATTTCGAACCTGGTGATCTGCTCCAGCGTTACCGCAACAAGATCGACGCGGCGACGACCCTCGATCCGTATCAGCGCAGCCAGTTTCTCAAGGAACTGGAAGAAGGCCTGAAGGGCTATACCTATCTGGAGAAATGACGGGATGTCGCATATGAGAACCGGTTTCATCGGACTCGGCGCCATGGGCTATCCCATGGCACTCAATCTGCACCGGGCAGGACTACTTGCCGCCGTATTCAACCGCACTGTGGCCAAAGCGGATCGACTGGCGAAAGAAACCGGCTGCACAGCAAGCAAATCGATCGCGGAACTTGCGACACACCGCGATGCAGTGGTGATCTGTGTCTCGGCAGATCAGGACGTACTCAGCGTGGTGGACGCATTGGCAGACAAGCTGAAACCCGGCGCGCTGGTGATCGATTGTTCGACGGTGAGTGCAGAAACTGCACGGCAAGCCGCCGCACGCTTGGCGAGACACAAGATAGATTTCCTCGATTGTCCGGTATCAGGCGGCACGGAAGGTGCCAAGCACGGTACCCTCGCCATGATGTGCGGTGGTGAGGACGCCGCCTTCCAGCGCGCGCAACCGATCCTCAATGCCCTCGGTAAACGGATCGTGCGCCTGGGTCCGGCCGGGGCCGGGCAGGCCACCAAGGCCGTGAACCAGATCGCGGTCGCCGGCATCGCCCAGGCCGTGACCGAAGCGCTGGCGTTCGCCGAAGCACAGGGGCTGCCGCTGGATCAGGTGATCGAGGTGGTCGGCAGCGGTGCTGCAGGTGCCTGGTTCCTGACGCATCGCGGTCCCAGCATGGTGCGCGGGCAATACCCGCTCGGCTTCAAGGTGGGATTGCATGACAAGGACCTGAATATCGTGCAACAGATGGCCGCCGCCCAGGGCGTGCAACTGCCGGTGGTGGAGATGACACGGGTTCACTACCGCCGCCTGATGGAAGATGGTCACGGCGACGAGGATATCTCCGCATTGTTCCGTCTCAAACACGCGTTGTTCGCGAAAGCCGTCAAATAAAGCCGGGGCCGTCAGTTTATGCGAAACTGATACGCATGACCGATGCCCGCGACGACAACACCGAGTTCTTCCTGCCGGATTTCTGCTCCGCACCCATCGTGCTGGTGGTAGTACTGATCGCGGAACTCACGGCATTCGTATTGGTGATCGCCAGACATCTGCCTGGCGAAGGCATGTCGCTGTGGCTGGATCTGGCACGCATCTCGCTGTTCCTGCAATGGATCGCACTAAGTAGCGCCGGCGTCCTGTGCCTGTCCCGCAGATCACTGACTCATATCCCGCAGCGCTTCGCTGCATTCGCCAGTTACGTATTGTTGCTCCTGGTCACCGCGATCCTGAGTGAGATCGCCTACCAGCTTTCCAACTACACCGGTATCGGCCACGAGCTGCTGCCTGCCAGCCACGCGGGTTTTGTGGTTCGCAACCTTATCGTGTGCTCCATCATCAGTGCGTTGATGTTGCGTTACTTCTATATCCAGCATCAATGGAAGCGCAATGTGCAACGTGAAGCCCATTCGCGTATCGAGGCATTGCAGGCGCGTATCCGCCCACATTTCCTGTTCAACAGCATGAACACCATCGCATCGTTGATCCGCAGTCGGCCGGAACTGGCAGAGCGTGCGGTCGAGGATCTGGCCGATTTGTTTCGTGCCAGTCTCACCGAAAGCGCGCATGTCGCATTGCGTGAGGAAGTGGCACTTACCAGACAGTATCTGGAGATCGAGACTCTGCGGCTCGGCGACCGGTTACGGGTGAACTGGCAGATAGATGGGTTGCCGCTGGATGCGCGTCTGCCACGCTTGACCCTGCAGCCGCTGCTGGAGAACGCGATCTATCATGGCGTCGAGACGCTCGCCGAAGGTGGCGATGTGGAGATCGAAGGACATCTACAGGGCACCATGCTGCATATCAGCATACGCAACCCGTTACCATCGTCAGGTACACCACGCCGACGTGGTAACCAGATGGCATTGGAAAACGTACGCGAGCGCCTGACACTGGCCTGGCCGGGACGCGCGAGCGTAGAAACTGGAAGTACCGACGACCATTTCCGTGTCTCGGTGCAACTGCCCTATGAACCGGTTGGCCCATGAACATCGTCATCGTGGATGATGAAGCCCCGGCGCGTACGCGTCTGCGGGAACTGTTGCGCGAGATCCCCGGTTGCAGCGTGGTGGGGGAAGCGGCCAACGGACGCGAAGCCCTGGATCTGTGGGAACACACTCAACCCGACGCGATGTTGCTCGACATCCGCATGCCGGTGATGGACGGTCTCGAGACCGCGCGGCATCTGGCAGCGATGGATAGTCCACCGGCCGTGATCTTCACCACCGCGTTCGACGAGTTTGCGGTAGCGGCCTTCGATACTCTTGCCATCGCTTACCTGCTCAAACCGGTACGTCGCGAAAAACTTGCCGCCGCGCTCAGCAATGCCGGACATCTAAATCGCGTGCAGCTCACCAGGATCGCTGCGCAGAGCGGTACCGAGGCACGTCGGCATCTGTGCGCACGCCTGGGCGATAAACTGCATGTGGTGGCGGTGGAGAATGTGCAGTGTTTCATCGCCGAACAGAAATACGTCACAGTGTGGCACACCAACGGCGAGTTGCTGATCGACGAAGCACTCAAGGATCTGGAGCAGGAATTTGCCGGGCGCTTCATCCGCGTACATCGCAATGCGCTGGTCGCACTCGCTTGCATTGAGAGCCTGGATAAACTTGACGAAGCACATTTCAGTGTCCGCCTGCGCGGCCGGGCCCAGCCAGTGGAAGTCAGTCGGCGACTGGTGCCGGAGGTCCGCGAACGTCTGCGCACCGGTCGTTGATAGCGCCCGCTTCCTGCTAACATGCACATCCATTTGAATGTCGTGTTGACGCCTTGAATCATCCTCCCATCCGCATCGCCACCCGTAAAAGTCCGCTCGCCTTGTGGCAGGCAGAATACGTCGCGGCACGTCTGCGCGCAGTAGTACCGGAGCGTATGATCGAACTGGTGCCACTGAGTACCCAGGGCGATCGCAACCTGCAGGACTCCCTGGCCAATATCGGCGGCAAGGGGCTGTTCGTGAAGGAACTGGAACTGGCGCTGGCCGAGGATCGGGCCGAACTTGCGGTGCATTCGATGAAGGATGTGCCTGCCGAACTGCCGCAGGGTTTCAGTATCGCTGCGGTACTGGAGCGCGAAGATCCGCGTGATGCGTTCCTCTCGGTGCACCATGCTTCGTTTCAAACCTTGCCGGCCGCGGCACGGATCGGCAGTTCCAGCCTGCGCCGCCAATGCCAACTCCTGTACCGCCGCCGCGACCTCACGGTACTGCCGTTGCGCGGCAACGTGGACACCCGGCTGCGCAAACTCGCCGCCGGAGAATTCGATGCGATCATCCTCGCGGTGGCCGGTTTGAAACGGCTGGGCATGGCCGACAGGATCACCGCGATCCTGGACCCCGAAACCAGCCTGCCGGCCATCACTCAAGGCGTGATCGGCATCGAATGCCGGACTGACGATATCGCGATCCGTGAATTGGTTGCCCCGCTCAATCACGCTGCCACCTGGCAACGCACTCAGGCGGAACGCGCCCTGAATCAGGCACTCAGCGGCAGCTGCGTGGTGCCGCTGGCCGGTTACGCGGAGCTGCAAGGCGAACAGTTGCGCTTGCGGGGGCGGGTCGGGATGCCGGATGGCAGCCGCATGATCGAAGGTGAAATCCGCGGTCCCGCTGTCCAGGCAGAAACGCTTGGGCGTAAACTCGCCGAGGATATGCTGGCCCGGGGTGCCGGTGAGGTATTGCGTCATGTGGCAGGAAGGTAAGCATGGCAGCGCGGCCGCTTAAAGGCGCGGGCATCGTCATCACCCGTCCGGTGCATCAAGGTGAGGCGCTCAAGACCCGACTGGAAGGCAAGGGTGCCCAGGTCCTGCATTTCCCGAGCATCGAGATCGCAGCCGTCCCACGCTCTGCGGAACTGACCGGCTGTCTTAAGCGGCTGGATCAGTATCACTATGCGATCTTCATCAGCCCCAATGCGGTCGAGTACGCAGCCGAGCTGATCGATCTCGCCGCCTTGCCGGACAAGCTCAAGGTCGCGGCCATCGGCCCGGGTACCGCACGTGCACTGGCGTCACACGGCCGCAAACCGGACATGCTGCCGCGTGACGGGGCCAGCAGCGAAGCCTTGCTCAAGCTCAAGGCCCTGCACGCAGTCGATCGCAAGCGGGTGCTGATCTTCCGTGGTCAGGGTGGCCGCGAGCTGCTGGCGGAGACTCTGGAAGAACGTGGTGCTGAAGTGGATTACGCGGAGGTCTATCGGCGCTCGGTACCGCGCTCCGGATTGGGCGAGTTGAGCCGCTGGTTCCGGGAAGGTCGGGTGGATGCCATCGCCGTCACCAGCCGCGAAGCCTTGCTCAATCTGGACAGTATGCTGAGCCCGGCACTGACGCCCTACCTGCGAGCCGCACAATTTTTGGTATCCAGTCCGCGCTTGATTAAACTGGCCTCGGCACTGGGAGTACGTCGTCGCCCACTGGTCGCGAGCGATGCCGGGGATGCCGCACTGCTGGATGCCTTGGTAACGTGGTGGTCTAGCCGTGGCCACGAACCGCACAGGAACAGGAGAGAGCATGAGCGAAGCGAATAAGCCGACGCCGGCCGGGCATCCGGGCACCAGCCTGGTGCCCGCGCCGCAACCGCTGCAGTCGCGCACCGGCAAGCATTGGCCAGTCTGGCTCACTACCATACTGATCCTGCTGATCGTCGTGGTTGCGGCGGCGGGTGGCTGGCTGTTATGGAACCAGTCACGGCAGATAGACACTCTGGATGCCTCGCTCAAGAACCTGAACCAGCAACTGACCCAGGTGCGGGCTGATGCGGCGCCTAAAAGCCAGCTGGATTCCGCGCTCATCACTACCCGGCAGACGCTCAAGACTTTTGGCGACCGTCTCGACAGCCTGGATGCAACCTTGACCGATCTGCGCCGGCGTTCCGAAGAAGGTCGGGATTCGTGGATCCGCGCCGAAGCCGCTTCACTGCTGGAAGCTGCGAATGAAGAACTCCAGATCAATGCCAATCCCGGGCTGGCGCTCAAGGCCCTGTCTGCCGCCGATGCACGATTGAAGGTGTTGTCCGATCCGCGCCTGATTCCGGTGCGGCAGCAGATTGCGAAAGAAGAGGTTGTCCTGCGCGCAGTCCCGCAAGCGGATGTGCAAGGCATGGCATTGAGCCTTTCGAGCCTTACCTCCACCGTGGACAGTCTGCCGCTTAAACGCGTGGCGCCGAATCACTATGAGCCGGGTGCCAGGCATCCGGAGATGAATGCGAAACTGACCTTGTGGCAGCGACTCAAGCTTTCTGTGTCACACATGTTCGTGTCCATCTTCACGGTCCGGCATCGCGCCACCAACGTCGAACCGTTGCTGGCCCCGGATCAGGAATTCTTCCTGCGCCGTAATCTGGAATTACGCCTGACCGCCGCACGTGCGGCTTTGCTGAATCGCGATGGTAATGCGTTCAAGGACAGCATCCATACCGCGCGTACCTGGCTCGCCACCTATTTCAATATTCAGGACCCAGGCGTCAAGGCTGCGCTCGATGAATTGAACCAGATGGAGACCCAACAGATCGATCCACCACTGCCGGACATCTCGTTATCGCTTTCCCTGCTACGTAAACTCGAGATGCCGCAGGACAAGGCTCCATGAAGTACATGTTCTTCCTGTTGCTGGTACTGCTGGCCGCGGTGATCGTGGCCGGAGTCGCGCACATCGACAACGGTTATGCGTTGCTGGCCTGGCATCACACCAGCATCGAGATGTCGCTGGGCACGCTCATCGTCGTGGTATTGTTCATCTTCTTCGGCCTGTATCTGCTCACCAAGCTGGTTACCAAACTGTGGGCTTTCCCGCGCCGTATCCGCGAAGCCTTGCTGCGGCGCCGTGAGTTGCGGGCCCGCCGCGCTACTACGCGCGGTCTCATCGACCTCGCAGAAGGCCGTTGGAAGGACAGCGAAAAACATCTGATGCGGCGCGCTTCAGACAGCGAGATGCCGCTCATCACCTATATCGCGGCAGCACGGGCAGCTCAGGCCCAGGGAGCGCATGAGCGCCGCGATAACTATCTGCACCGTGCCTACGAACAATTGCCTGCTGCACATCTTGCGGTGTTGCTCACCCAGGCGGAATTACAGATCGCACATCGCCAGAATGAACAGGCGCTGGCCACCCTGCATCGTCTGCTGGAGCTGCACCCGAATCATGCATTCGGACTCAAACTGCTGGCCCGGCTTTACAAGAAACTCGGCGACTGGGAACGGCTGCGCGCACTGACCCCCGCCATGCGCGATCAGAAATCCATGGATGCCACAGATATCGATAATCTCGAAGCGCTTGCCGTATGCGAGCTCATGGAGCACATGGATACACATTCCGCAGCTGTCGCTACAAAGTTATGGGACAATCTGCCACGACGCATCCGCAACGACGTGACGGTCCTGCGCGCCTATGTCCAGACCCTGATCCGATGCGACGAACACAACACGGCGGAAAGCGTCGCGCGGGATGCACTGAAATCGCACTGGGATGAAGAGCTGATCGTGTTATACGGCAAGGCTCGCAGTGACGATCCGATCCGGCAACTCGCCCGGGTCGAAAACTGGTTGGGTGAGAACGGCGAGAGCGCAGCCTTGTTGCTCACTGCCGGACGGCTGTGCGTCGTCGCAAAACTGTGGGGTAAAGCCCGCGGTTATCTGGAGTCCAGCATCGTGCTGGGCGGACAACCGGAAGCTTATGAAGAACTCGGACGCCTGCTTAAATCGCTCGATGATACCGAGGCTGCGATACAGGTGTTCAGCGACGGTCTCGCGGTCTCCATCGGCCGCACGGTCAAAGCCTATAAACCCGGTAAGTCGCGTTTACGGCGGGTAAAGAACTGAGCCGCCGATTCCTGCAGGGGGCAACGAGTTCGGCGTCGATCATTTCATAATTCCATAGATCAATTTTCCGAAGGTGCCTGCATGCGTGTTCCTGAGGTCTTGCTGTTAGAGTCGCAACATCGCCCCGGCAACCTGGGTCGCATCCTCACCGCCATCGGCGAATGCGGCATCATGATCGATCACATCTCGCTGGTACGCCGCGCGCAGGACCAGAGCGTTTGGGAAGTCACGGTCGAGATGGACGAGGAGGCCGGCAAACAACTGTACGAACAGCTGGCGACATTGCGGTATTGCAAGTTGTTGGGGCGTTCGGACCGGGTATTCGACCGTCATCGCGGCGGCAAGATCGAGATGGTTTCGAAAGTACCGCTGGATTCCATCCAGCAGTTGCGAGACGTGTATACGCCGGGTGTGGCACGCGTGTGTCTGGCGATCCAGAAAGACCCGGACAAGGTCTGGGAATACACCAATCTGGGCAACACGGTCGGCATCGTCACCAACGGA
Organism: Gammaproteobacteria bacterium; assembly: GCA_035690065.1. Classification (GTDB taxonomy): domain Bacteria; phylum Pseudomonadota; class Gammaproteobacteria; order Natronospirales; family REEB76; genus DASSKW01. The sequence goes on from DASSKW010000092.1 coordinate 19,348, forward strand.
ACCGCGATCCTGGGTCTCGGCCACATCGGTGCGATCCCCGGCCTGCCGGTCATGGAAGGCAAGGCCATGATCTATTCCAAGTTCGTCGGCATCTCCGGCGTACCGATCCTGCTCAGCGACACTGATCCGAAGAAAGTGATCGATGCCGTGCTCGCGATCGAAAGTTCATTCGGCGCGATCCACCTCGAAGATATCGCCGCGCCGGCCTGTTTCGAGATCGAGGAGGCGCTGTCACAGAAGCTAGATAAACCCGTGATGCAGGATGACCAGCACGGCACCGCGGTCGTGGCGCTGGGCGCCCTGCTTTCTGCCACCCAACGTCTCGGGCGTGATCTTAAAGAATGTGTAATCGGACAAGTCGGACTGGGCGCCGCCGGGATCGGTATCGCCAACCTGTTGCTGCACTACGGCGTGAAACAGATGTTGGGTTCTGATTTGCGCGAGGAAGCACTCACACGCCTGGAAGGCATGGGCGGCAAGCGTGCCAGTCTTGTCGACATGATGCAGAAAGCCGACATCGTGATCGCCACCACGGGTGTCAAAGGGCTGATCAAGCCGGAATGGATCCACAAGGGTCAATTGATCTTCGCTCTCTCGAACCCGGAAGCCGAGATCGAGCCGCGCCTCGCGCTGGAACACGGCGCAGCCTTCGCGACCGACGGCCGCAGCGTCAACAATGCACTGGGATTCCCGGCACTGTTTCGCGGTGCATTGGATGCCCGTGCCAAACGCTTCACCAACGAAATGTATCTGGCCGCCGCAGCCAAACTTGCAGAACTGGCGCCGCCCGATGAGCTGTTACCGCACGTGCTGGACAGGGCAGTACACACGGCGGTGGCCGAAGCGGTAAAACTGGCAGCGTTGAGTCCTCAGTAACTCAGCCCGGCACGCCGATACAGAAATGCGAGCAGCCACAGCGGCCCGATGAGTAAAAACTGAATATCCTTGAAGAACGAAGGTTTCTTGCCTTCGACCTTGTGCCCGATGAACTGGCCGACCCAGGCGATTACGAAGACTACCAACGACGATAACCACAGTGGCATGGATAAGTGATTCGCACCATACACAATCGCGATCACGCCCAGCGTGACCACGGTCATACCCAGGGCCAATCGCCAGGCAAGTACGTAGTAATAGATCAGCGCCAGCACGATGAACAATACTCCCCAATTCAGGAATGGCGAGCGTGCGAGCCAGGAAGCGGGTGCCGGAATGGACCACAGCAATCCGACGATCGACAATACGATCAGCGGCACACAGACCCAATGCAGACGCTTGTTCACTGGATCACGATGGCTTTCGCCGTATTCGTCGAGCCAGCTGTGGATGCTGCGCATATCGCTATCTCCAGTTTCACCTACAATTCAATGCTCTGACACCGGATACCATTATGGGACTGTTACGCTTCATCGCCAACCTGCGCTTTCTTTCCGAAGCACGTCGCCTGGAGCTGTATCCGCCGTTCCTGGTGATGCGTATCAAGATCCTGGAGATGAGCGACAACTGGCGGCATATACGCATCCGTCTGCCGCTGAATGCATTTTCACGCAACCTCGGCGGCACCATGTTCGGCGGTTCCCAGGCCGCGCTGGCGGACCCGATCGCGGCATTGGCCTGCGCCCGGGTATTTCCCGGTTATTCGGTCTGGACCCGGGCCATGGCGCTCGATTTCCGGAAAGGTGGCGACACCGATCTGGAACTGCGCTTCGATCTTTCACCCGGGCAGGAAGCCGCTATCGCGGCAGAACTGGCTGCCAATGGTCGCGCCACGCCAACCTTCGAATACGGCTTCTACCTGCAGGATGGGACTCAATGCAGCCTGATTCGCAACACGGTGGCGATCCGTCCCAAGGGTTACGTGAAGACACCCGGGAAACCGCTGTATATCGATGAGCTATAGCAAAGCAGTTCGCTTTTACGCAGATTTGGACTAGGCTTAGCAAGCCCTCTGCGGACATCGGGATACCAATGAAAAAGCTCAAGCCGGAACGGGTTCGGGAAATGATCGGTTACTGCGAGTCGGGTGAATTCGACCGGCTGGTGGGAGTACTGGTCCGACTTTCGCCGGACGAACTATCCGAATTGAAAGCACTGATCTGGCTGGGGCGTGACGGTCACACTCCCAAACACTGGGAGGCGCTGGTCATCGAGGCGCGCGAGAAACTGGATGCGGATACGCCGCTTTATCTGGCTGAGGAGAAGAACCTGGGTGCGAATCTGAGCAAGGGTTTGGAAAGTATGGAGAATTCCGGACGTATCTGAAACTGCACTACGTTTATATCTCGATCAAACCATCCGACAATTCATTGCTGTCATCCGCGCGCCGCGGGTAGTGTTTCGCCATGGCTTCACCGCAAGCCGTAACTGCCGTCACGAAACCATCCGCTACCTGTCCACTGCGTACCTGCTGCACGAAATTTTCGACGATCTCCTGCCAATGGGCTTCGCCCAGTTTTTCGTGGATGCCCTTGTCAGCCACGATCTCGACATGATGTTCAGCCAACGATACGAATAACAGTACTCCGGAGTGTTCGCGGGTCATGTGTACGCCCTGCACATAGAACTGAGCCTTGGCAAGACGACTGGCGCGCGAATGTTTGACACTGCGCGGTACCAGGTGAAGGTGCAACTCTGGTACGAATACGAATAATATCGCCAGCACGATAAAGATCAGCAACTGCAGATGATAGAGATGCGAATATTCGTGGCTGAACGAAGTGTTTATCAAAAGAAACACGCCGGGTGTAAGTAGCGCCAGAATTGCGGCCCACAACAGTGGCAGGAAAATGTAGTGGTCACTCGCTCGCGCTACGACTGCGACAAATTCGCCGCTGGTGTTTTTTTCTGCCGCCTGAATCGCAGCACTGATGCGGGCCTTGTCCTGTTCAGAAAATTTGATCATGCCTATACGCTCACGCCAATTTAAAAACTGCAGTGTGGAAATCCGGTAAGACCATACATCTGTCTACCACCCACCGGATGCGCCACCGCCACCGAAAGATCCACCGCCACCGGAAAAACCGCCGCCGCCGAAACCACCACCACCAAATCCACCGCCGCGTCCGCCGCCAATATTGCTCAGCATCCCGAGTGCCAGCCAGGCCAGCCAGCCGCTGCCTCCGCCCAAACCGCCACCCGGACCACCGCGACCGCCCTTGCCAAATATCGCCGCGATCAATGGCCACAATGCAAAGGCGATGATGAGCAGCATCAACAGACCGGTCCCTGAACGCTGCCGCGTCTGTTGCTGCTTCTGTGCAGCGGCCTTATCGCCCAGTACGCCAAGGATCGCATCGGTACCGGCGACGATACCGCCGGCGAAGTCGCCCTGTTTGAATTTCGGCGCGATGATGTTGTGCACGATCTGGAACGAGACCGCATCGGTCAATGTGCCTTCCAGACCATAACCGACTTCGATGCGCAACTTCTTTTCACCCTTGTCCACGATCAGCAATGCGCCGGTATTCTTGTCTTTCTGGCCGATACCCCAATGCCGGCCTAATTGATACCCATAGTCGGCGATGTCATACCCATTCAAGGTTGGCAACGTCACCACTACCAACTGGGTGCCGCTGCGTTGGGAATAGCTGGCCAGCTTCTGTGATAACGCCGCGTTCACATCGGCCGGTAACAGATGTGCGGTATCGACCACCGGTCCGCTCAGGGTTGGGAACGGCGGCATACTGCTGTCGTCCGCGGCAGTGGCCGCGAATACGGGTAACAGCAACAACGCCCCCAAGATCAGAAAGCGGGAACGGAACCGCTGCAGAGAACCGGTGAACATGATTTGGAAAATCCCCTTCAAACAGCTTGCCCCCTGAGGCAGGGGGCAAGCATGGCGGGTTTCAGAAACTGACCTTGGGTGCCTGTTCGGCATTCTGGGTCGTGGCAGTAAAATTCTGTAATGGCTGTTTGTCGCTGTAGAACATGGAGCGATACCAGCGTCCGGGGATAGTGGTCAGTTCAGTGTTGTACTGCTGAACTGCCAGGATGTAATCACGACGTGCCACCGTGATCCGGTTCTCGGTACCTTCCAGTTGCGATTGCAGAGTCAGGAAGTTCTGATCCGCTTTCAGGTTCGGGTAGTTCTCCGTCACCATCATGAGTCGAGACAGCGCACCGCCCAAGGTCGCCTGGTTCTGCTCGAACTGATGGAACGCCTTCGGATTGCTCAGGATGTTGGCCGGGATCGTGGTCTGGGTGACCTTGGCACGCGCCTGCGTCACCGCTTCCAGCACATCGGCTTCGTGCTTGGCATAACCTTTCACGGTGGCGACCAGATTCGGTATCAGGTCCGCACGCCGCTGGTACTCGTTCTGCACCTGTGACCAGGAAGCCTGGACTCTCTGATAGTCGGTGGGGATGTTGTTGATGCCGCAGCCGCTCAGTGACAGCACCAGGATGCCGGCAAGTACCGCATCAACGCGAAGGACTCTGCGAACCAATGACATAGTCGCCCCCTGTCGGGATTCAGTTTCAGATTGCTGGATGATAACAGCGACCGCCATCACGGGGGTGTCGCCACCCTGTTAATATGGGGGTGAAGCACGCTTTTCAAGTCATCGGGAGCTGCGGCAAAAAGGAGCCGGACATGGCCGGAAACAAGCGCATCGTGCTGCTGGTACACGGCTGGAGTGTACGCGATACCGATACCTATGGCGGTTTGCGCGAACGGCTCAAACTCGAAAATCGCCGCTCGCCCAGTCTGCAACTGGACATCCGCCAAATCTGGCTCTCCGAGTACATCAGTTTCCATAACGAGGTCACGGTCCCCGACATCGCGCGGGCTTTCCAGGCGGCACTGGAACGGGAGCTGGGTGACGCCCTCGCCTCGGACCAGCGTTTTGTCTGTATCACCCATTCCACCGGTGGGCCGGTGATCCGTGCCTGGCTGCATCATTTCTACATCAGTGCGGGTAAAAAGACCTCCCCCTTAAGTCACCTGATCATGCTGGCACCGGCGAATTTTGGTTCCGCACTGGTCAAACTGGGCCTGTCGAAGCTCTCGCGGCTGAAGGCCTGGTTTGAAGGCGTGGATGTCGGTACCGGCGTCCTGGATTGGCTGGAGTTGGGCAGTCCGCAAAGTCTGGCGCTGAACCTGGAGTGGCTGGCCAACGGCGCAGCCTGTATCGGCCCGAAGGGGGTTTTCCCGTTCGTGCTTACCGGTGAGTCACACGACCCGCATCTTTACGACCATGTGAACAGTTATACGGCCGAGATGGGCTCCGATGGCGTGATGCGGGTGGCGGCAACCAATCTTAATTACACCCATGTGAGTCTGATCCAGCAGGCTCCCGTTACGGATAAAAAAGCCAGATTGGGTTTCAGTGCCCCTGTTCTGAAACCTGGCGTACCGAGACTGTCACCGGCAGTACCGATGGCAGTGATCCCCGGGGTGTGTCATTCGGATGTCCGCATGGGCATCATGCGCAGTATTCCGGCGGACGATAAACCCCATCCGACTGTCGCTGCCATCCTGCAGTGCCTGCAGGTCGGCTCCATCAAGCAATACGCCGCGCTGTTCGACACGTTCCGCGCCCAGACCGCGGAAGTGCAACAGCAGCAACAGGTCGAGGATCGCAGCGCACTCGGCCCGTTCGATCATCAGGTCATCGTGGATCCCTGCAGCATGCTGATCTTCCGGGTACATGACGATCAGGGTAATCCACTCAAGGATTTCGACGTGGTGCTCACCGCCGGCAAGGATAACGACCCTAATCACCTGCCGCCGGGCTTCCTGATCGATCGGCAGCAGAACCATCTCGATCCCAGCACCATCACCTACTATATAAATTACGCGCGCATGATGGGCAGTCCTGCCGTCCGCTATCAGGACAAGCAATTGCGTCCGGCTTTGCAGGCTTGTGCCAGTCTCGGCCTGAGAGTCATCCCCTATCCGCAGGAAGGCTTCGTCATGTACCAACCGGCGATGTTGTCTGCCTCGGCCAGGAACCTCGCCAATTTCATCAAACCCAACCAGACGACCATCGTGGATATCGTGATGCGTCGGATCATTCGTGAAGGCGTCTATCGACTGACTCGCAATACTTCGCCGGAAGATTTCACCAAGCAGCCACCGGGTACACCGATCACTTGACGCTGGGAGCACGCTCTGATGTTCATGCAATCCAGATTCCTGCCGGGGTTCATCGCCTGCCTGACTCTGTTGACCGGAAACGTGGCCTCCGCTGCCCAGACACCCACTCACCGCTACGTGTCGGTCGCCGGACATCGGTTTGAGGTCGAGATCGCCGATACCGATGCAGCCCGTGAACATGGCCTCATGTTTCGCACTCATCTGGCTGCCGATCACGGCATGTTGTTCGTCTATCCGGACGCCCGGGTCCGGACTTTCTGGATGAAAAATACGCTCATCCCGCTCGACATACTTTTCTTTGACGCACAGGGACGGCTCATCAACGTCTCCGCCGACACCCCGCCCTGTAAAACCAGCCGCTGTCCTACCTTCTCGAGCACGGCACCCGCCCGCTACGTCCTGGAACTCCATTCCGGGGTGGCGAAGAAATCGGGCTTCGATCCCGGTGCTGCCCTGGTTCTATCCCGATAAGCGGAAAATCCGGCCTGCCGATTCGCGATCTGTATCTGTTTGATTCTGTGACAAATTTTCCCACATAATCAAACGCGAACGGATATGACTGATTTTTCCGAATTTAATTCTGGAAGGTTTTGTTAAACCGGACTGGAAAAATCCCATATCTGGTCTAGGCTGAATGCACGTGATTGGCCCTGAATACGAAGTTGGGGTGTCTGTCGGGGGTAAGGCAAGTCAAGACGGGATTCGCGATCACGTAAATCGGCTTCATGAACACGCCCCGGAAGCGACATTTATGGTGGTTATTGCCGCCGTCAGGTCTATTCCGGAAAGTGGGCATGAGGTTATTTCGTCCATCCATGCGTCTCGGCCAGGGGGATCCACGGCATTCGTATCGAGGGGCGTTTTCAAATCCATATGTATGGGGGTTTATAAGCATGAAGAGTTACCTATTGAAGGCGACCGTCGCCTCGGCCCTGCTGGGCCTGGCTGCGGGCAGTGCCTTTGCTGCGAGGACCAGTAGTAATTCTGGCTTTGCGACAATCCGGCACGCCACGATGTTACGCAGCGGCGATACCGTCGTCGGCGATCTGGCGTCCTCACAAACGATGCACGTGGTGATTTCACTGAAGCTGCGCCATCAGGCACAACTGAAGACGTTCATCACAAGCTCGGCTCACCAGCCACTGACAACGGCAGAATTCGCCGCTCGGTACTCACCCACTCGAGCACAAGCTGAAGCTGTAGCCAACTTCATGAAGCGCTCCGGCTTCACGAATGTGACGATCTCCGCCAACCGCTTGCTGGTATCGGGCGATGCACCCGCCAAGACCACGCAGACGGCATTCAATACTCACTTCGTGCGGGTACACACGCATAACGGCCGCAATGCATTCGCCAACTCCACTGACGTAAGAATCCCGGCTTCCTTGCAGGGTTCAGTGCTGTCGGTCCTCGGTCTGCAGAACGTCCATGTGATGCATACCTTTGCCCGTCCGATCAAGACCGACGGGGCGCACACGCATGCGGTCACCGGCCACTATCCGACCGAGTTCGCCTCGATCTACGGCGGTAGTGGTGTACCGACCGCGGCCGGTGTGACCGTCGGTATCGTTACCGAAGGCAAGCTGACCAACATCATCAACGACCTCAACAGCTTCACCTCCAACAACGGACTGGCGACGGTCACCACCCAGACGGTCAACACCGACGGTACCAGCAACGACACCAGCGGTGACGGTGAATGGGACTTGGACAGTCAGGACATCGTCGGCATGGCCGGTGGTCAAGTCGGCAAGCTCATCTTCTACAACATCCCGAGCTTGTCCAACTCCGATCTGACGGATGATTTCAATACCATCGTCAATGCCAACGTCGCCAAGATCATCAACGTCTCCCTGGGCGAGTGCGAAACCGACGCGCAGAGCGATGGTTCCGCAGCGGCCCAGGATCAGATCTTCGAGCAGGCGGTGGCACAGGGCCAGACGTTCTCGATCTCGACCGGCGATTCCGGTGCGGATGAGTGCGGCAACGGCGGTACCACGCCGAGCTGGCCGGCAGCATCTCAATACGTGATCGCGGCAGCCGGTACTACGCTGAACGCTTCCACCACCACCTGGAACAGTGCGACGGTGTGGAGCGACAGTGGCGGCAGCCAGAGCACCTTCGAGCCGAAGCCAAGCTGGCAGACCCTGTGGTCCGGTTCGCACCGTGGCGTGGCCGACATCGCCTATGATGCCGACCCGAACTCGGGCTCCAAGATCATCGTCGATGGCAGCAATGCCCAGTACGGTGGTACCAGTCTGGCGGCTCCGCTGTTCTCAGGTGCATGGGCGCGCATGATCGCAGGCTACGGCACCGGCATCGGCTTCGCCGGACCACTGGTGTATCAACTTCCCGCCTCTGCTTTCCATGACATCACTTCCGGCAACAACGGTGGCGAAACCGCCAGTGCCGGGTATGACCTGGCATCCGGCCGCGGTGAGATGATCATGAGCGTTGCTTATGCCAACCTCGGCGGCGGCAGCAGCAACAATCCGCCCGTCGCCAGCAATGGCAGCGTGACCACCAACGAGAACACCTCGGTGAACGGCACTCTGTCGGCTTCCGACCAGGATGGCGATGCGCTGACTTTCAGCATCGTAAGCCAGCCTTCACACGGTACGGTGAGCATCACCAACAGCTCCACTGGCGCGTTCACTTATACGCCGGCGAGCAACTTCTCGGGTAGCGACAGCTTCACCTTCCGTGCCAACGACGGACAGGCGAACTCCAACACTGCTACCGAGAGCGTGACCGTGAACAGCACCGGCGGCGGCAACCACGCCCCGGTCGCCAACAACGGTTCGGTGAGCACCAACGAGAACTCTTCGGTGAACGGCACCCTGTCGGCTTCCGACCAGGATGGCGACGGCCTCACCTACAGTGTCGTGAGCCAGCCCTCGCATGGTTCGGTGAGCATCACCAACAGCTCCACTGGCGCGTTCACCTATACGCCGGCGAGCAACTACTATGGCAGTGACAGCTTCACCTTCCGTGCCAACGACGGACAGGCGAACTCCAACACCGCCACGGAGAGTGTCACGGTTAACCAGGTGGTGGCGAGCAGCTGCCCAAGCGGTTACACCGAATACGACGACAGCATCTCCTCCGGTAGCGACGTGTATGAGCCAGATGGCAGCTACTATCATGCCGCCAGAGGCTATGAGCGTGGTCAGCTATCCGGCCCGAGTGGCACCGACTTCGACCTGTACCTGTACAAGTGGAACTCGCGTCGCGGCTGGGTTGTGGTCGCCCAATCGATCAGCAATACGTCGAACGAGAGCATCAGCTACAACGGCGGCTCTGCTTACTACATGTGGGATATCTATGCCTACAACGGCAGTGGCAGCTTCGTGTTCTGCTTGCAGCATCCGTAAGCGATTCCTGAATTAAGGAATTGAACCTTGAGGCCCGCGGTCTATCCGCGGGCCTTTTTTATGCTTGCCTCTGAACACCGGTCTTTTGGTTTCCGGCGCTATTGCAAAAGACATCCCTCATCGCGCAGACGCAAGCCTGCTTCGCTGATGGTCCAGGCTGGCATCCTGCCTGCCTGCTCGTCCGCCGTGTCCGGCTCATCGACCGTATCTGCCTGTCCGGAAACCAAAACTTCCAATTTTTAGAAGCAGACATACGCCACATGCTAAAATCCCGCCCCTCCAATCTCATCTGACTACACGATGCCAGCACTCTCCATCCGCGATCTGACCAAGACCTACAAGAACGGCACCCAGGCACTCAAAGGCATCAGCTTCGATGTCGCCGAGGGTGAGTTCTGCGCCCTGCTTGGCCCCAATGGAGCCGGCAAGACCACCACCATCGGCATCATCACTTCACTGGTGACCAAGACCAGCGGCAGCGTGGAAGTCTTCGGGCACAACATCGATACGGAACTGGAGCGTGCCAAATCCTGTATCGGGTTGGTGCCGCAGGAACTGAACTTCAACCAGTTCGAGAAAGTCCGGGATATCGTCGTGAACCAGGCTGGTTTTTACGGTATCCCGAGAAAGCTCGCCCGTGAACGGACCGAGAAGTATCTGCGTCAACTCTCGTTGTGGGAGAAACGCGATGACATCTCACGCAACCTGTCCGGCGGCATGAAACGCCGTCTCATGATCGCACGTGCACTGGTGCATGAACCGAAGCTGCTGATCCTGGACGAGCCGACCGCCGGCGTGGATATAGAGATCCGGCGTTCGATGTGGGAATTCCTCAAGCGCATCAATCGCGAAGGCATCACCATCATCCTCACCACACATTACCTGGAAGAAGCAGAGAACCTGTGTCGCCGTGTCGGCATCATCGATCACGGTCAAATCATCGAATTCGGTTCGACCCGCGATCTGCTCGCCAAACTGCACACTGAGACCTTCATCCTGAATCTGCGCGAATCGCTCGCAAAGTTACCGCCACTGGATGGTTATACGGTCAGCCAGATAGACGACACCACGCTGGAAGTCGAGATCAGCCGCTCACAGAACGTCAACGGCTTGTTCGCGTTGCTGACTGATGCGGGCGTACAAGTCCTGAGCATGCGCAACAAGGCCAACCGGCTTGAGGAACTGTTCGTGCGGCTGGTGGAGAACAAGCAATGAATAACGTGTCGCGCATGCGCGAGAACCTGATCGGCTTCCAGACCATCGTCAATCGCGAGATCGTGCGCGTGGTGCGGATCTGGGTCCAGACGCTGGTCCCGCCGGTGATCCAGATGACATTGTATTTCCTGATCTTCGGTTCGCTGATCGGCAGTCGTGTAGGTCAGATGGGTGGTTACAGTTACATGGCGTTCCTGGCTCCCGGTCTCATCATGATGTCGGTCATCAACAACGCTTACACCAACGTGGTGTCGTCATTCTTCGGCGCCAAATTCGGGCGTCACATCGAGGAATTGCAGGTCTCGCCATTACCCAATGCCTACATCGTGCTGGGTTACGTGGTGGGCGGCGTAGTGCGTGGACTGGTGGTGGGTGGACTGGTCGCGATTGTGGCGCTGTTTTTCACGCACCTGCACATCGCGCATCCGCTGATCACGCTCTCGGTGGTAGTGCTCACGGCCGTAGTGTTCGCACTGGGAGGCTTCATCAACGCGGTGTTCGCCAAGAAATTCGATGATGTCACCATCGTCCCCACTTTCATCCTCACACCGCTAACCTATCTCGGCGGTGTGTTCTATTCCATCCATCTGTTGCCACCGTTGTTCCAGAACCTTTCCAGGATCAACCCCATCCTCTACATGGTGAATGCGTTCCGCTACGGCATCCTGGGGGTGTCGGATATCGGAATCGGAACCGCGTACAGCATCATCCTGCTATTCATCGTCGGCTTGTTCTCTTTCAGTCTGTGGCTACTCAACAAGGGTACCGGTCTACGCAGTTGAATCAGGGTGGTGGTTGAGCCGCGGCGTGTTTTTCAGCCCAGTCCAATAATCGCTCGCCCAGGGTCGGCTGGTACTCACCGGGACAAGGAACGAGAAAACCAATCGTTGCTTTGTTGGTTGGGGAA